>JBMDXA010000146.1:0-78058 GCA_048594725.1 Candidatus Kapaibacteriota bacterium
GTAAAAACGAACTGTGTGCGGCTGGAGTCATAGGCCATCTCATAGTCGTAGGACGGAGAGAACCATGACTCGGGAATCGTATCCTTCCCTTGAATGAGCGAGAATTGTACGCTGTCCTGAAGCGTTACTAATTGCGCGGTAGCCGAAAAGTGGAATGCTATCAGGCTACTAAGAGCTACTAGGAAGGCTTGAAGCTGGCGGCTCATTGATGAGGGATTATACTGTTGAAAAATAACGTATCCCGGTGCATTCTTTCAGAATGAAAGATAGTCGAGATGTCTTGTATGTAAAAGTGTAATCGTATAAACCTGGAAGGGATGCGGCCTGAGAAAGAAGCAGTCTGAGGTCGGCAGAAGGGTGAGAGAGAGGCCATGGACATGTAAACTGTTTGCGATACGTCTTCCCTGCGTCTCTTCGGTGCTGCGGGAAGTTCCGGAACGGACGAGCTGCTGGGCGCCTCTCAATGATTTAGCCATAACCTTTGGGGTTCGCCAGTCTGCTATGGTTCTGCCCGGTTGGCCGTTTTCTGGCCGGGAAGAGGAAATTTTCGTTCGGATGAGGTGATTTCTTGTTCAGTCGCCGGAGAATAGTTATTTCTCCGGCCGGCCTGGAACGCGACCATCCTGCCCGACCGTGCCGATCCGGATCGGCGTGACGGTGTTGGACGACCCGGAATCGGGTTTGCACGGATTTTGCGGGGAACTCCGATCCCAACTAGAATAACAACAGAAATGGAAGTACAGGGAAACTCACTGGTCGTAACCGACCCGATAGCCGCGCCGAAAGGGCGGATCAATCTTATCGATCGTATCGGGCTGAAACTTATCAACGATGAGCGCGATCTGCCGTTCATCCGTCTTTCGCTTCTGCTGACGTTTACCATCATTCCGTTCGCGGTCTATCTTTTTATTCCCGGCAATTTCAGTTGGTGGCTGGCGCCGATCTATATCGGCCTGGTGGTTGGAGTATTTCTGGGCCCGGTCATCCTGATGCTGCATAACACCAGCCATCGGGCGCTCTTCAAGCCCAAATATGCCTGGATGCGCCATTATATCCCCTGGGTTCTCTCCCCGTTTTTCGGCCAGACCCCCGAGACCTACTTCACCCACCATATCGGGATGCATCATCCGGAAAACAATATGGATGATGACCTGAGCTGCACCATGCGTATGCAGCGCGACAGCTTCGCCGACTTCGCCCGCTATCTCGGAAAATTCTATTTCGCCGGACCCTGGGAACTGGCGATCTATCTGCACAAGAAGAATCGCAAGCGGCTGCTGCGCCGCACCGTTATCGGCGAGCTGAGTTATTACGTGGTGGTGGGTCTTCTCCTCTGGTTCAACTGGCAGGCGGCGCTGGTAGTGTTTCTGATCCCCCTGATCTCCGCCCGTTTCGGCATGATGGCCGGCAACTGGGCGCAGCATGCGTTCATCGATGCGAGTGATCCGGAGAACTGTTTCCGCAACAGCATCACCTGCATCAATACCATGTACAACCGCCGCTGCTTCAACGATGGCTATCATATCGGCCATCACCTGAAGGCCAATCGCCACTGGACCGAGATGCCGGTGGAATTCCAGAATAACCGTGCGGTCTATGCCCGCGAGGGCGCCGTGGTGTTCGAAGGGCTCGATTATTTCGTGATCTGGTTCCTCCTGATGACCAAGCAGTACAACAAGCTCGCCCGGCATTATGTGGACCTTACCGGCACCAGCCCGAGCCACGAGCAGATCGTCGCGCTGCTGCGCGAACGCACCAGGCGAATCCCCGCGATGGCGTGATTGCAGTGACGATTGGGGCCGAAAAGTGCAGGAGCAGGGAGAGAGAAGTGTTCAGGACACCGGCCTCTCCCTGTTGTATTTTTACTCCGGCCTCCACAACCGGCAACTCTCCCAATCAAAAATCTACAGGCAACTCTATACTTGAGCGTCCCGCGAGGGAAAATGCATCACGCAAAGCCGCGAAGGCGCAAAGAAGATGTATTCCTTCGCGTCTTTCCGTGAACTCTGTTGAGAGTTGCCAGTACAAGGGCCGCCAGGCCTGTAATCGAAAATCTAAAATCGAAAATCCCCCTACTCCTCGCGCAACCGGTATCCCACTCCCGGTTCGGTGAGGATATACCGGGGCCGGGCCGGATCGGGCTCCAGTTTCTGCCGCAACGTTCCGATATAGACCCGCAGATAATGGGTTTCGCGCATATAGGTTGGGCCCCATACCTCCCGCAGAAGATATTGATGCGTAAGCACCTTGCCGGCGTGCCGTACCAGATGCCGGAGCAGATCGTATTCCTTCGGCGTCAGCTTTATCTCCGCTTCATCCACCGTCACGATCCGCTTTGCCAGATCCACCACCAGGCCCCCGCTACGGAAGACCGGGTCCTCCACCTCCGATTGCAGTTGGTGCCGGAGCGCGGCACGGATGCGCGCCAGCAGCTCGCCGATGCCGAACGGCTTGGTGACGTAGTCGTCGGCGCCGCGATCGAGCGCATCGATCTTATCCTGTTCCCGTCCCCGCACCGAAAGGATGATAACCGGCACCTTCGACCATTCTCTGATCCGCCCTATCACCTCCGTGCCGTCGATATCCGGGAGCCCCAGATCCAGGATCACCACATCGGGATGTTCGGTGGTCGCCATGCGGAGCCCGTCATGGCCGCCGGGGGCCTCGATCACATGGTATCCATGCGCGCTCAGGCTGGCCCGTAGAAACCGGCGGATCTGCGGCTCGTCGTCCACCACCAGCACCCGTATCTGTTGCTCGTTCATCGGTTCATCTCCGTTTGCTCCAGACTGGGGGGCTTCTCCGGCAGCGGCAGACGAATCGTGAAGATCGTTCCGCGTGCTTCCTCTCCCCGCATAGCCGCCGGGCTGCGGGCGGTGATGGTCCCGCCATGCTCCTCCACGATCCCCCGGCAGATCGACAGGCCCAGCCCCGTTCCGGCGCTCTGGCGGTCGCCATGCTCCACGCGATAGAATTTATCGAAAATACGTTCCAGGTCTTCCGGTGGCACCCCGCGCCCTTCATCCTCAACCTCCGTCACAAGCCAGCGCTCATCCTGAAACGAGCGTATCGTGATCGTGGTTCCGGGAGGAGAATATTTGGCGGCATTATCCAGAAGGTTCACCAGGGCCTGCTCCATCAGGACGAAGTCGAGGCGGACCATCGGAAGGGCAGGGGGGATATCCACGGCGACCGTGTAGCGGGCGAGCCCGCGTGCAAGCCTGGAGAGGGCGCTGCCGGCAAGATCTCCCATCTCGGTCCATTCCAGGTTCAGCCGCAGCGCTCCCGATTCCAGCCGCGTTGTATCCAGCAGATTCCCCACAAAGCGGTTCAGCCGTTCGGCCTCCTCCTGAACCGTGCTCAGAAGATCGCGGCGGGTGGGCTCATCATAGCGTGCCCCTTCTTCCAGAAGGCTTGTGGCCGAGCCGAGGATGGAGGCCAGCGGCGTACGGAGATCGTGGGAGATGGAGGAGAGGAGGGTTGCCTGAAGGCGCTCGCGCTCGCTCAGAAGCCGCGCCTGTTCTATCTCCGTGCTCAGGCGTGCCCGCTCAAGAGCCACCACCGCCTGATCGGCGAGCGATTCCAGAAAGCGATGATGTTCCGGGGAGAGAGGCTGCTCCGGCAGCCGTGGCTGGAGTGCCAGTACGCCGATGCTCCCCTGGCCGCTTTTCAGCGGCAGATAGTGCCAGCGTTCGCCGGGGAGCGTATCGGTGCCGAGCCCGGCCTCCCGGCTATGCTGCCATGTCCAGGCCGCCGATGCGCATTCGCGGGCGTCCAGACGTGTGCCGGGGGGATAGGCGCTCCGTTCCAGAAGTTTCCCCTCCTCCGGCAGAAGCACCACGGCGCTTGCGTCCAGTATCTGCGATACCTTCGTCACGATCGTTCCCAGAACGCTTTCGGTTCCGGCCGCTCCGGCCAGTTCCCGGCTCAGGCTGTAGAGCGCCGCGGTGGCCGCCTCCCGCTGCTGCGCGGCGTTCGCCTGCTCCCGTATCCTCCCGGCCAGATTGCTCGTCAGGATAGCCACGGCCAGATAGACCAGCAACGCCAGCACGTCCTGCGGGCTTGCGATGGTGAAGGTGTAGTGCGGAGGGACCAGGAAGAAGTCGTAGACCAGAACGCTCAGCACCGACACGGTGATGGAGACGCGCAGGCCGGAGCGGGCGGCGCTGAAAAGAACGGCCGCCAGAAAGACCATGGAGAGATTGGGGAGGGAGAGATAGCTCTTCAGCAGCTCGGCGGCAATTGCGGCCACCGCCACGGCGGCGATGCCGACGAGATATTCCGCCGGACGTTCCCGCCACCCCCGCGACGGGGCGGCTGCGGCGGCGGGCCGGGTCTCCTCCTCCTGTCCGGCGATCACGTAGATATCGATGTTCCCCCCTTTACGCAGCAGCTCCCGGACGATGGAGCCGTGGCGCAGTTCGAAGAGCCGGGAGCGCTGCGATTTGCCTATCACGATCTCGGTCACGTTGCGCGATCGTGCGTAGCGGAGCAGATCGTCCGCCACGTGCTGGCCGGGGATGGTCACGGCCTCGCCGCCAAGCTCGCCGGCCAGCCGGAGCGTTCCGGCGATCCGCTCGCGATCGGCCTGGCCCAGCCTGAAGTGCGCCGGGGTCTCCACATAGACCGCCATCCACTCGGCGCGCCGCCGCTCGGCCATGCGCCGCGCCGCCCGCACCAGACGAGGGGAGAGGGGACTGGGCCCGATGCTCACCAGCATCCGTTCGGTAGTGGGCCAGGGGCCGGCGATGGCATGCGCCTGCATATAGCCCTGCATCTGGTCGTCCACGCGCTGCGCCATCGTCCGGAGCGCAAGCTGCCGCAGGGCACTCAAGTTTCCCGGACGGAAATAGTTCTGCGCCGCATGCGTTGCCAGTTCGGGGAGATACACCTTTCCCTCCTTCAATCTGGCGAGCAGTTCCTCGGTGGAGATATCGACCAGCTCCACCTCGTCGGCACGTTCCAGGATTCTATCGGGGATCGTCTCCCGCACGCGTATCCCGGTGATCTGCGCCACCGCATCATTCAGGCTTTCAAGGTGCTGGATGTTGACGGTGGTATAGACATCGATCCCCGATGCCAGCAGCTCCTCCACATCGAGATAACGTTTCAGATGGCGGCTTCCCGGAGCGTTGGTGTGGGCCAGTTCATCCACCAGTGCCAGCTGCGGCTTGCGCGCCGTGATCGCGTCAAGGTCCATCTCCTGTAGGGTGCGTCCCTTGTACTCCACCGTGCGCCGGGGGATCAGTTCCAGTCCCAGCATCATCTCCGCCGTCTCCGCTCGGCCATGCGTCTCGGCGATGCCGATCGCCACGTCGGTGCCGTTGATGGCACGCAGCCGCGCGGCCTCCAGCATGGTGTAGGTTTTCCCTACGCCGGGAGCGGCTCCCAGAAAGATCTTGAGCCGCCCCCCATGCCGCCGTTCCTCCCGGTTCGCTTCATCAAGAAGGGCCTCGGGACGGGGACGGGAATGCGCTCCCGGACTGGTGTTGGACATGATGGGGATTCCCGATGTTCGATGAGGAGAGAACTACCTGGGGGCATTTTCGATTGGAGAAAATGCAGGGAGCCGCAATCCCGTATCGGCCGCCGCGCCGTGCGGGCGATGTGTAAAGATACGAGGCGGCCGTTGTGCCCGTAAAGCTCCTCCCGGAATGAACGTACTTCAGGGGAATCCCCGGCATCGCCGCGGCGGATAACGGAGTAGGGACCACTGCCCGGCCGGCCGGCAAGCTCCCATCATCCGGCAATGCTATCCAGCGCCAGGTTCAGGCCCAGCACATGGACACGCGGTTCGCCGAGCATGCCCAGATCGCGTCCCTGGGTATGAGTGCGGATCAGCTCGCGAACCTGCTCCAGCCGCAGCCCCCGCTCCCGTGCCACCCTGGGTGCCTGGAACCCGGCGGCCGCAGGGGTGATATGCGGGTCCAGCCCGCTGGCCGATGCGGTCACCATATCCACGGGAACGGCCGCCGCGCTGTTCTCCGCGCGGAGCAGGCGTGCAAGGCTATCCATCCGCCGTATCAGCGCAGCGCTGGTGGGGCCCAGGTTCGAGCCTCCCGAGGCCGCCGCATCGTAGCCGGTGCCGGCGGCCGAGGGGCGCGAATGAAAATATCCTCTTCCGGTGAAGTTCTGCCCTATCAGCTCCGAGCCCACCACCGTGCCGCGGCGGCGGACCAGGCTTCCTTCGGCCTGATGGGGAAACAGAGCCTGGGCGATGCCCGTGATCGCCAGAGGATAGATCAGCCCTGTGATGATCGTAAGAAGTATCGCCAGGGCGAATGCGGGACGTAGTTGGGAAAGCATGAGGTTTTCGATTGACGATTTTAGATTGACGATTTTAGATTGACGGGAAGGAGTCCGTCGTCAGTAGTCCGTGGCTTCGGCAAGGGGAATCCACATTGAGCATGTAGAATCAGGTTCAACGACGACGGACCACTGACAGCGGGCGCAGCCCGCATACTGACCACGGACCACCCTCTACTTCCCCATCACCAGATTCACGATCACATCGATGATCTTGATGCCGATAAAGGGAACGGCCACGCCGCCAAGGCCGTACACCAGAAGATTGCGGCGGAGGATGGCGCCTGCGCCGAGCGGCCTGTAGGGGACGCCACGGAGCGCAAGCGGGATAAGCGCTATGATGACCAGCGCATTGAAGATCACCGCAGAGAGGATGGCGCTCTGCGGCGAGCCGAGCCCCATCACGTTCAGTGCGTTCAGTTCCGGATAGGCGGCCGCGAACATCGCCGGGATGATGGCGAAGTATTTCGCCACGTCGTTGGCGATGCTGAAGGTGGTGAGCGATCCGCGTGTTATCAGAAGCTGTTTGCCGATCGCCACGATCTCGATCAGCTTCGTCGGGTTGGAATCCAGATCCACCATGTTCCCCGCCTCCTTGGCCGCGGCGGTGCCGGTGTTCATCGCCACTCCCACATCGGCCTGTGCCAGAGCGGGGGCATCGTTGGTGCCGTCGCCGCACATCGCCACCAGTTTGCCTCTGGACTGCTCCTCGCGGATCAGCTTCAGCTTGTTCTCCGGGGTGGCCTCCGCCAGAAAGTCATCAACTCCCGCCTCGGCGGCTATCGCCGCGGCGGTGAGCGGGTTGTCGCCGGTAATCATCACGGTGCGGATGCCCATCCGGCGCAGCTCGGCGAATCGTTCGCGCATTCCTCCCTTCACGATATCCTTCAGATAGATCACGCCAAGGACGTGGCCGTCGCGCGCCACCACGAGCGGTGTCCCTCCGGATTTCGCTATCCGCTCCACGGCCTCGTTCAGCTCCTTCGGCGGGAGATAGCGGCTGCCGTTGCGCCCGGCCACATAGCGCTGCACGGCATCGGCCGCGCCTTTGCGTATCTCGGTTCCGTTCAGGTTCACGCCGCTCATCCGGGTCTGCGCGGTGAAGGGGATGAACTCCGCGCCAAGCGAAGCGAGTTCCCGCTCGCGCAGGCCATACTTCTCCTTTGCCAGCACCACGATGGAGCGTCCCTCCGGGGTTTCATCGCTGAGCGATGAGAGCTGCGCGGCATCGGCGAGGTCGGTTTCGGAAACCCCCGGCATCGGCACGAACTCGCTTGCCATCCGGTTTCCCAGCGTGATGGTGCCGGTCTTGTCCAGCAGGAGCGTATCCACATCCCCGGCCGCCTCCACCGCGCGGCCGCTGGTTGCCAGCACGTTGTACTGTATCAGGCGGTCCATGCCGGCGATGCCGATCGCCGAGAGGAGCCCGCCGATGGTGGTGGGGATCAGCGTGACCAGGAGCGCCACCAGGATGGTGACCGGTATGGCGGTTCCGGCATACAGCCCGAACATCTCGATGGTGGCTACCGCCAGCAGGAAGACGATGGTAAGGCCGGAGAGGAGGATGCCGAGGGCGATCTCGTTCGGCGTCTTCTGCCGCTGCGCCCCCTCAACCAGCGCTATCATCCGGTCGATGAAGGTCTCGCCGGGATTGGAGGTGATGCGGACCTTGATCCAGTCCGAGAGCACCCGCGTGCCGCCGGTGACCGCCGAGCGATCGCCGCCGCTCTCGCGGATCACCGGAGCCGATTCCCCCGTGATGGCCGCCTCGTTCACCGAGGCCACCCCCTCTATCACATCGCCGTCGCCGGGGATGATGTCCCCCGCTTCAACCAGCACCAGGCTGCCGCGCCGCAGCGCGGTGGCGGCCACTTCCGCATACTCCCTGCCGGACGGGCCGTGCAGCAGTTTGGCCGATGTCTCGGTCTTGGCCCGGCGAAGCGTCTCGGCCTGCGCCTTGCCGCGCCCCTCGGCCATCGCCTCGGCGAAGTTGGCGAAGAGGATGGTGAACCAGAGCCACGCGGCGATCTGCCCTGTAAACACAGGGTCCCCGCCGGGCAGGGCGAACTCGCGCACCAGGAGGATCGTGGTAAGCAGTGCCACCACTTCCACCACGAACATCACCGGGTTGCGCATCAGCGTGCGCGGGTTCAGCTTGATGAACGAATCCCGGAGCGCCCGCCCCACGATGGCGGTGTCGAAGAGAGATGATTGTGTGGACATGATCTATCGGTATGAACTGTCAGGTACTGTGCGGGTTCGCTCAGAATACTTTCCCGGCGAGCATCATCAGGTGCTCCACGATCGGGCCCAGCGCCAGCGCCGGAAAGAATGTCAGGCCCCCCACGATCAGGATGATCCCCACCAGAAGCCCGGTCCAGAGCGGGCCGGTTGTGGGGAAGGTGCCGGGGGAGGGGGGAACGGTCTTCTTCCGCGCCAGCGATCCGGCCACGGCCATCGCCGGCACGATGAACAGAAAGCGCCCCAGGAACATTGCGGCCGCCAGGGTGATGTTGTAGAAGGGGGTGTTCGCCGCCAGTCCCGCAAAGGCGCTGCCGTTGTTGGCGGTTCCGGAGACGTAGGCGTAGAGTATCTCGCTGAAACCGTGCGGTCCGGCGTTGAGCGGCCCGATGGTCCCCTCCGGGTGAACGCTCGCCAGTGCGGTGAATCCCAGAATGCCCAGCGGCAGCACCAGTATCAGCGCCAGCACCGTCATCTTCATCTCCCTGGCCTCGATCTTCTTGCCGAGATATTCCGGCGTGCGCCCCACCATCAGCCCGGCGATGAACACCGCCAGGATGGCGAACAGGAGGATGCCGTAGAATCCCGCTCCCACCCCGCCCACGATCACCTCGCCAAGCTCCATGTTCACCAGCGGCACCAGTCCCCCCAGCGGCGTGTAGCTGGCGTGCATGCTGTTTACCGCGCCGCAGGAGGCCGCGGTGGTGACCGTGGCGAAGAGCGCCGAGGAGGCTATGCCGAACCGCACCTCCTTCCCTTCCATATTCCCGCCGGCCTGGAGTTCCCCGGCATCCGCCGCAACGCCCAGCGCCCCTACCGCCGGGTTGCCGGCGGCTTCGAAGTGATAGGCCGCGCCGGCTCCCATGACGAAGAGAATCGCCATGGCCGCGAACAGACCCCATCCCTGGCGCTGGTCCCCCACCATCCGGCCGAACGTGTAGGTGAGAGCAGCGCCGATGGCGAAGACGGACACCATCTGGAGCATGTTCGCCAGCGGGGTGGGATTCTCGAACGGGTGCGCGGAGTTGGCATTGAAGAATCCTCCGCCATTGGTTCCCAGCATCTTGATGGCCTCCTGCGATGCCACCGGTCCCTGTGCTATCGTCTGCGCGGCTCCCTCCAGGGTTGTGGCCGTGGTAGAGGCGTCCAGGTTCTGCGGCACTCCCTGCCAGACAAGGACCAGGGCGAAGAGGATGCTGGCCGGCAGAAGGATGTAGAGGGTGGCGCGGGTAAGATCGCTCCAGAAATTGCCCAGCGTGGCCGCCGAGTGCCGCGAGAATCCCCGGATCAGGGCGATCGCCACGGCGATGCCGGTGGCCGCGGAGACGAAGTTCTGCACGGTGAGCCCGGCCATCTGGGTCAGATAGCTCATGGTGCTCTCCCCGGCGTACGATTGCCAGTTGGTGTTGGTCACGAAGCTGACGGCGGTGTTCAGCGCCAGATCGGGGCGCACCGCCGCCAGATCCTGGGGGTTGAGCGGAAGGATATGCTGCAGCCGCTGGAGCCCGTACAGGATCAGCGCTCCGGCCAGATTGAACAGGAGCATCGCCATGGTATAGGTGGTCCAGCCCTGTTCCTCTTTCGGATCGATTCGGCAGAGCCTGTAGATGAGCCGTTCCAGCGGGGCGATGATCCGTTCCGGAAACGTCCGCTCGCGGTTGAACACCCTTGCCATGTAGATTCCGAGCGGCTTTATCAACGCCACGACGAGGATGAAAAAGAGAATGATCTGTAGGATTCCGTTGGTCGTCATGTCAGCATTGCTCCCTAAAACTTCTCGGGCCGCATCAGCGTGTACACCAGATAGATGAGGAGCCCGATCGAGGCAGCTCCTCCGAGGATGTATTCCAGCGTCATGGTCGATTCTCCCGTTCCGGGTTGGAGTATCAGAGCCGTTCGCAGGCGATGGTATAGCCTATCGCGGCGGCGAACGAGGCGATGATGATGAGAAGGAACAGAACGTCCTGCATGCCGGTCTCCGATATGTTGTTGTTGACTGCATGCAAATAGCAGCCGGAATCATCAGCTCCCCGTCAAGAGTTGGGGGGCGGGCATCAAGATTCCGTAAAGATTGCCCCGGGAGCCCCGGGCGAGGCTCATCGCGGCAGGCGAAGCGATATGCCCGCATTGATGAAATACTCCGGGGCCGGCTGGGTGATGCCGGCCCCGCCGGAGAGGTCCAGCTGGAGGTTCGGGGAGAGCGGATAGGCTATCCCGGCATCGGCGGCGTGCGCCGGGGGGAGGCCGCTCCCCAGCGAGCCATACAGCTCGGCGAAGGCGCTCAGGTCTCCGGCTATCGTCGCGGAGAGCGCGAGCGTGTAGAGTCCCGTTCCCGCGCCGCTGCTGCCGTCCCAGCTTCCGCCGAGGTTGTAGTAGAGATTGAACGGTCCGCCGGGCGAGCTTCGCATCGCCAGCAGGAACGAGGGCGCCACCGCTGCCGGCCGGAAGTTCCCGCTGCCGTACGGCAGGGCCAGCGTCAGCAGGAGTGCGGTTTCCGGGATGGCCCCCTGCTCCGGGGTGATGGCGATCTTGGCTCCGGCCGAGACCGAGGCGATGCCGCTGGCCGCCGTTGCGGCGCCGGATGATGGTGCTGCAACGCGCAGGCTCCGGTACTCGGCGCCGAGCCGCAGCTCCATCGCCGGGAGCAGCCCGATACGGGCCAGTACGAGGGGGAGGGCATAGCTCTTGGCGCCGGGTGCAATCGCGGCTATCTGCGCTCCCGCTTCCAGCTGGAGGTAGCCGGTGCTGAGAATCGATGGGGATGTGCTCTGTCCGGGCCGGTCGGTGGAGAGCGGCGGCAGCTCATCCTGCGCGCTGGCGGGTTCTGCGACCGGTATCAGCGCAATGGCTGCCAGCAGCGGCAGGAGCGCCGCCAGGCGTGGCGAAGAGGGAGGGTGGGTGCCGTGTGATGTTTTCATCTGCTTGCGGGTTGTTCCATGAGGATTATATCGGAGGTGGGTTCTGCGCTCCGCCGGGAGCTACAGGAGCAGGATGAGAGTCATCATCGCCAGCACGACGAGGGCCGCCAGAACCAGGGGAAGGCGCGGGTGCGTTGCTGCCAGAAATCTGTAGCGCGAGCCCGCGCTGCCGCCGGAATGGGCATCGTTCGCGTGTGATATCGGTCTCATCATGCATCTTCGGTGCGGGCGTTCCGTAGCGGTTGCACTGCCGGGAGCCGCACACTCTCCTTGCATGCAAGCTGGCATGGGGGATATCAGGAGGGGGAAAAGAGGTGGGGGGAGACTATCAAGGAATCGTAAAAAGGTGGTGGGGGAGGAATGTCCGCCGGGGTCGTATACTGTGCTGTGGCGCCTGTTGCCCGGAAGAGCCCGGTCCGGATGATACCGGCCGGGCGATGTTCTATCACGGGGAGATACGGTGTGAATTCAGGCGGCCAGGGTCAGGCGTAGCAGATCCATCCCCTGAAGCTCAAGCCCGCGTAGAACAGGCTGGTATCGGAAAAGCCTGCTTCGCGCAGCATGGCTTCGTCCTCCTCCGGCGATAGGATGGATAACCTGGTCGCGATAGCCTCCCTGGCGCGCTCCGCGTTCGCGGGGGCGGTTCCGCCGAATGCCACGTGGCGGCTGATCCACAGGGAGCGCTCGGGCTCGGTCTGCGGGAAACTGATATGAGCAACGGCGAACGGCGCACCCGGCACCAGGCGGCGATGGATACCCCGGAGGGTGGCGATGCGCTGGTCGCGGGGAACGAAATGCAGCGTTAAAAGGCAGGCCGCGCCGTGGAACGGCCCTTCCGGCGCATCGTCGATATAGCCCTGATGAAGGCGGATGCGCGAGGAATGCGGCTCCACGATCAACTCTGCGGTCCTGAGCATGCCGGCCGAAGGGTCAACGCCGTCGAACGTCCAGCCGGCGTGATCGTCGGCGAGGGCCTTCAGTTCAAGGCCGCCCCCCGCCCCGAGCGCCAGAACCCGCCCGTCCGGGGGGACGCGCTCGGCCAGGAGCATGGATGTCATGCGGTGAAGCCCGGTAAAGCCCGGAACCTGCCTGGGCGGCCCCTCGGCGTAGGAACGCGCATGGGCATCATCAAAAGCGCTGCTGCCGGCGGGCACATCGAGGGATGGGTCATTATTCTTCATGGGACGTTCAGGGTTGCAGACAGTAGGGTTTGGGGTTTCGGACGGCCCGCACGAGCCCCGATATCGTCCGGCGTGCGAACGCGGGCCGGGGGGCAAAATTCACAGCGGGAGAGCGTCCTGCAAGGAATCTTTTGGTTGGAAACATCTCTCTTCCTTAACTTGGTAGCTTTCCAGCGCTCACTACATTCTCAAATTCTAGGTGCGTTATGTTCTGGGTAGTTGTCATTATCTCCCTTCTTCTGGCTGTCGTACTGATTACGATGGTGCTGTTGCAGCCCGGCAAGAGCGGCGGCATGGGGGGAGCATTCGGTAACCTGGGCTCGCAGCTCAGCTCCACATTCGGTTCGCGGCGCACGCTCGATATGCTTGCCAAGTGGACCACCTACGTTGCGCTGGCTCTCGGCGTGGTGTGCGTTCTGGCGAATGCCTTCCTCATTCCGAAGAATTCCGGCCCGACGCTCAATCCGGTGACCACCGGAACCAACGCCGCTCCTCCGGCCGTCGTTCCCTCCGTTCCGGCACCCGGCACCCAGGCCCCTGCTACCCAGGCTCCGGCTGGCGGTACTCCGGCCCCGGTTCAGTCGAACGAGGTTGAGGTGCAGCAGACTCCGGTGACGCCGAACACGAACGGCGGCAGCGCTCCGCAGGGCGGAACCAACCCGTAAGGGAACTCCCCCGGCAGGGAAGGCCATTGGAACCTGAATACTACAAACCGCCCCGGAGCAACTGCTTGCGGGGCGGTTTCGCGTTCGGGATGCCGGAATGCGGCGAAGGGGATATCTCCTAGCCCGGCGGCCAGCTCATCTTCCGCCCGCCGAGAACATGCAGATGGATGTGATACACCTCCTGCCCTCCGTTCCGGTTGCAGTTGAACAGGAGGCGATAGCCATCCTCGGCGATCCCCTCATCCCTGGCGATTTTGGCCGCCACCCGCACCATATGTCCCACCAGCGGCTCATCCTCCTCGGCGATATCGTTGGTGGTGGCGATCTCCTTCCTGGGGATCACCAGGATATGCGTGGGCGCCTGCGGCGAGATGTCGCGGAAGGCGAGCACCTGGTCGTCTTCGTAAACTACGGTTGCGGGGATCTCCTTCCGGATGATCTTCGAGAAAATCGTTTCCGCCATGCCTTGTTCCCTTGTTGTTCGTATGGGAGGGGAATATACGATCCCGATCGCCCGCTCCTGTTCCCGGCAACGGTGCGCGGGGCCTCTATCATCCTGCCGGTACCGTCCTGGTCCGGAGCCAGGACCTGCGCGCCATCCATTCTGCTGGAATCTCCTAGGCCGGGCCGATCAGCTCGGCGGCGATCTTCGCCGAGGAGAGCACCCCCGGCATCCCCGCACCCGGATGCGTTCCCGCCCCCACGAAATAGAGGTTCGGCACATCCTCCGAGCGGTTGTGCGGCCGGAACCATGCCGATTGCGTCAGGATGGGGGCCACCGAGAAGGCGCTGCCCAGATGGCTGTTGAGGGTGTCGCGGAAATGGAGCGGATCGATCCAGTGCTCGGTGACGATATGCTCCGAGAGATCCGGGAGATAGCGCTCCTCCAGATACCGGACGATCCGGTCGCGGTACAGAGGGCCGAGCGTGCGCCAGTCGTCGCCGGAGGCCAGATGGGGGACCGGGGAGAGCACATAGAAGGCATCGCACCCCTCCGGGGCCAGCGAGCGGTCGGTGGCGGTGGGGCGGTGCAGATACAGGGAGAAGTCGTCGGCCACCTTGTTGCGGTTGAAGATATCATCCAGCAGCCCGCCGTAGCGCGGCCCCAGCATGATGCTGTGATGGGGGATATCGTCGTAGCGGCGGTTGGTGCCGAAATAATGCACGAACAGGGACATCGAGTAGCGCATCCGCTCGATATGCCGGTCGGTGTTCCGGCGGCGGAAGCGCTCCGGGACCAGATTCAGATAGGTGAATGCCACATCGCCGTTGCAGACCACCGCATCGGCCTCTATCGTTTCGCCGCCGCGCAGGCGCACCCCCCGCGCCCTGCCGCTCCCCTCGTCTATCACGATCTCCTCGGCCTCCGCTTCCAGGATCGTGCTCCCCCCAAGCTCCCCGAAGAGCCTTCCCAGGGCAGCTACCACGCTGCCTGTTCCCCCCATGGCAAACCAGACACCCCATTTCTTTTCCAGGAAGAGGATGAGCGTATAGATGGAGGTGGTCTGGAACGGGTTTCCTCCCACCAGCAGCGGGTGGAAGCTGAAGACCTGCTGGAGACGGTCATCCTTGATATAGCGGCGCACGTAGTCGTACACCGACCGGTCGGCGCGCAGGCGCATCAGATCGGGGAGCACCTTCAGCATCGATCCCAGCGAGAGGAAGGGGGAATCGATCAGCCCGAATCCGGTCTTGAAGATATCCTCGGTCTTTTCCAGAAACCGGAGGTATCCCGGCACATCATCCGGATTGAACCGGGATATCTCCCGGATCATGCTTTCGCGGTCGCTGTTGTAGTGGAAGGTCTCCCCGCTCTCGAAGTAGATCTTGTAGAATGGGTCCACCGGAACCATGCTGATATAGTCGCGGTGGTCGCGTCCGGCCAGCCCGAACAGCTCCTCGATCAGCCACGGGGCGGTGATGACGGTGGGGCCGCCGTCGAAGGTGAAGCCATCCTGCTGGTAGACATAGGCCCGCCCTCCCAGCTTGTCCCGTTTTTCGGCGAGGGTCACCTGATGTCCCATCGCCTGCAACCGTACCGCCGCGGCAAGCCCGCCGAACCCTGAGCCGATAACCGTGATCTTCATGCGCTGTCGTTAATCGGTATGCGTTCCGCCGGGATCATCTCCCGGAGTACTCTGATGCGGCCGGTTTCCTCTCTGGGGATCGTAACTTCCATTCCGGCGCGCTCTGGGCAAACACCGGCGGCCGGAAGAAGGTGCCCGGCATGAGCGGGTTCTTCTGGCGCAGGGTTTGCACCCGTCCCCCCCGGCCCCTGAAATTGTCGATCGGCGCTGCCGGATCTTCCATTGATTCGATTGCAACAGAGCCGAGAGAAGCGGGGATGAGGAATATCTCCGCCGTGGGAGAGATTTCCTACCGATATCCGTTACGGGAGTACTCTATCAGAACTTCTTCTACCGCTATCATGAACCAGTGGCCGATCGGCGGGTCTGTTCTCGCGCTTCTGATTCTGCTTGTCTCCGGCGGAATCGCCAGGGGACAGTCGAACTTCTCCTTTACGACCGGAGCATCCGGGGCGTACTACGAGTCCAGTGCGCTGAACTGGGGAACCAGCGTCGGCACCACCGGCAAATTCAATGTGCTCCCGTTTCTGCTGCTGCGCGCGCAGTTTTATGTGGATCGCAACCAGTTCAAGGATGTGGTTCTCCCCGATTTTCAGGGAACCCAGACCATCACCTACGTCTGTCTGGGGTTCGGGGCGGAACTGGCCGCCGGAACGAGGGATTTCAACTTCTTCGGCTACGCCACCCCGCATGGCACCATCCGCACCCTCTCCCGCATCCTTACCGAGCCGGATAGCTCGCAGAAGGTCTGGATTCTCCGCCGCGCCAGCATGGGGCTGGTTTTCGGGCTGGGGCTGGAGGCGTACGTCACCGACAATATCGGCTTCGAGATGCAGATGCAGTACGACATCCTGAACTTCGATTTCACCGATGTGGACCCTATCGCCCGCGCCCTCCGCACTACCGTGGGAGTACAGTTCTATCTGGGGCGGAACTTCGCGAGGTGAGGGGGGTAGTTGGTAGTGATTAGAACTTAGTGCTTAGGGCTTAGATGTTAGAACTTAGTGCTTAGGGCCTGGATTGTAGAAAGACGGTCTGTGGTCCATCCGTGGGCTGGATAGGGCCAGTTCCCAGCAGCACGCAAGGAATCCAGCCGCCCGCCACCCCGCCGTATTTTCCCCGATTCCCGGCCCCCCGGGATTCCCTGTTCTTCCAATCGAAAATCTAAACTGGTCAGTGGTCCGTTCGCGGGCTTCGCCCGCTGTCAGTGGTCCGTGGCTATTGGAGTAGCTGCGGTATGGAAGCCACGGACGATTGACAACGTACCTCTTCCCCCAATCGAAAATCCAAAATCGGCAATCGAAAATTGCTCATCTCCCGAACTCCCGCAGCGCCAGATACACCTTCGTCAGCGGAAGGCCCATCACGGTATAGAAGTCGCCGGCGATATGTTCGATGAAGACGGCGCCGAAATCATCCTGGATGCCGTAGGCTCCCGCCTTGTCCAGTGAGGAACCCGATTCCACATAGCGCGCTATCTCCTCGTCGGCGAGTTCGCGGAACTGAACTTCGGTGCGGGCATGATCCACATGGCGGTGCCCGGTGGCAAGATCCACCAGCGCAAATCCGGTGAAAACGGTATGGGGGCGTCCGCTCAGGCGGCGGAGCATGCGCCGTGCCTCCTCGGGGTTCTCCGGTTTGCCGAGGATATCCCCGTCGATCACCACCACCGTATCGGACCCCAGCACCACCCCGGTGTCCCGTCCCGGATCGATCGCAAGGGCCTTTTCCAGCGCGAGCCGTTCCACCAGCGCTACCGGCCCCTCTCCCTCCTGGACGATCTCCTCGATATCGGGGCGCACGACGGAGAATTCGGCCCCCATCTGGCGCAGGAGCTGCTGGCGGCGCGGGGAGCTTGAGGCCAGGATCACAAAAGGAAGAAGTGCCATCGGTAGTCTCTCGAAGAGGTTGTTCGGTTGAAGCCGGGGGAGCCGGGAACCGGCCGCAGCGCCCCCCGGAACAGTTGCGAAGGTGCAAAGTTACGCTCCCGGCATCATCCCCGCTTCCTCCCCCTGATACGTTTTTCTACTTGGATGGCTCCGAACAACCTTCTATCTTTGTCATTCTTATCTAAAAAGCAATTCCGTAAAGAGTAGATCCGCAGGTTTAGACATGCAGGCTATTGTCACTATCGCAGGCTCCCAGTACCGGGTGAAGCAGGACGACACGATCGTTGTGCCGCATCTGAAGAACGACGTGGATTCGACGGTCGAGTTCGCCAACGCCATCACCATCAACAATGGTGCATTCGGCGGCGGATCGGTGTCGGCCAAGGTAATCGAGCATGGACGCGACGAGACCGTACTGGTCTTCCACAAGAAGCGCCGCAAGGGTTATCAGAAGCTGAACGGCCATCGCCAGCAGTACACGAAGATCCAGATCACCGGTATCTCGGCGTAAGATTCGCTGCGAGTACGGAACGATTTATACTTACAACGACAATTACGGGAGAGATACAGCTATGGCACATAAGAAAGGTGCGGGATCTACGCGCAACGGCCGCGATTCGAACCCGCAGTACCTCGGTGTGAAGCGCTTCGGCGGCCAGGTGGTTCGTGCTGGCAATATCCTGGTGCGCCAGCGTGGCACCAAGTTCCATCCGGGCGCCAACGTCGGTATCGGCAGCGATGACACGCTCTTCGCGCTGATCGACGGCACGGTGGTCTTCGAGCGCAAGGGCCGCGACCGCAAGGCGGTAAGCGTATACGGCGCCGAGTAATACCGGCCCCGCCAGCAAGTTGAATCGATGAACGCCGCGATCCTCGCAAGAGGGTCCGGCGTTTGTTGTTGGGGGGGGCTGGTGGTGCTTAGGGCTCGGTTTTTAGAAAGGAGCTCAGTAGTAGTTTGTAGTGCTTAGAGTTTAGTTTTTAGAAAGAAGTTTGTGGGGGCAGGGATACCGGGCGGGACCACCGGGAGTTCGCAATAGCCCTGAAGAACGCTACCAATCTAACGCTATCAATCTGGCGCACCGCCCTATTCTCCCCGCTCCCGGACTCATCGGCTCCTGGACGTTCCGGACGTGCTCGTATAGAGCAGAGGAATGGGCCGCTCCTACGGAGCTTCTACCAGCATAGAGCCTTCAGTGCTACAGACCGGTGCCCCCTCCGGGGGCCATCATGGCGGGATTCATAGCGGCAAGCGGCGGACACGGGTAACGGATGGGAAATCCGCTCTCACCGAATATCCCTCTCTCCAAAGCGTCCATACGCCGGCAGTCCCTTCTCGTTCCCCAATCGATAATATAAAATCGAGAATCGAAAATTCCCCCCCTTCCCTCTCCCCCAATCGAAAATCCAAAATCGAAAATCCAAAATCTCCCCCCTCCCCCGATCTAAAATCCCTCCCGTAACCCCTCTTCTTTGTACTTTCGTGGCTTCTGTTACACAGACTAAAGTGAAGTGTTTTGATGAAGGTTACAATCGTTGGCGCCGGCAATGTCGGCGCGGTTACCGCACAGCGTATCATGACCTACCAGTTGGCTAACGAGGTGGTGATCGTTGATGTGGTTGAGGGCATGGCCCAGGGCAAGGCGCTCGATATCTACGAGTCGGCGCCGCTGGTCAGGAGCGACTGCCGTATCATCGGCACCAGTGGTTACGATGAGACCGCCGGATCGGATGTGGTGGTAATCACCGCGGGCATCTCCCGCAGGCCGGGAATGACCCGCGACGATCTTCTCGCCAAGAACGCCGGCATCGTCCAGGGGGTCACACGGGAGATCTGCAAACGGTCTCCTGAGTGTATCCTGATCATCGTTTCCAGCCCGCTGGAGGAGATGACGTATGTGGCGCTCCAGGCTTCCGGGTTCGATCCCGGCCGGGTGATCGGCATGGCCGGCGCGCTGGATGCCTCCCGCATGCGGTCGTTTATCGCGATGGCGCTGGACGTGGCCGTGGAGGATGTGGAGGTGATGGTGATGGGGGGACATGGCAACGCCCTGATGCCGCTGATGCGCCATGCAACCGTGGCCGGCATCCCGGTAACCCAGCTTCTGGGAGCCGATAAGATCGAGGCGATCGTCGAGCGGACCCGTAACGCCGGCACCGAGATCATCGATCTGCTGAAGACGAGTTCGGCCTTCTATGCCCCGTCGGCGGCGGTTTCCTCCATGATCGAGGCCATCACCCGGGACAAGCCCCGTATTCTCCCCTGCGCGGTGCGCCTGAACGGCCAGTACGGCCTGGGGGATGTGGTGATGGGGGTGCCGGTGAAACTGGGGCGCGCCGGCGTGCGCGAGATCATCGAACTGGAGCTTCTGGAAGAGGAGCAGGCGATGCTCCGCTCGGTGTCGCAGATGATACGGGAGAATATCGCTAAGCTGAGCGTATAAGATATTCGTCTAGAGAAACGCTCCACGGTCCGGTCTGGATCGGGGGATCGGGTAAACCTTTTGGCCGGCCCCGCGACAACAACAAGATGTCGGCACTCCAACTACGAATCAATCAGGATCACTATGAAGAATCTTCTGAAGTATCTCGCATTCGCCGGTATCGTGGCGGTTGCGGTGTCGGGTTGCGGCGACGATCCGGTAACCCCTCCCAATAACAATGGCGGGGGACAGTTCACCTTCAAGCAGAACGATAAGTTTACCTATAACTCCTATACGCGCAACGAGGCCAACGAGCGCGACAATTCCTCCAAGCAGGTGAAGATCTGGACCGTGATGCAGATCAACCAGACGATCGGCGGGCAGAGCGGCGTGGCGGTGATCGACGAGCAGACGTTCGATGCCACCGGCACCACCCCCACCGGCGCGCGCGATACCTTCTATCTGCGTACCGCCACCGACGGCAAGGTCTATCAGTACAACCTCTTGCGTTCCGTCGTAAAGCGGATTCAGGGTGCCGAGATGTTCGTCGATAGCGTGCCGGCCGGCTGGATTCAGATCAGCAATACCTCCGCCACCACCGCTACCACCTGGTCGGCCACGGGCGGCTCGCCGGTCTCCGGTACGGTCACGCTGCTCGGCGCCCCCATCACCATCAACCTCTCGATGCCGGCCACGCATGCCGGAACGCAGTCGAGGACGGTGCCGAAGGGGACGATCGCCAACTCGGTGCATACCGATCACAAGGTCATCATCGGTCTGACCAGCCCGCTGGGCAACGGCACCGACAGCCTTTCGCTCGGCTACGATGTCTCCTCCACCGAGGGTATCGTGCGCCAGACGCTCGCCAGCAAGCAGATTTCGCTGGCGGTGATCAACCAGATGGTGCCCGGCTTCGAGATGGAGCTGGTAAGCTCGGTCCGCGGCCAGTAGAAGGGGCCGGCGGAACGGATATTCTTCAGGGGCCGCCTCCGCCAGGGGGTGGCCCCGCTCTTCTCCGGCCAGTTCCATGGCCGGCAGACCCATTCTCCGGCAGCGAGGCCCCCTCGTGCGCCCTCTCCATGACTACCTATCAATCATCAGATATCACTACAGGGAACGTATGAACATGTCCATTGTCAGCAGGTGCCGGGATGCGGCCGGGAAGGGGAGGGCGATAGCTGCTCTCCGTGCCACGCGCCTGTTCCTTCTGTTCGGGGCGATAGCCGTGGCCGGCGCCGGTTGCAGCACCGAGGAGCCGGTGCAGCCGCAGACGCAGCTTCAGGCGCGTGGTATGGTGCTTCAGGCCCGCGGCCTCGATACGGTGGTGGTGGATACCACCAGTATGCGCGGCAGCCTCCATGTTGAGGAGAATGCCACCATCGACAGCATCAGGGTAAGCTTCATCGCCAAAGACGGCTCGCAGGTGATGGCCGAAAGTGGGTATACGCTCAGCTGGACCGTGGCCGATCCGGCGATCGCCGAGATCCAGTCGCACTCGGCATGGTTTATCAAACTGACCGGCAAGCGCGCCGGCTCCACCACGGCCACCTTCAAGCTGACCAACGGCAGCACTACCATCTATACCTCGCCGGCCATCGGCATCACGGTGAGCGGCGTGGGCTTTGCGGCGGGCGATTCCCTTGTCTACAGCTACCAGGATCTTGACCAGGCCAACCAGCCGAGCGGCAGCCAGCAGCGGAAGACCTGGACCGTGCTCCGTACCGGCATCACCTACAAGGACAGCAGCAATGTGACGGAGATCCTGGAGCGCATCACCGATATGAGCGGCACCATCGAAGGGCCGCGCGATACGGTCTATATCAAGGTGGGCGCCGATGGATCGATCTACCAGTTCGATCTGCTCCGCTCCATCCTCTACCGTGCCGAGGGGGGACAGGATCTCGGCGACCAGCTTCCGGAGCAGTGGGTGCGGGTCAGCAATCCGAAGCAGACCACCGCCGCCACCTGGGCCGCGATGGGTGTGGATTCCATCGACGTGAAGAACCTGGAGTTCAGCGGCACGCAGCTGAACATCGCCTTCCGTCTGGATGCCACCCATCAGGGACGAGTTGCCACCACGGTTGCAGGCACGGCCTACCCGAATGCCGCCCACACCGATCTGCGGCTCCGTCTGAACGTGCGCCCGTCGGCCTTCCCAATCCCGCTGCTGTTCGACTCGCTGATGGTGCGCAACGATGCCTCCGCGCGCGAGGGTATCCTCCGCCAGGTGCTCGAAAGCAAGACGCTCCAGACCAGCCTCGGCGGCCAGGCGCTCTCCCTGCCGGTGACCGGCTACCGCATGGAACTGACGAGCTATATCAGGAAGTAGATGATTCGTAGCGGTGAGTAGTCCGCGGGCTTCGCCCGCTGTAGAAGGGCCATCCTCGTAGGCGGGGATGGCCCTTTTGATTGTCCCGATCGATAGGCGAGCCGGCGGCCAGTGGCCGTTGCACTGTGGGTGCAGGAAGATCCGGAAATTCCATCCCTGGCGACCACGGGCCTTCTTCTGAAATCCATCAACGAAGCTCTGAGAACTACCACCTGCCCCCAACGCAAAAGGGCCGCGATCGTGATGAACGCGGCCCTGTGCATTTGCCTGTCGCTTCAGTGCGAAGAACGAACGATCTGTCAGTCCTTCAGTGCCATCTGGCCGCTGGTAAGGCCCTTTTCCAGGAACGTGACGAACTGGTTTGCGTCGCGGGTCATCCCCTCGAACTGCGCCATCGTGGAATCGCTGGAGTTGATGAGCACATAGTAGGGGAGCGTGATCTTGTTGAAGCGGGAGTACTGCATCTCCTTGTACTTCTTGCTGATCGGGTCGCGGCCGTCGGTATAGAGGCGCACCAGCACATACTTGTTCATCAGATCGGCGATCTCCTTGCGGGAGAACATGTTCGTCTCCATCCAGCGGCAGTTGGTGCAGGTATAGCCGGTGAAGTCGATGAAGATCGGCTTGCCGCTGCTGCGGGAGATCTCCAGAGCGGCCTCGTAATCGTTCTTCAGCCACTCCTCATGGCTCTTCGCAGCGTTACCGGGCGATCCTGTCCCGGAGGTGCGTCCCGCTGTCATGGCGCGGCTGCCGCCGTTGGAGTAATCCGGAGGGGGAAGCTGTGCGTCAAGCTCGCCCAGGCGGCCGCCGAACAGGCCGGTCAGCAGCCAGAACCCGACCGCCAGGAAGGAGATGGAGAAGAGGACACGGATGGGGCCCACCTTCTCCACGCGGGTATCGTGCGGCAGCTGGAAATGACCCAGCAGATACAGAGTGATGAGCACCGCCACGGCGATCCAGATCGCCAGGAAAAGCTCGCGGGTGAGGAAGCCCCACTGCAGCACCAGATCGGCGTTGGAGATGAACTTGATAGCTGCGGCCACCTCGATAAAGCCCATCACCACCTTTACCGCGTTCAGCCAGCCGCCCGACTTCGGGAGCGATTTCATCACCGCCGGGAACAGGGCAAGCAGGAAGAAGGGGGCGGAGAAGACCGTGGCGAACGCCGCGGTGCCGAGGATCGGCCAGAGATATTCCCCCTTCGACGCCAGGTTGAAGAGTGTTCCCACGAACGGCACCGTGCAGGTGAACGAGGTGAGGGAGAAGACCAGTCCCATCAGGATCACACCGGCCACGCTATCCCCCTCGGCCTTCTTGTTCAGCCGGTTCAGGATGGAGGTGGGAACCTGGATCTCGAACATGCCGAAGAGGTTCAGCGCCAGCATCAGGAAGACGCCGGCGATGATGATATTGATAACCGGGTTGGTAGCAAAATCGTTGACGCCCGTGGCCCCCATCAGCAGCGTGACCACCAGGCCGAGCGCCGTAAAGGTGAGGATGATGCCGAGCGAATACAGGCCGGCATCGCGCACCGAGCGGGCGCGCGTGGTCTGCGGGCGCTTGGTGAAGAAGGAGACGGTGATGGGGATCATCGGGAAGACGCACGGCGTTACGAGCGCTCCCAGTCCCATCAGCACCGCCAGCCCGAGGAATGCCATCAGCCCTTCCTCCTTGGCGCGCTCGATATCCTCTGCGCTGCCGGTCAGCTGCTCCTGCTCGCCGTCTCCGGGAGCTGTGGCAACAGAGGGGGGAGTGGCGGCCGTATCGGTGCCGGGGGTGTTCTCGGCCAGATCCACCGCATCGGCGCCGGCCGTGCTGTCGGTGGCGGCCAGAGGGCTGGTTCCGGCGGTATCGGCGCCCGCCGTGGCCGAATCCCCTATCTGCACGGTGAAGGCAAGTTTCTTATCCATCCCCGGCAGGCATGTGGAGGAATCACAGGTCTGGAAGTAGAAGTTCACCCATCCCTTTCCCTCCTGGCCGAGAACAGCCTTGCTGGAGATCTTTACGGGAATGGTGAGGGTGATGGTCCCTTTCCAGTATTCGGTTTCGATCTCGAAGCCTTCGTCGTAATGCCGTTGCGGCTTGCTCCCCTTGATCGAGCCGCTGCGGGTTATCAGCGACGGCTCCCCCACGGTGATTTCGGTTGGTTGCGGGGCGCTCAGAAGGGTATCCGGATAGCCCTTGGTGGAATACATCTTCCAGCCGGAGGCGATCTTCGCCTCCACCTTCACCTCCACCACATCCCCCGGCTTGCCGGTAACGGTGGGGGTGAGGAGCTTCCAGGCCACATTCGGATTTTCCTGGGCGCGGAGCGCGCCGGCCGCCGCCAGCAACAGAAGGATCAGCGTGCAAAGAGAACGGGTATGCTTCATCTCGTCATTCCAGGCTTAGGGTGTATGCAGGGAAGCTAACATACGAAAGCTACGGAAAGAATAAAGTAGCGGTCAACAGTAGTTCCTCCCATCCGGATGCTCCAGGAGCCTGGAAGGGGAGAAATCTAGCCGGTTGCCGCCGTGAAGTAGTTGATAACGAGCGCGGCATCGGCACCGGGATCGGCGGAAAACGCCTCGCCACGGGCGATGCTGCGAACTCCACCGAGCAGACGGGCGGCGGCGGCGCGAATTTCATCGGGCAGAGCAATATCGGAGGAAATCCCCCGAAGGATCGACAGGGCGTGGGTGCCGTAGGGGGGGATGCCCCCGGAGAGGGTGGTTGCCCGGGAAAGGGCCAGGATAAAAACGGCGACGGCCCGGCGTCCGCAGACCCGGGCCCGTCCCTGGTTGCCGCTTGCGGCGGCCGTGGTTCCCATTGCAAGTTCCTCCCGGGCCAGCCGGAGCGCTTCGGCCGCCGGATGGGAGGGAGGAACATCGATCAATGCATCGTTCATGGTCCTGCCGGAGATGTTATGCCCCGGCGCTTCCCGGAAGAGCTTCCTGGAGGTCCTTCACCGTTCCGTGCTCCTCGTTGGCGTGGCCGTTGGTTGCGGCCGGGACGGGCGTTATCCAGTTGTGCGTATCGGGGATCTCGCCGTACTGGATGCCGGTGATGGTATTGTAGAAGCGCTCGCGGTAGGAGTTCTCCCGCTCGGTGATCGTGATGGCGCGACCCTGGTAGAAGAGCTCTCCCACCGGGGAGATGATGGCGGCGGTGCCGCTGCCGAACACTTCCTGGAGCGTTCCCCGCTCGGATGCCTCCAGCACTTCGTCCATGCTGATGGGGCGCTGCTCCAGCTGAAGACCCCATTCCTTTGCCAGATCGATCACCGTGCGGCGGGTGATGCCATCCAGGATGGTACCCCCAAGCGCCGGCGTTATCAGAACGTTATCGATCACGAAGAAGATGTTCATGGTCCCCACCTCCTCCACGAACTTGTGGTTCTTGGCATCCAGCCAGAGCACCTGATCGAATCCCTGCGCCTTGGCCTCCTCAGCCGCCAGCAGCGATGCCGCATAATTGGCCGAGGTCTTGGCCTCTCCCAGCCCCCCGAGCGGCGCGCGGGTATATTTCTCCTCCACCAGAATGCGGGTGGGGGCGCTTCCCTTGCTGTAGTAGCTTCCCACCGGGGAGGTGACCACGAACATCAGGTATCCCTTGGAGGGGCGCACGCCGAGCGCGTTGTCGGTGGCGATCATCGTGGGACGCAGATAGAGCGCGGTTCCGCGCTGCCCCGGCACCCATGCGCTATCGGTCTGCACAAGTTTCTTGAACCCTTCCAGCACCAGCTCGTGATCGAAATCGGGCATGCAGAGGCGGCTTGCCGAGTGTGCGAAGCGTGCGATGTGATCGTTCGCGCGGAAGAGATTCACCGAGCCGTCGGCCCAGCGGAACGCCTTCAGACCCTCGAAGATCGACTGGCCGTAATGAAGAGTAAGGTTTCCCGGCTCCATCGCCATCGCCATATAGGGCTCGATACGCGGGTCATGCCATCCCTCCGCGGAGCTGTAATTCATCAGGAACATGTGATCAGCGAAATGCCGGCCGAAACCGAGATCGGCTTGATTCAGGGATGTTAGAGTCCTCGGCGTGGGAGTGGGGGTTATGCTGATCTTCATGGTTGCTCCTGAATTTAGGGTCGAGGAAATGGGACAACGTTGTAAATATAGATATTCACGGCGTAGTTTACCCCCTGTTCTCGGTTACGTACCCATTACAGAGTGTGAGCCTCCGGGGCTTTTTTGCGGGGCCGTTGTGCCCCCAAGAATGCGGGTAGTCCATCCTCCCGGAAAAGATCCGGGGGAATGCTCCGGCGGGAGCCAACGAGATTCTTCTATACGAATGCTTCGAACCCTTACGCGACGGCTCTTCGGGGGGCTCGGCTCTCCGGAAAACCGTCTCCGCAGAGCCGTTCTGATCGCCTGCGATGTCGATGGAACCCTCCTGAACCGGGATGAGATGATCGGAACCCGTACCGCCGACCTTATCGAAAAGGTAGTGGAGCACGGGGTCCGCTTCGTGCTTATCACCCGGCGGCATCATCAGGCCACGGAGATGTATGCCGAGGAGCTCCGGATGCGCGAGCCGGTGATCTCCCTGGATGGCGCGCTCGTACGTCATCTGCATGGCGATATCCTCTTTACCATGCCGTTCGACCAGGAGTTCGCGCTCGATATCATCGACGAAGCCGCAGGCAACGGCAAGGTCGCCTGCTGCGCGGTGACCCCGGAGGGGCTGCTCCTGTCGGAGCCGGATGTGGTGCTGCCGTCGCATTACCAGCACTGGAACATCGAGACCTCGGTGACCGCCGATTTCTCCGCCGCCGCCGGCGAGATCCTGGAGGTGGTGGTGACCGGCGGCTTCTACGCGGTCAACCAGGTGTTCGATTACGTGAAGGCCAAGATGAAGGCCGGAGAGCTGAAGGTGAAGCTCTACGAGTCGTATTCGCGCCCCGGATCGTGGCATCTGGAGGTGCGCGATGCCAGGGCCAACAAGCACAGGGCGCTGGAACGCCTGATCGCACGCGATCATAGTTCCATGGAGCAGGTGATCGGCATCGGCGACCACTATAATGATCTGGAGTTCTGCCGCGCGGCCGGCTATGTGGCGGTGCCGCAGAATGCGGTCAGGGATATGAAGGAGCTTGCCGATTTCGTGACCGTGCGCGACTGTCTGGACGAGGGGATCAACGAGTTCCTGGAACATTTCCTGACCGTGCGCGGGGTGGATACCGGCGGGCCCAGGGTGGCCCCGGTTCGTAGCGGCCGCCAGCGTTCCCGCTAGCATGGCACTACGGCGCGGAGCCGAATCAGATGGATCGGAGGGATGATGAGCGTGCCCGGCGGGATGTTCCTGTTGCTGCCGGGTATGCCGAACGATTAACAGGCCGGAGAGGATTCTTTCATGTCCGAACATAAACGCAAAGCGCTCTTCCACGCCTCCGACGACGATCGCGAGGGGGGGTATATGGGATGGTCGGCCATTCGCTGGAAAGGGATGTTCCGGTATGTGGCGCTCGGCCTGGTGACGGTGCTCATCGCCCTGCTGTTCCCCCGTTCCTCCTCGCTCGAATACGAGTTCGAGATCGGGTCGATCTGGTCGGGCGATACCATCCGCGCCCCGTTCGCCTACCCGCTGTACAAGGATGAAACCAGCTACGAGCGGGATGTGCAGCGCGCGGTGTCCGAGGTGCTCCCCATCTATGTCTCCTCCGGGATGAACCTGCTCCGCATGCACGATACGCTCCTGCATACGGCCGAGGCCATCGCCATGAGCGAGACCGAGCCGAACTTCCTGTCGGAGCGCTCCTGGCTGTTCGTGCAGTCGCTCCCTGCCGACGAGACCCGCCTGCAGCGGATGCGGGGAGTTGCCGAGGCGCTCTTCCAGGGGGCCGAGGGGCCCTACCGCGCCGGCGTCATCAACCAGAACAAATCCACCCTCCGGGTGGAGCGTATCGTGGTGCGGCGGAGCGAGGTGTACGAGGATGTGGTTCCGATCAATACCCTCTACGACAGCCTGGGCGTGGTGCATACGCTGGAGGTGAACCTGGGGAAGCGCCTGAGCCCGCAGGAGGCGGCCTTTGCCATGGAGCTCTTCTACCTCCTGTACAAGCCGATGTACGTCTACAGCCAGCGGCTCACCGAGGAGGCGCGCGAGAACGCCAAGGCGAGCGTCCCCAGAACACAGGGGATCGTCAGCGACGGCGAGGTGATCGTTGCCACCGGCGAGCGTATCACCGAGGCCACGAAATTGAAGCTGAGCAGCTTCCTCCGCTCCCGCGAGCTGCGCGAGGAGGAGGACAACATGTGGCTGCGGCTCCTGGGGAACCTGGGGCATGTCATCATCCTGATGGGGCTGGCGGTGCTCTTTCTCTACAACTTCCGGCGGAGGATCTTCCTGGATAATCTCCAGCTCGGGATCATCCTGGTGGCGCTGCTGCTGGTCTGCTCCATGGCCTCCCTCTCCTTTGTGCTGAAATCGGGGTGGCCGGTGGAGTATCTGATCCTGATGCCCCTTCTCTCGATGCTCCTGGCGATACTCTTCGATTCCCGCACCGCATTCTACCTGACGGTGATCGCCTGCTTCATGGTGGCCGGTATCAGAGGGAACGATTACGCCGTGGCGCTGGCCTGCCTCTCGGCAGGCGTGCTGGCGGCCTATACCGTGCGCGATATCAAAAGCCGCACCCAGCTGTTCCGCTCCATCGCCTACTCCATGCTCGGCTACTCGGTGGCTATTCTGGCGCTGGGAATGGAGCGGGGGAGCGATTTCATCGATATCGGCAGCAAGCTGGGATTCGCCGCCATCAACGCCACGATATCGCCGGTGCTCACCTTCGCCTGCATCCTTCTCATCGAAAATCTCTTCGGCGTTGCCACCGATCTGAAGCTGCTGGAATACGATAATCTGAACCATCCCCTGCTGCGCGCCCTGGCCGATAAGGCCCCCGGCACCTACCAGCATACCCTGACCATAGCGCGCCTGGCCGAGAGCGCCGCCAATGCCGTGGGTGCCAATGCCCTGCTGGCGAAGGTGGGAGCGTATTTCCATGATATCGGCAAGGTTGCCAAGGCGGAGTATTTCGTGGAGAACCAGATGCAGATGGCTAACAAGCACGACCGGATAAAGCCGGAGATGTCCGCGAAGATCATCCGGAACCATGTGCTGGACGGCATCGAGCTGGCGCGCGAGTACGGCCTGCCGCAGCGCATCGTGGACTTCATCCCGATGCACCACGGTACCACCGTCATCAAGTATTTCTACGACAAGGCGCGCGAGACCAACCCGGATGTCAGCGAGGCCGATTTCCGCTACCCCGGACCCCTCCCCCATACCCGCGAGACCGCTATCGTGATGCTGGCCGATGCGGTGGAGGCCACCACCCGCTCGCTCCCGAACCCGACGCCGAAGGCGATCGAGGAGACGATCGACCGCGCCATCAAGAAACGCTTCTCCGAGGGACAGCTCGATCTCTGCGAGCTGACCCTGGCGGATCTGAACAAGATCAAGGCGGCGTTCATCAAGAACCTGATCGGCATGAGCCATCCCCGCATCCAGTACAAGCCGGACGAGGGGGAGAAGCCGATAGCCGCCGCCGAGCCCGCCCCGAAGAAGAAGGAGGAGCCGGTGATCCCCTACATCGACGATGCGTTCGGCAATGTGGATTCGGAAGTGGGCTACGGCGCGTTCCTGCAGAAAAAGGAGAAGGGGGAGCAGAAGGACGATGAAGGGAAGGGGGAACGGAAGTGATACGGCTTGCCGGACGCGATGAGGTACTGGCGTGCAACCCCTTCTACGCGGGCTCGCTGATGGAACTGCAGGCACTCTGGTTCGATCCCGATGACCAGGCCAATGGCTGGGACCGTCCCGGCGATGATGCCACGGCGGAGGAACTGGAGGAATGGCGTGAGTTGTACGACGCGCAGCGCCAGGCGTACGAGCGGGCCCGCGACAGGGTGGAACTCCCGCCGGACCTGGACACCGGCTGCGAGGAAACCCTGATCCTGGCAACCGATATCACCGATATCAACATCTTTCCTCCGCTGTTCGGGCTGCGCTGCGGCCGGCTGATGGAGGAGATGGGATGGGAGGAGCTTTTCTTTCTCCCGCTGCCGCGCGGCGTTTCATGGCATACCACCCGCGACGACTTCGAGCCGCTGGTGGCCGCCAACGAGGCATTGCGTGCCCTCGGCATCGATCAGGAGTATCAGGGCGGCATCATCGCCGATCCCGCTTCGGTGGGGGAGATCGTCGCCCCGCTGTTCTGGCCGGTCCGTTGCGACACCGATTATCCGCTGATCTATTTCTCCTGTGCTTCGGCTCCCTTTCTGGGATCGATCTGCAAGTATGGGAACCTCCATATCCACGCCGGTACCGCCGCCTATGCCGCGCAACTGCGGGAGGCGGCGCTCCGCTCCGGCTGGACTACCCCCGGAAGCTGCTATGAACCCTTCTCCGAGGATGGAAGCATCGAGGGGCGGAGGCTGATTCTGGAGTGAGGGGATGGCAGCAGCAACGGAGATACTATCGGAATACATACCGGGCGGCCCGCTCCGGATGGTGGCTCCGGATGGCCGGAGCGGATTCCCTCATTTCACCTTCATCTGACCGATCGCCATGTGGTACGAGTTATTCTTCCATGCCCGCCAGGATGCCATCCCCTCCGAGGAGAGCCTGATCTCGTACTTCGGGGAGAACCCGTCGTTCTCGGTCGGGCGGTGGGAGGAGGAGGAAATGAAGGGCCTCCGGTTCTTCTACAAGCATGATGATACCGGCGTGAACTTCTCCTTCCTGTTCGAGCGCGGGTGCGACAAGGCTGCCGATTACACCCCGCCGGGATATGTCTATCCGGGGCTCTCGTTCCGCATCAAGGCCGGCCATGCGCTCTTCTACGCGATGGAGGCCATGCCCCTGGTGGCCGATTTCTGCGCGCGGTTCGGCCTGCTGGCCGATGATCCGCAGGAGGAGACCGTTGCCCCCGCCGACGAGCGCGAGCTTGTCCGGTCGTGGATGCGCCATAATGCGGCGATGATATCGGAGCTGGAGCTGCATGAGATGCCGAACAGGATCTATGCGCCGATGGAGAAGTCGATGGCATGGTGGCGCTATACCCGCTGGGCCGCGACCATCGTGCAGAGGAGCGCGGCCCCGTATATCTTCTGGTTGCAGGAGGAGGATGGAACCGCCGTTACCATCATGCATTGGGAGGATGGGGCTCCCACGCTGTTTCCTCCCTGCGACTACGTGTACATCAGGGCCGAGGAGGGGAGCCTGCCCGGTCTGCCGGACCGGGTGGATGCCATGGTCCGCTACGATGAGGTGATCGCCGCGCTCGGCTCCCATCTGGTGCCGCATCAGACCCAGTTCGCTGACATCCCGGAACTGAAGCCGGGGGGTGATATCCGGCTCGGGGAGATCATCGGCGGCTATGATCTGATCTTTCCGGAAGCGTTGTACAGCCGCGCCATCTCTCCTGGTATGCTCTACGAGATCGCTCCATCCTGGAAGATGGAGCAGGAGGCCGGCACACGCTAGCCGGTTCCGGGCGTGGCCGGTGGCGCAAGCAGCATCCATGAACCTATCAACCGCGGATATCGTCGTGAACGGGACCGAACTTCCTCCTCCCCTTGCCTCCCTCTTCGACCGGTACAACGAGTTCCTGATGGTGGACAAGGGCGCCGCCGACAACACGGTGGATGCCTACCGGCGCGATCTCCGGCGCTACCTGGAGTGGCTGGCCGCCGAGGGGATAGGCTCCATCGATGCGGCCGGCACCGAGCATGTCCGCCGCCATGTGGTATCGCTGGCGGAGGCGGGGCTGGCCTCCTCCTCCATTGCCAGGGCCATCTCGGTGGTGCGGGGAGCCCACAAGTTCGCCCAGATGGAGGGCGATGCCCCCGGCGATCCCTCGGAGAACATCCAGCTTCCGCGCCGCCTGCGGGTTCTTCCGGATGTGCTTTCGGTGGCGCAGATGGAGTCCATTCTGGCGGCTCCCGCCGCGGATGATCCCGCCGGCAATCCCTACGGGGTCCGCGACCGCGCCATCCTGGAGACCCTGTATGCCACCGGCATGCGCATAAGCGAGCTTCGCACCCTCTGCTGTTCGCAGCTGCTGTTCCAGTACGATCTGGTGCGGGTGATCGGCAAGGGGAACAAGGAGCGGCTGGTGCCGGTGGGGAAGGTGGCGCAGGGATGGATCGAGCGCTACCGCACGCAGGCCCGGCCGGCGCTGATAAAGCGGGGTGTGCCGAACGACGACATCCTTTTCCTGAACTCCCACGGCAAGGGGCTCAGCCGGAACGCGCTCTGGAAGATGACCCGCAAGTATGCCGAAGCCGCCGGGGTGGCCGCCGATGTGCACCCCCATACCTTCCGGCATTCATTCGCCACCCATCTGCTGGAGGGGGGCGCCGATCTGCGCGCCGTGCAGGAGATGCTGGGGCACGAGGATATCACCACCACGCAGATCTATACACACCTGGATCGCGAGTACCTGCGCGAAGTGCACCGGACGTATCATCCGAGACGGTGAGACGATTGATGGAAGAAGGTCAGTGGTCCGTAGTCCGTCGTCAGTAGTCGGTGAGTCGTCCGTTGCCGGGATCGCCGGTGCTCCAGGTATCAGCCGCAACGGACTACTGACAGCGAGCGCAGCTCGCGGACTGACCACGGACCATTCGCACGAACTATCCTCACATCCACCTTTCCCCTCACTATGACAGTCCGTATCTTGTCCCCGGCGTTACGATCGTGATCGTGCGCTCTTTCGTAACTTTGCGGCCGATTACCGGCATGGGTCCGTTTCATGCGGTGCCCTCCTGGTTCAGATGGTAACCAAGCAATGATCGCATATGACACGTCGCTACGTTTCCAATAAGAATGAGTCGGTGCGGATGTTCGAGAGCAACTTCATCGAGTTCTTCTCGCATGTGCATCCGGTGACACCGCTTATCATCTATGTCCCGGTGATGGGATATATGATCTATCGTTCGGTTGTTAACTACCAGCTGGGTGCTCTGACGATCGTGGGATTGTTCCTTCTGGGGATTCTGGTCTGGACGTTCCTGGAGTATGTGCTCCACCGGTTCGTCTTCCATTATCACCCGAAAAGCGAGTGGGGGAAGCGGTTTCACTTCATCCTGCATGGGGTGCACCACGATTACCCGAACGACGCAACCCGTCTGGTGATGCCGCCGGGAATCAGTATTCCGCTGGCAGTTATTTTCTATCTCCTTTTTCTGGGGATTTTCGGCGCCACGTACACCCCTGCGCTCTTTACGGGCATGGTGTTCGGCTATCTCTGCTATGATATGCTGCACTACGCCACGCATCACTTCTCCATGAAAAAAGGAGTGTGGGCGTGGCTGAAAAAGCATCATATGCGCCATCATTACGGCGATGACCACACCGGCTACGGCGTCAGCACGCCGCTCTGGGATTTCGTCTTCGGTACCTACAAGGCGCCCGAGAAACGGTCGTAACGGAGATCCGGAATACATTCGTAAAAACGTACAAAGCGCATGAGAGCAAGGGTTCTCATGCGCTTTTTGCTGTTGGCTATCCGGGGGCGGGCTGTATCTGCATGGAAATAACTGTAACTTCCCCGCCAATTCTCTGTCGCCCCCGCCGATCATTCCTCCCCGGTCCCGGCGCGAGCGATTACCATCCAATCCAGGTCCAGTTCCTATTTCCAAGGAGACTCCATGAGTGAACAGTCCTCACTCGATGACGTCGCAGTCACCCCCGTGCCGGTAGCCGTTGACGCCGGCGGCGATACAAGCCCCGATACCTATACCAACCTCGTCGAAGACAGTTATCAGCGCGATGAAAGCCAGGCCGATACCGTCGTTATCACCGCTCTCAATCTCGATCTGACCCAGGCCATTCTGCCGGCGAACAAACATCTCATCATCTTCGCCGATACCATCACTATCAAGACGTCGCTCTGGCTTCCGGGACGGAATATGACCTTGTATGCGCGCCAAGTGGTCTCCCAGACGGGAGGGATCGATCTGAGCGCACCTGCCATTCCCGCCGGTATCGGCAATTATACCACCGGCGATCGCGCCAGGGATGGCGGACCGGGAGCCAACAGGGGCGATAAGGGGAGCCGGGGAGCCGATGGTGCCTCCGGCGCGGCGGGGGGACGGGGCGGAGATCTGGCTATCTATGCCGACTCATTGTATGGGGCACTGGCGCTGCAATCCCGGGGGGCGGCCGGCGGCCGGGGACAGAACGGGGGGAACGGCGGAGCCGGACAGCAGGGGGTGGATGGAGAAGATGCCCATATCGCGGGAGCACCGGATGACCAGCGAGTCGATCGGGGCCCGAATCCCGGAGGAAAAGGGGGAGATGGCGGCATCGGCGGCATCGGCGGACGGGGAGGAGCAGGGGGCGCGGGCGGGAAGATCACCCTCGGTATTATCAGGTCTGCTGGTACCGTGACGGTGAATGTAGCCGGAGGTGCGGCCGGGAGCGGCGGTACCGGAGGCGCCGGAGGCGGGAGCGGATCGGGCGGTACCGGAGGGCGGTTTGCCGAATGCAGAAGCGGCGGCAAGTATCCGATGACCTACAGGATCTGCAACCATACTACCAACCGCGCCGGAGGGGGAACACAGGGTAGCAACGGGCCCAACGGAATAACGCAGGGGGACGGAACTGCCGGAGCAAACGGGACCAGCTCTGCCCTTACGGAGAGGCCGGCCATCAGAGCCTTCTTTCTCAATGATCTGAAGCTCTCCTACCGCACGCTGGTGCTGCGCCAGGCGGAGATGAGCTACATGAACGGCGATTATCGCATGGCAGCGAAATTCTCGGAGTGGCTCCGCTTCGTCTGCCCCGATAGCGATGCCAGCGCAAAGCAGGTGCGTTTCCGGGCCGATGTGCTGCTCACCCAGCTTCATCAGGGACTCAACTACTATGGCCGTCTGGCACATCATGTTCCCCTGGTCACGATCGAGTATTACCGGGGTCTGCTGACGTCGCTGCTGCTGCTGGGACAGAATATCGAGAACGCGCGTAATACCTATAACAGCCAGCAGGCGACCCGCGAATCCAGGCTCGGTGCGATCGATCAGGCGATAGCCGAATCGGCCAAGCTGCAGGCGAAGCTCCAGGAGTCGCTGGGCCAGCTCCAGAACCAGGAGAACCAGCTCCAGAGCGATATCCTGCAACAGGTCACCGCCAGAAGCAAACAGCGCGATGTGATGATGGCTGCTGCTGCTGCGTTCAAGAATGCCGTAACCGCAAAGGCGCAGGGATGCAGTTTTGAGGATCTTCTCAAGTTCGTCACAACGGTGGTGAGCGTGGGCAAGGCGGTCTACGGCGATTACACCGCTATCAGCACTGCTGTGGGCGGACTTAAGAATATGACTACCACGATCGAAAGTCTGCAGAACGCGATCAAGCATCTCCAGACCATCCAGAAGAGCGTATCGGATATCGCCAAGCAGTGGCAGACCGTCAAGGCGGAGCTCTCCGATGCCACGCCGGATGTTTCCAAGATCGTCGCCGAGCAGGAGGAGTTCGACGCTATGATAAAGCCCTACCTGGATATGCCGGAGGCGCAGGCGTACAAGAAACATGTGCACGATTATCTCGGCATCGTCCAGGCGGTCAATAAGAAGCTGCTCGATTATAACAGCACGGTGATCGCCAGGATAGGCATGACCCTGCAGATCGCGCAGCGGGAGAGCGAGATAGCCGACATCAGGAACCGCAGGGCGCAGAATTTCGATCCCACGGCGCAGCATTTCCGCTCGTACATGGCAGGCGCCTACGAGGATATCCGCAAGCATATCCTGCGCTATCTCTTCGAGGAGCATACGGCGTACCGCTACTGGGCATTGGAAGAGAAGCCCTTCCTGGTGCAGGACCGGTCCATGGCCGGACTCAGCGCCCTGCACGCCAAACTGATGGGGGATATCCTCGATCTGCTCAACAATCGCGTTGCGGTGATGCAGCCGTTCCAGCAGCAGACCCTGACGCTGGCGGAAGCCTCGCGTTCCGGCCAGTTCGCGGCCTTCCGCCAGGGATATGATGAACGGAAGGAAGATGGAACCCAGCGGCGGGTGCATGAGCTTACCTTCAGCATCTCCCCGGAGGACGGGCTGTTCCAGGGATGGGTGCAGGTGCTGGCGACGAATTTCACGATAGCGCTGCCGGGCGTCAGAACGGCCAACGCGGCTGGAACGGTCTCGGTACAGTTGATCCACAGCGGCTCATCGGTGATCTACGGCCAGAACGGGAAGCCGATGGAGTTCAGCCACGCCCGCCGTCTGGCCGATTATTCCTACAGAATCGCCGATGGAGTGCGTGTGGGAGGGGGCAGCCTGGGGGGTGACGGCGATAACAGGGAATATATCGGCCTGAGTCCCTACGCCACCTGGACCATCCGTCTGCGATCCGACGCCACCTCCAATCCGGGCCTCGATCTGAGCGCGGTGCGAGAGATCCAGCTGACGTTCTCCGGGAAATACTTCCCCTCACTGAGGGCAAAGGTGGAACAGGCGGCAGCGGAACCCGCCACCATAGAAGAGGTGGCAGTAGAGGGGACCGCAGAGGAGGCATAGAACCAAAACCGGCCGGCAGGGGCGTTCATACAGGACGTTCCTGCCGCGGCTCCGGCGGGAATTCCATCCGCGAGGATTGGATTCTTATGATGCGATCCATTCCCACAACGTACCAACCACGTCTACATCATAAAGATTCGCGAAGATTTCCTCCCCACCGTGCGATCCGTTTCCACAACGTACCCAGCCCCGCCATCAAGATTCGCGCAGCTTAGCGGTTATGATCGCCCACTCCTCCTCGCTCACCGGCTGCACCGAGAGCCGCGATCCCCGCTGCGTCACCACCATCTTCTCCAATCCCGGCGTCTGCTTTAATCTGCCCAGCGGGATGATCTCCGCCAGCTTCCCCACGAACTTCACATCCACCATACTCCAGATCGGATTCTCCGGCGATGCCTTCGGATCGAAATGATCGTCATCCGGATCGAGCGCGGTGTGGTCCGGATATCCCTCCCGCACCACCTCGGCGATACCCACCACCCCCGGCTGGTCTCCCCCCGAATGATAGAAGAGCACCCCATCCCCCGGCTTCATCAGATCGCGCATGTAGTTCCGCACCCCCGACCAGAACGTCTGGCCGTCGCGCTGAAGGTCGTCGATGGAATAGCAGTCGGGCTCGGATTTGAGGAGCCAGTAACGGCGGTCTGACGAAGGCATACTGTTGTTTAATGCTTCCAAGATATTTGACGATGTGCCGCTGGTGGGGCAGACTACGTAGTTGGAGGTGGCAAAAGTATGAGGGGATGGAGATATAGACAAGAAAGTATTCCCGTTCAGGATAGCAGTTCGCCGCTGTAAGGTTTTGAAGAGAGTTCCGATATGGTTATTATTAGCCGCCATCAATCAGCACTCCCCCACGTGATGGCTAATCCTCAACATTCCCCGGTAGCGAAGTCTGATGTACATCTTTGCGTTGTGAGCGCAAGGGGCATGTATATACTAGAGTATTTATTGCTACGATGTAATGACTACAGTGAACTCCGGATTCGCTGCAAAGATGAAATCCCTTTTGCAAGGGAAGCATTGGAAGAAATATCTGAAGCACCCTGTACTCGAATTACTCGGGGCCATTTGCACTATCGCGACGGTGGTTGGTGGAGTGGTTGCCGTGGCCGAAGATTTGGGCGACCAGCCCAGGCGCATAACAGCCGCACAGTTGACGTTACGCGAAGGGCCGTTTGCACGCGAACGTGCATACCTGTTCAAGGATAGTCGTGTGCTGGGCATTGGTGATGCCATGGTCTCACATGGTCGTAAGTGGTTGCCGGTTCGTGTTGAAGGTGGTTGGATTGCCGCGGAACGGACCGACGGGACCGGCTCCAAGCTCATGATGTCGACCAACGGCGGGCAGATTCTGGAGGGTCAGGATGCGATCATCATCTATAATGGCCGCGACGGCGTCAATCTCCGTGAGGAGCCGAAGATCATGGGGACGATTCATGCGACGTTCGGGAAGGGAACGCAGGTGCATGTGGTTGATGGGCCGGAAGTGCGTGATGGATATGTTTGGTGGGAGATCGATGATATCGAGGGCGTTCTCTCCGAAGGCTTCACGCGCGATGAGTAGATGTCCTCTGTCGGGGATCTGTGTAGAAAAGGTGCGTTACCAAGGGGAGGTTTCAGGCTTCTCTAATCCAAGCATGGTTTCCCTTGTACTGACAAGCGCATCAAGACCCAAAGCTCATGAAGGGGATGGAAACAGTTTCAATCCTAGACGTTTTCTCATTGACAGGGTTAGTTGTTTAGGAGTTTGTCAATAGTTCCTTGAGTTAACATTCCTGAGTCAACCATATAACAGGCTTCAGAGCTGATCTTAATTGGATCCGGCTAATGAACGAGATCATCTACCAATCCCGGTGTGTCTATCGAATGGGCACTCTTCAGGATAGAGCTTAACTGATCTAAAAATCCGCTCTAAAGCCTAATAGTACTATTTAATTACTCTAAACTCCCAGTATACCATGCGTGAAGAATCCAAAGTCTTGCTTGGACCCGAGAACCTCAATAAGCATTATGAAGCTCTTTTCCAAGAGATAGACGGGGGTCAGATAAAACTTCCAATGTTTCAACGGGAATTCGTGTGGGATAAAGAGCAGACAGCGAATCTCATTGATAGTATTCTAAGAGGTTTTCCAATCGGAACTTTTGTTTTCTGGAGGACACGGGATGAACTTCGCAGTTACAGGGAACTTGGCAACCATAAACTCCCTCCAACGCGAAAGAACGAACATGCGTCTTATGTACTCGATGGGCAGCAGCGTATCACTTCGCTGTATGCAATTCGTAAGGGAATTAGAATTGCAAAAGATGGCAGAGAGATCGACTACAAGGACATCTATATAGATCTCGACTACAGTGAGGCAGAAGATGATCGGATCGTGGTCGTTAACCGCAAGGAGGGTCGAACATATGTATCAGTGCATGACGTGTTGACGAAGATGATGGGAGAATTTCATAGAAATTTCTTATCTGAGAAAGCCGACCTTATTGAAAACTATAAAATTAAGTTAACTACATATAACTTTTCAATTATTTTAATTACCGATTATCCTATTGATATAGCTTGTGATATATTTACCCGGATTAATACCGGTGGTAAGACCCTTACGCTGTTTGAAATAATGGTTGCAATGACATATGATGATGGAAAGGGTTTTGACCTTGCGGAACGGTATGAGGAGTTAGTCGATGGTACTGATAAAGATGACATATGCTTAGCTAAGGCAAAATTTGACACGATCCCAGAAACAACTGTTATGCAGGTAGTGGCCGCCATCACTAATGGTAATATTAGATCTAGAGATATTTTGAAGATCAGGCGGGAGGTCTTTATCAAGAATTGGGATGCTACTAAAAATTCTCTATTTATGGCTGTTGATTTTATACGCTCAGAATTAGGCGTGCCCGTATCGCAGATTCTTCCCTACTCAGTCGTGCTTGTGCCCTTGGCGTATTTCTTCTTTCAGATGAAAAATAAGAAGGTGTCAGTCCAACAGCGAAATCTCCTTGAACAGTTCTTTTATTGGACTGGCCTTACAGGTCGATATAGCTCTGCCGCAGAATCGAAAGTAGGGGATGACCTAAAAAAGATGAATGACATTGCAAAAAACAAGGCGCCGAAGTATCCAAAAGCGGAACTTCGGGTTGATCCAAGAACTATAGAGGAGACATGGTTTAGTATCGGGAATGCATTCTGCAAAACTATTTTATGTTTGCTCGCATCAAAACATCCTAAAACTTTTGATACAAATGGCAGCGTTATATTGGATAACTCGAATCTGAAGATTGCATCTAGCAGAAACTATCATCACTTTTTCCCTAAGGATTACCTTAGAAAGAAGCAGCCAGAAAAAGAGGCTAATTGGATTGCAAATATTGTCTTCATTGATGCTTATTCAAATCAGCATAAGATCCGTTCAAAGGCGCCAAGTTCTTATATGGATGCCTTCTTGAAGGAGAATCGTAAGCTAAAAGAGGGATTGCAAAGCCACCTGATTTATGATATGAATAAATTCGGCATTCTAAAAGATGACTATCAAACATTCCTCCGTGCCCGCGCAGAGGCGATCGCAAACTGTCTTAATGAGAAGCTAATGCCTGAGTGAGTATGAGATGAAGTCTCATAGGATAGAGGCCTCGGTGTCACAATTGCAAGTCTCATCCTTTCTAAAGGGGCTGCTCGGTGGTGCCTTATTGACACTTAACCACTATAGGTTAATTCTTTCTGTAGATCTGCATGAACAGGAGCAGGCTAGGAACAATGAGTCGTTACCCAATGCGGCTAAGTGTCAATAAATTAAAATTCGGTAGTACCCGGATCCATCACCTTACTTGCCGCTTGGACGCGGCTTCGACCGTACATGCGGAGACACACGAGAGCCTTCTCGTACATGCCCCTTTACAGGTACAGTCTTCGGGCCAGGCTTATTGCCTTTGCCTTTCATCGTACACCTCATGTTATTATGAGTAGGTAGTTGATTATAGGCGGATTAACGCCGGGCGTACAGCGCTCCTCTATAGTCTACCTTGATGGAAAGAACGGATACCGGGTACTACCAATTGATATACCGTCTAGCTTGGAGTGAGTAACGAATCTCACTGATGATCATTGTCCTTCGCTCTCTCTGCCCTCAGCCTCGCTGCCACCCGCTCGGTGAACCCACTATCATTCGCAATGATCTCCAGCAGCTTCTGAGCCATCCCGCTCGGATGCTCCTTTCCTACCTCCCACTCGGATACTGTCTGCCGTCGCTTCAGGCCGAGGCGTGCGGCAAACTGCTCCTGGGTCTCGCCCACATGCATGCGTAAAAGCTGGATATTTTCGGGTGTCCATTCCATATCACGAAGTTATGAGCACGTTCCACAGCCGTCAAGAGCTTGAACGGTAGCCGTGCAAATTTATCTGTGCTGACAGCCCCTTGTCTGTTGACTCTGCACGGTAGCCGTGCATATATTAAATGCACGGTAACCGTTCATCAATCAATAATGGATGTTCGTTATGCAACCGAGCGTTTATAGTGAAGGAAAACGGGCTATCAGCTTCAGGAATCGGAGAGGGACCACCACATCACCGGGAGGGAACAGCCATGGTCAACTATGACGATAGCATATTGAACGGGCATTCCGGTCTGACCCACTGCGATGCCATGGATCTGGTCTATGCCGCTATGCAGGCGCTTCTCGATTTTGTGGCGGCCAGCAAATCATCCGAGGGGGAGCGATTGAGCAATGCTCTCCAGATCGCATTACATCTTCTCTATAAAACCAACGAAGATGAATGAGGAACCTTGTTGCCACCGCCCATATCCTTCTATACTCCGTACGCTGATAGACGCCGTTGGCGAAAGAGAGGAAGATGTTCGCCGCACTGCAGGGGCTCTAACAGCAACGGCCATGCGCCGATCTGTTGAGAATCCGCGCATGGCCGTGCAATGGCTGCTTGCTATGATAACCCGTTGATGATCGCCTCGGCATATGCGGCGGGAGTGATCGGGCCGCCGGAGCATGAGCCCGAATTCTCGCAGTCGATGATATCATCGTACCGCCAGATGAACCCGCCGCCGATACCGAGCGACTTCCATCCAGCGTACTGCGTCTGCATCTGATCCGGGCATTCGCCGCTGGCACAGCCGGTTCCATTGCGGGACCAGAGGCCCGGAAGGATAAAGTGCGCCGCACCGGGGCCGAGAACAGGGGCTATGGAATCGATCCACTGCGGAAGCTGATAGACGTTCCCGCCGCCGCCGGCATAACACTGTAGATTGTAGGCGGTCACCAGACCCGGTGCCTCTGCCTGGAGCTGCTTGAGGCATCCGGCCCAGAACGACATGTCCATATAGGGGCAGAAGGTGATCTGCTGGTACCCGATCGCCTTCAGCATCAGAGAGAACTGCACGATGGTGTCCTGATCGTAAAGATCCTCGTCATCGAAGTCTATGCCGTCGATCGATGGGATGACCTCCAGCAGTTTTGCGAAGTTCTTGTACAGCGGGCTTCCCGAGCCGGTACCGAAGTGCGCAATCAAACTCTGGATGTTGGTGAAATCGGTAGGGCCGCCTCCGCTGCCAACTGAAAAGAGCAGCCGGTTGACCGAGGTGGTCCCGGTCTTCAACTGCGCCAGCAGCCCGGGCCACGAGGAGTCCCCTACGTAGGTGCCGTCGGTGACGATCAGCGTATCATTGAGCGTGAGGTCGGCGTTTGTTGCGTTGACATGTACGGACCACGCAAGAACCGTGGAGAAACCGGAGGCCTTGATGTTGTCGATAACGGACTGCCCGCCACTGTACAGATCCTCCCAGCAATACACTGCTGAAGTGATGCTCATGAGGTATATCCCTTGTGTCTGATGATGTGAACATATCACGTACAGCAATGCTCCGCATTGCGCGGCACTGGACTGCCGGATACGTATTTCCTTGAACGCTCTGGCCGGCAGGAACGGGGTAGAACCGAACACGGTGCCTGGCATCAACGTCCGATGCGTCACACATCCGGAGCACGTTCGTGCTCGAGGGAAGAGGAAGGGGAAACAGGTGTTTTGGGGGTGTCACAAACATACGTGCGGCAATGGCTCGATGCAAGTATCGGCATGCGTGCCGGAGCCCATACCACCTATTCCCTCTCCCCCGGAGATTTTCATGGCTCTATGCCTGATCGTGCCATGGAAATGCCCTGATAATCTGTTCTGATGCTCGCAAGCCGATGATGCGGGATCTGAGACCGCGTCATCGGCTTAAGCATGGTGGGTGGCCCCAGCCTCCTTACCGCGTCGTTCTGCTTCTATCTCTACCTCTTCGGCTCATACCGCAATGCCACCGCCCCCGAACCGAACTCCTGCCGGTTCACGAGTTTCAGGTCGGCGTACTTCGCTAATCCTGCGAAGAGCGTCGGTCCATGGCCCGCAATTCTGGGATGCACGATGAACTCGTATTCATCGATCAATCCCATCTCCGCCAATGCAAGCGGGAGCTGCACGCCACCCACGTACAATCCCTTGCCCGGCTCCTGCTTCAACTGCCGAACGGTGTTCTCCAGATCCCCGCGCACGAGCTCCGCGTTCCAGTCGGCCCGTTCCAGGGTGCTGGATACCACGTATTTTTTTGCCGCGTCGATCGTACGGGCGAAGGGTTGCATCCAATCGGCCATCCACTCGGGCCACGCACCCGTTTGCGGATCTGGCCGCCATGCCGCTTCCATCATTTCGTACACGACCCGGCCAAAAATGAGGGCATCGGCCCGCGCGAGCGTCTCGGCCGCGTGACGATGCAATTCTTCGTCCGGCGACATTGCACGATGATCGCAGCACCCGTCCAGGGTGAGGTTGATGGAATACCGAAGTGGTCGCATTGGATAAGATCTCCTATAGTGATAAGGCTGCCTGACTACTGACCATTCGGAACGTTTCCGTGGATTCATCCGGTTCAGCCGTAATGAGATATTGAGGGTAGAAAAAATCGCCTGGAGCGGATTTTCTCCGGAAACTCCGTGGAGCAGGCCATTCCTCCGTGTCTGAAAAGGGGTAATTCGATTGAAATCCGCTCCAGGCGCAGGATACGGAGAATGTCTGCTAGACAGCGTATCCATCCATACCGGACAGTTGCACGGTAATGTTCGGCAATGTATGTTCGCGGATCGAAATACCCAAAACTATTAGGTTTGCTGCCTCTGCGTGCAATCGCTCTTCCCGGCAGTAGGATTGCTCTTGCGGATCACGCTATCCCAACACACATCAAAGGAGAAATCATGGAACTTGGTGCATTTTCAATCAGCCTGGCCGTCAAGGATCTTCAGGCTTCCAGGGAGTTTTACGAGAAATTCGGATTCAAGGCATTTGGCGGGGACCCTGCGCATAACTGGCTGATTCTGAAGAACGGCGATCATGTCATCGGTCTTTTCCAGGGCATGTTCGAAAAGAATATCCTTACCTTCAATCCCGGCTGGGACAGCAACGCACAGCAACTCCCCTCGTTCACGGATGTGCGCGAGCTGCAGCGGCAGTTGAAGGCGCAGGGGGTGGAGCTGATGAGCGAGGCGGATGAAACCACGACCGGCCCGGCCAGCTTTGTCGCGGTGGACCCCGACGGAAATCCTGTGCTCGTGGATCAGCACGTCTGAAGTGGGGATGGGGGCCCGGCTCTCCGGGCTTTTCGTCTGAAAAGCAGATGGGCGATCCGTATCGGCTGGCGGAAGATGCTGGGGTGCTGCTCGTGCATGGGCGGAGTTGGAACGGCCTGAACCAGGGCGGGAAAATTCTCTGCGGTGATGAATACACTTCTACAATAATCTGAGTCCATATGAAGACCTTCGGTGAGTTCTCCGCTGAAAAGAAGCAGAGGGAAGAGGATATCGCGGAGTGGATCAAGCAGTACGATCACGAGACCTACAAGCCCGTTCCGGGGACGAAACATTCCTACCGGCCGGCGTTCGGGCCTACCAGTGCCGGGACCGTCAAACATTCCCATGTGTATGCGAAGCCCAAGGGAGGCGGTCCGGAGATTTATGTGGTCAATACCGACCGCAACGGGTACGATGGCGCCAGCGGTATGGAAATCCCGACCGCTCATGCCGATTATTTCCGGTCGCTTGGTTACGACATCGATTCGGATAATATCCTTCAGGGTCTGGAATCCACGAGAATGGAAACGGATTCCTACGATCTCATTATCCTGGTAGAGTAAGCTATGGCAACTATATACTCCAGTGGCCCCCAGTAGGCGCTCCCGGAAGAACCCCACGCAAAGCCGCGAAGGCGCAAAGAAAGACCTCTTCTTTGCGCCTTCGCGGCTTTGCGTGATGCATCTGGCATGGTTGGGGCTATGCGCTAAGCTGTTTGAAGCCCGGCATGCGCTAGACGGGACGATTTTTCAGCTTCTCCGGCATCGGCAGAGCGGAAGGTGGAAAATCCCCGTCTGCCAGTGCTCGGGTCTGCCGTGCGCTTTTCTGCGATACGGAGTCCTTGTTCCGGTTCTTGCACGCAGCGAGGGCCGGCAACGATAGCAGACCCGCACCCACCATCACCTGTTCTTTACCTTGTGGCGCCCCTTCCTGTTTGGGTCTGTGGGAGCAATAATGGTAAGTTGAGCCCGCTACCGGTTCCACCCCCCACATCCAAATTCAACCAACCAGATATCACAAGAAAGGAGCGTGCAGTGACCATGCAAGAGCCTTCGTCCACCTCGGCCACCATCCCCCTGCTCATCTGTCCTACCACCCATAACGATTGGGACTGGCTGCTGAAATTCGAGGAGTATTACAGCAGTTCAAATGCCCCCAACAATATCGGAGGGGTGCAGGCCATTCTGAATAATGTGGCGGAGATATTTGCGGGGAGCAGCGATGAGGATAAAAAATTCCGCTTCTCCTACGCCGAAATAGGATTTCTGCGCCAGTATCTCCAGGATCATCCGGAGAAGATAGCGACGTTCCGAGAGGCGGGGAGGCGCTTCTGCCTGCTGGGAGGAGGAATTACCTCTCCCGATAATCAGGTGTCGCACTGCGAGGTGTTCATCCGCAATTATCTCACCGGCCACGAGTACCTGAAGTCGGTCGGCCTGATCGACAAGGTCTTTTTCGTGGCGTGGCTGCCGGACGATTTCGGTCATGATCCGCAGTTGCCAGTATTGATCGAGGCGCTCGGCATGAAGGCGCTCGCCGTTTCCCGTATCCCCGGCTCCATCCAGCCTCAGCCCTGTTCGGCCACCCAGCACGCCGCCAGGGACGTGCGTACCAACGGCATGGCCTTCAATTGGCCCGGCGCCGATGGCTCCGGCATGCTGACGCATTTCATGCCCGCTACCTACTATGGCATCACCAATTACAGCGTTTCCGATGCAGGCACCGGCATGACCGATTTTCTCGAAAACAATTATCTGCATATTTCCAGCGACGACCGTAAACCGGTCGTCTGGCCCGGCGATATCGTCTTCGCCACCCAGGGGGGCGACTGGCAGTACCCGGCCACCCCGGAACTGCCCCCGAATTCCGATTATTCCTACGACTGGACCGGGGCGATCGATGCAACCGTAAGCACCGGCGGCGTGGTTGCCAGGAGCGAGCTTGCCACCTTCGCGGATTATTATGATCGGTTGATGCGGAACGGGAGCACCATCCCCTCGTTCGAGCTGTATGCCGAAAATTACTGGACAGGATATTTCGCCAGCCGCCCGCAGCTCAAGATCGATCACTACAACGCGGCCCAGTGGCTCCTCGGTGCCGAAGTGCTGGGAGCGCTCCTGGCGCTCTGCGGGGACATCAATGGGCAGGAGGCGGAAAAGAAGCTCGCGGAGGCGATCGCCGAGGGATGGCATCAGCTTGTACCCACCACACACCACGATTTCGTCACGGGCACCTCGCCGGATAGCGTCTACGATACTTCCGGGTCCGTGGGGCAGGGGCCGGAGATGTGGGATGCCAACGGGCAGCTATCCATGTCCAGCCAGGCCGCGATACTGGCAGCCGATGCCGTGAGCCTTGGGATGACGCAGCTGGCCGATCTGGTGGCGGCCAATCCCTATCCGGGAGAAATCCCCGTTGTGGTGTTCAACCAGATCGGGCGCGATCTCCCCGATACGGCGATGGTGGAAATGGATGACCCCAGCGGCGGAACCGTTGATTACCGGATCAGGGTGGGAGAGGATACGGCCCCGGTGCAGAGGAGCTCCAATAATACGCTTCTGTTCCAGGTGCCGGGTATGCGCTCGATGGCATATCGCGTGGTCTATCTCATACCGGGGGGAGCTGGCACCCCTCCCATGGCAAGCCAGCCGAAGACAGGGGAATATATCTTCACCAACGATGGCGTGGTAAGCCTGCTTCTTTCGCAGAGCGACGGCTGGGCCATCAAGCAGCTCACCATCGACCGGCAGCCCCATATCCAGGTGGGCGGCCCCTACGCCAACCGGATCGGCATCTGGAGCGATAGCGGAAATATCTATCAGTTCGGGATGGAATATCAGTCGTACTGCAACCAGTACGGAGGATTTGCATTCACCGCATTTCTGAATGGGACCACTGGCGCGCTTGTGGAGAAGGGGCCGATCCGCTGGCGCTTCATCGCCACTCTGGTCGATCCCGCATCGGGAGCTACCTTCACCACGCAGTACGATCTGATTCGGGGAGAGAAGCTGGTTCGCATCACCACCTCCGGGGCCGCCCCGGATACGGGAAATGGCACCTCGGTGCTGGTATCGTTCCCGATGCAGACCAATAATGCGGCCACCGGAAGCATGCTGGAGTACGGCACCTCCGCCTTCTGGGAGAACCGCAATCCCCAGCAGTCGTGGGATGGGCTGACCTTCCGCGCCAGCCACGACTTCGCGCAGCTTCTCACCGGGGACGGGAATGCGATAGCGGCGGTCTATCACAACGGAATCCCCGCCTGGACCATCGATGGAGCCATCCTGCGCGGATGCCTGCTGCGCAACACTCCGGGTGGCGGGCGCGGTGCATCCGGGCACGATAACAGCAGTCATACGCAGCACTACACCCTGGATGTGGAGGCCCGTCCGGCCGAGACGGGCTATCCGCTCCGCACCGCGCTCTACACCCAGACCCCGCTCCGCGCCAGGGTTGTGACCGCTGCGGCCGGGGCTGGGATGCCTGAGCAGGCACATCTTGCAAGCGTGGACCAGGCCGATGCGGTGCTGCGTGTTGCGAAGATGACCCACGCTTCCGAAGATGCCGGCCGGAGCCTGATCCTTCGCGTGCAGCAGGCGCGCCGGAGCGCACAGCAGCTCGATATCCAGCTTCCGTTTCTGGCAGGCGGTGGCACCCGGGTGGCGCCGGAGATCGTAACGGCGCTGGAGACCAGTCCGGCAAATCCGCCGGAGGTTGAGCTGTCGGGGACCACCGCATCGTTCCAGGCCAACCGAGCGCTCTGGACGATGCGGGTGCCGATCACGTTGCAGGTAACGCGTGTTGAATGATGAGAGGATAATAATTGGTAGGGGAAATAAAAAATAAGGTGATGATATGCCCGATACCACCATGTGACATCCCGTGGAATTCTTCCGGCGGATGCTGCTCGTGGTTGCTGGCGTATGGATAATTGCCGGAATTACTCTCCCCGTATCTATCCGCATTGGCGTAGACACGGAAGGCCGTGCCGCAAGTTCCACGGCACGGCCTTCCATGTATGATATATAGGTCACTGCCGATGCTGTTGGACACGCATCGTTATCCGGATTATATCCGTGCCGCTTTCAGGGATTTTGACCGCTTCTTTTTCTTTCCGGAGAAGAGCATCGCAATGCCCGCGGTCACCGCAAGAGTGATGGCGACTCTTCTTGCCAGCCCGGAGCGGTTGTGCTTCAGGTCGGCTTTCCATCCCTGTTCGGCGAAGATATTGGGTATATGGCCGTGCGCCAGATCGCTGATGATGCACTCCACCACGTTGATGCGGTCGGCAAGGACAAGCGGCATCCAGTGTCCCAGGCTGCTCTCGCTGTATCTGAACGCATAGCGGCGGAGCGCGCCGCTCAGCCCGGATGGCGGGGAGGAGGTGCCGAAAACGGCGGTCACATTGGGCCGCTCGTTGGAGTGCAGTATCTCCACGGTCACCGGCTGCTGCGGCGCCCGCTGGTAATTCCGGCGGCGGTGATCGTCGCCGGTCCAATGCTTCATCGGATAGGTGGGCTCGTTCTCCGGATCGGCATCGATGCCCCATCCGTTGATATGTTTATACTGTTCTGCTAGCTGTTCCATGGAAGTTCCTAGTTGAGCGTGGCTGATGGGGGAATAAGAACCGGTTTGATACAGTTATCCAGTTTGGCCGAGAAGATGTGATAGGCATCGCCCACTTCCTCCAATGGGAAGCGATGGGAGATGATCTCCTTCGGATTGATTCTGCCGGCCCTCACATGCTCGATCAGCCTGGGAAGCAGACGCTTCACCGAAGCCTGGTTGGCCCGCAGGGTGAGGCCCTTGTTCACGATATTGCCGATCGGGACCAGCGTATCGATAGGACCGTATACACCGACGATGGAAACAATCCCCCCTTTTTTTACCCCATTGATGGCCCAGTGCAGCGCCGTGGCCGCCCCTCCGGTCATCATCAGCTTGCGGCCCAGAAGGGTCTGGGCGATATCTCCGGATGCATCACCTCCCACCGCATCGATGCAGACGTCGGCGCCATAATAATCGGTGGTCTTTTTCAGGAAGAGCACGGGGTCCTCCAGCGAGCGGAAATTATATGCCTCGCACTGTGCATACCGGCGCACGAACTCCAGCCGGTACTCCACATGATCGATCACGATCACGCGCCCTGCACCGAACAGCCAGGCGCATTTCGCCGCCATTATTCCCACCGGGCCGGCGCCGAACACAACCACCGTATCTCCCGGTTTTATTCCCCCCATTTCAGCGGCCTGATATCCTGTGGGAACCGCATCGGTCAATAAAACCGCGTCGTCCGGATGGATATCATCGGGGATCACCATCGGTCCCACGTCCGCATAGGGCACACGGACATATTCCGCCTGCCCGCCATCGTAGCCTCCGGCCGTATGCGAATAGCCGAAGATGCCCCCCACGGCGGTTGCCTCCGGGTTCGATTCATGGCAATTGCCGAACAGCTGCTGCTTGCAGAACGAGCAGCTTCCGCATGCGATATTGAAGGGAACCAGAACATGATCCCCAACCTTCAGATTCTGTACGTCGGTGCCGACTTCTTCAACGATGCCGGTGAACTCATGCCCGAACGTCATCCCTACGCGGGTATCGGGGACGATCCCGTGGTACAGGTGAAGATCCGATCCGCAGATGCAGGAACGGGTAACCCGTACGATGGCATCCTGCGGATGCTGAATTTCGGGTTCGGGCTTGTTGCGGTCGGCACGGACGCGATACGGCCCGCGGTAATTCATAGCAAGCATAGCCATTAGGGAAAAATGGGTTGATATTGATGTCGAGTTTCCTGCCGTCGGATTACAACGCGAAGAGAGAAGGATCGTGTGATAACCGTGCAGTAACTGCGAAAAATTCTGTGAAATTATCGTTGAAATAAATGTGCCAGTGAACAGCGTAATTCCTGAAGAGGTTGTTTGATTTTTGCTATTAATTTTCCTGCGATTATTCTTTTTTTTGATGCGCTCGCTTGCAGCCTCCGTGCAGGCGGTGGCGGGCCGGGCTGATGGGAGTGATTCTCCCGTTAGGGGTCCCGGCGATCCCCGGCGGCCGGAGATGGAGGGGGTTGCCGGTAACTGGGCATGGGGCGTACTTTGCGCCGGTGGCAGCCGCACCCGCTGCGGCTCCCGGATACAGCTATTCAAGGATCGTATATCAATCGAGGCAGAAGATGAGCACACAGGAAACCACGCCGGTTACCGCTACGGTCATCACCCCCGAGGCGCTGCTGGAGCACTGGCAGGGGCATCGCCGGCTTACCCGGCGGCTGATCGAGGCATTCCCGGAAGACCAGCTTTTTACATTCTCCATCGGGGGGATGCGGACGTTCGGGAAGCTCTCCATGGAGCTGCTCCATATGGCCGCACCGATGGCCCGGGAGATCATCGGCGAGCAGGACAAGGAATGGGGAGGGCGTGTGGGGGCGGCCGAATCGCGCGAGGAGATCCTCCGGCTCTGGGATGAGACCACCGAGGCTATCAATACCATCTGGCCGAAAATCGGGCTGGAGCGTTTTCAGGAGCGGATGCTGGCGTTCGGCCAGTACGAGGGGGTTGTGAGCGATCTACTGTTCTACGTCATCGACAACGAGATTCATCATCGCGGCCAGGGCTATGTCTACCTGCGGGCGCTGGGGATCGAGCCGCCTCCGTTCTACGAGCGCTGAGGCCGGATACAGGTACATGCCGGGAGCCGGGCCGGAGCTGTTTCCGATCGATGCGGAACGCTCCGGTCCGGCTCTTCGTTGTATCCGCACCGCCGCTGCCTGAAGTTATCCCCGGCTGTTCATGGAACCGATGTGCGCTCTCCCGGCCACGCACAACGCACTACCTGCCAGCCGAATCACTCGGCGGCTTCTTATATTCGCCGATCTCATCCGGTATGCCTCCCGGCCCAAGATCGGGGCGGGCGGGTGCCGGAACGATTTCACCGAATAGACCTCTCTCAATCTGGAGAATAATGATGTCCGATAAGAAGATCATTGCGATCACCGGGGCCACCGGCGCACAGGGGGGCGGGCTGGCCCGCGCCATCCTGAGCGATCCGGCCAGCGAATTTGCCGTCCGTGCCATCACCCGCGATACCGATTCCGACAAGGCCGGCGAGCTTCGGGCGATGGGCGCCGAAGTGGTCTCCGCCGATGTGGATGATGTGGAGAGCCTGAAGAAGGCGTTCGAAGGGGCCTACGGTGCCTACTGCGTCACGTTCTTCTGGGCGCATTTCTCGCCGGAGAAGGAGCTGCAGCAGGCCCGTAATCTCGCCGAGGCCGCGCGCCACGCGGGGCTGAAGCATGTGATCTGGTCCACGCTGGAGGATACGCGCCGCTTCGTCCCGCTCGATGACGACAGCATGCCCACGCTGATGGGGAACTACAAGGTTCCGCACTTCGATGCCAAGGGTGAGGGGGATGCCGCGTTCGAGGGCGTTCCCACCACATTCCTGGTGACCTCCTACTACTGGGAGAATCTCTTCAACCCCGGTATGGCGCCGCGCCGCAACGAGGACGGTACCATGACGTTTGTGCTCCCCACCGGCGACAAGCCTCTCTCCGGCGTCGCATCGGAGGATATCGGCCGTACCGCGTACGGGATCTTCAAGAAGGGGACGGAGATGATCGGCCAGCGGGTGGGAGTGGCAGGGGATCATCTCACCGGCAGCGATATGGCAGCCGCGATGTCGAAGGCGCTGGGGACGACGGTGGTTCACTATCCCATGCCCCCGGCCGATTATCGCGCGCTCGGATTTCCCGGCTCCGATGATCTGGGCAATATGTTCCAGTTCTATCGCGATTTCAGCAGGGAACTCAACGGAGCCCGCGATATCGAGGGGGCACGCCGGCTCAATCCATCGCTCCAGAATTTCGAGTCGTGGCTGGCTGCCAACAAGGATAATATCCCGGCGGGATAATTCTCCCGGCATTTTATTCCGATGCGCACGTTCGCGGTCCGGGGCCGCGGGCGGCGCACCGGAAATTCAAGGATACTATCCCGACTGAACCGGAGCCGCCGGTGCATTCAACATCACTACATACATGTATTTATGGCAAAAAAAACTGTTCATCTGCTGCGACGGCACCGGTAGTGAATACGGGAGCCAAAATTCCAATGTGATGAAGCTTTATTAGCCGTGGCGCAGCGCCTGAACAATGGTCCGCTGGGATATGCCCCTTCCAATATTCCCTGTAATTATAGTGCCGAACCTCACCGGAAACTTGAAGAGGTTCTGCGGGAAAATCTCCCAATCGGGAATTGAAGATGGTACGATCAGGACTGTTATCATGGAGTCCGATCTTTTCCCGGGACTATCTGAACATAGATCTGGTATGATCGCCGGATGGGTTTTGTAGATTCCTGTGGTTGTGTACATTCGGCCCCTCGCTGGCATCCCCGGCAACTCTGCCGGGGCCGGTGCCATACTACATTCCGGGGTAGTTCAGTGGTAGAACACTCGGCTGATAACCGAGAGGGCGCTGGTTCAACTCCAGCTCCCGGATCAGATTCCCATGTTCAATGGAATTACATGAGCCAGATACGAAACGATAATGAAGCGAATGGCGATGGGGTTGGGATCGGTCAGGGATACGGCACGTTCCAGATCGCCAGGGCCCTTGCGACCATTGAGATGAGCGATGATGCGGCCACCCGTGCCCGCGCCTGGGAGAAAATCGGAAAATGGGCGAAGGTGTTGGAAGGGATGCGCGATGGAACCATCAGCGTGGGAGCGCGCGTGCCGGTCTCCGATGTCCCGGCATGGGCAACCCTCCAGGTCGTTACCGGCGGTTTTGCAACCGGCGGGCTGCTGGCTGGCGGACCCTTGCTCGATTATGAGCGGGAATTGCTGGCCCGGCTTCCGCTGGCACCGGAAGGGGAGCCCCGCCGGGTTATCAACAGCTATTTCCTGACCGAAGAGGGGCTGGCCGAAATGACCGCGATGGTGGAATCGGGATGCTACACGCTGGATGTTGCCGAGCAGGGGGCGCTACCGGTTGTTGCGTGGCTGGCGCGTAACGGATATGGAAGAGAGGCTCTGGAAATTCTCGACGAGCTGGAGCCCTGGTTCGGGAAACTCCGGTTCTATCCGGCCCCGTCCGATCGCCCCCGCCAGCTCGGGAGCCGGGTGTGCCTGCAGGATGTGGGAGAGACTATCGAGAAGCTCCGTGGAATAAAACCAAATCATAATATCCTGGCGCAGCGGGAGGCGATATTCATCTGGGCGCCATTGTACGATAGCATGGTCGATCTCATGCTGAAGACGGTGGATGGCGAACCTCCTCATATGGATTGTGATGCGGATGGCTGCTGGCAGGTCTCCGGCAACGGCCGTTTCCCGGTAAAAGGGGGGTGGCCCTGTGCGCACTATCCCGATGGCTGGGCCGAGCGTGCCACCGAACTGCTTCAGGATTACGAGCGGTTGCGGAAGACCAATACGCTCTGCGGGCGCCCGGAGCGGCCCAGGGATAGTTTCCCGCAATTGCGGGAATATCTCCGGCGCTGCATCGAAAATCCCGCATCCCTCACTGGCCGGGATGTCGGGCGGATACGGCTGATTCTCGCACGTCATGTCAGCCGCCAGGGCGTCCCGGATTCCCCTCGCTCCGATGCGTTTCGCGCCCATCAGGAGCAGCAGGCAGGGGGGGCTACCTTTCAGGAGCTTGCCGGCGTGGTGATCCGGCGGCTTGGTACCTTTCCGATGGACGCGGGCATCGACGACATCGCTGAGGTGGTGCGCCCCATCGCTCCTGATGAGGTGGAGCGATGGGAGATACATGAAGAAGTCCCATTACCGGAATATCTCCAGCGGAAGGTGGAACGAGCTCTCAATGATACCGTGGAATCCCTGGTCGAACGCGGCATCATAACATCGGGAGAAACCCTGGCGCGCCTGCTTCCCCGCATCACATCGGCAATCCGGGCCGGTAATATCCCGGACCCTTCTCTTCGCCAGCTCTACGCCGCTATCTATGCGGCGTTCAGGCGCCGTCGTTCGCTGCTCCTGCTGAATCTGGAAAAACAGGTTCAGATAGAGGAGTTGCCATGGATAGCAGCCATCGATCGCTTCAGGGAAAAGGATCTATCCGTTGAAGATCTGTCACGCCGGGCTCTGAAGGAGATGACGCTGCTGGTAATCACAGCGTTCCCGCAGGCTACTCTGCCGAATAAATTGCTTCAGGAATTCAATCCTCTTGCAAAAGCGGCTAATATCGGTCTGCCGCTCGTTGAAGAGGTGGCAGCCGATATTTTCATGGGATTATTCTCCCCCAAATTTCTTGCTGCTGCGAAAAGAAGCGCCCTGTTGCTGGATGGATCGTTCTATGCGGCATACTATGGGATCGATTACCAGAGAATCCTCCGGTTTCCCGCTCCTGAAAAGGGGGAGAAAACCTTCCCGAGCAGAACCGATGATTTTATACTGTTGTGCGAGGAGAGAGCCGGTATCCGCTACGAGAGGCGTCCGGTGACCAGCGGCATGATCCTCGAACAACAGCAGATCCTGACCACGCAGAACCTCGCGGTGCTCTATGCAGGGCTGGATCTTTCGGATGCATTGAGCGGCGCTCTGTACGAACTCGCCCGGCGCTGCTTCGTCTGGATCTGCCGTCGCCTGCAGGTGAAGACCGATAGCTGGCACGCCGGCCTGATCCAGATCAAGAATGGGGCGTATGCATGGCGGCAGATGATCTTCTTCCTTTCGCTGATTCCAGCGGATGAACTGAAGACATTCCTCTCATGGGCGGAATCGTATTTCAACGGGCAACCGGCGAAATTCCGTCTCCGTTTCCGTCCGGCGATGGAGGGGCTCGTCCTGGCCGCCAGAGGGATTTCGCCCGGCAGCGATATCGCCTTCCAGGCCGGTGCACGGCGTTTCCTGGGATGGTCCAATGAGCGGCATTGGCTGCTGGCCGATAGCAGGAGTTGAGACCTTTTTCGGTATTCTTTTTCTCTCTGGTATGGCTGCGCTTTTTACATCGATCTACTCGGATTCGATAACGCTTCATCTCATCACCGATGAGAATCTGCCGGCGGTGCGGAGCATGCTGGAGGGATTCCCCGATTCGGAGTATATGCTGGATGAACTCAATGCCAGCTACCTTCCCCGTTTCGAGGATGGCCGGAGAGCCCGGTACGGATTCTATGTGCTGCTGGAGGATCGTCTGGCGGGTCTTACCCTGCTGGATGTCGATAGCTGGGAAACCGGTACGGGATCTACCGGCGCCGATATATTCATCCATATGCGCGGCAACGGCGTTGCTCCGCGCAGCAAGCCTCATCTGTTCTATCTGGCGTTTGCAATGCTCGGGCTGAACCGGGTGGAAACCGGGTGCTTCGTCTCGAATGCCGCATCGAAAAGATCGATCGAAAAGACCCCGGGTTTTCAGTACGAAGGACGTTCGCGGCAATCGGGATTGAACGACGATGGCGAGCTGGAGGATGAATATCACTATGCGATACTGCGGGGGGATTGGGAACGGCTCTACGATGCTGCTGCGATTACGGTCCGGTAGCCGCGAAAGAGCAAAAAATGGCGATTACTTTTATTCCCTCGTCTTTGCGCCTCTGCGGCTTTGCGTGATATATCTTTTTTGCTGCTGCGTCAGAGAGGTGTTCACATGGAACCTCGCCTCGCGCGCTGTCTGTATGATGATTTTCATGGTATGTATCCGGTACAAGAAATGAGCGATACGGAATTCTTCACTCCATCGGGAGTACGGTTGCGCCGCCGCGCCGAACGTCCGGGGGATATCAACTGGCTGTTTCTGCCGGGAGGGCCCGGCATCGGCTCCGAGAGCCTGCACGAACTGGCCGATGCGCTGGATGTGCCGGGGACCATCTGGATGGTGGATCTGCCCGGCGATGGCTCGAACGTGAACGTGCCGGTTCCTCCGGGCGGGTATTATCATACCTGGCCCGAGGTGCTTCTGGAGGCCGCCCAGGCGCTGCCCAATCCGGTCTATGCCGGGCATTCCACCGGCGGCATGTATCTGCTGTCGGTGCCGGAGCTGGAGAGCCATCTCAGGGGACTGGTGCTTATCAGTACCGCGCCGGATGCAAGCTGGCATCCGCGGTTCGTGGAGATGGCGGGCCGCAACCCGCTCCCGGCCGTGGATGCGGCCTCGGCGGCATTCGAGGAGGAGAGAACCGACCGGCGTCTCGGCGATATCGCCGTGGCCTCCGCCGAATGGAATTTCACTCCCGCGAGCGTTGAGGCCGGACGGGAATTGCTGGCGCGCATGCCCTATAATTTCGCGGCCGTGGATTGGTCAGACAGGAATTTCGATCATATCTATTCTGCCAGATGGTGGCCGAAATCGCTGCCGACCCTTATCCTGAGCGGATCGGACGACCGCATCGTGGCGCAGGATCTCTGGGATGACCCGAAATTCCAGGGAGAACATGTTACGCGAAAAATCATCGATGATGCCGCCCATTTTCTCTGGGTGGAGCAGCCCGATGCCGTACGCGAAGCGTTCACGGAATTTGCGCGGCGATTGTAGCCGCTTTCTATCCGCACAGGAATTATCATCGGAGTGTCAGCCATGTTCAAAAAGCCTTTCCGGATCGGTACGCTTTCCTGGAACCCGCCACCCAAGGCTTCCGGCGATATGCCCGGCAGCCTTGAAGGGCCGGCAGCGGAGGGCTCCTCCGGTGGCGGGGCGCGATCGGCCGGCAAGAGCTTCCACCAACTGCTCGAACGCCGGATCATCCTTCTTGAAGGGGGCATCGATAACGATGCCGCCGCGCAGGTCATCGCGATGCTGCTCTATCTGGAACGTGAGGATGATTCCTCCCCGATCCAGCTTCATATCAATTCATCGGGAGGCGACGTCTCCTCCGGACTGGCTATCATCGAGACCATCCGGTATCTTCGTGCGCCGGTGCATACGCTCTGCCTGGGAAACGCGCAAGGGACCGCGGCCGTCATCCTGGCGAGCGGCAGCAAAGGATACCGGCGGAGCACCCAGCATGCGCGTATCGCATTGACTCCACTGAAGGGAGGGGCGGTACAGCCGTCGGTGGACCCGGAGACCTATTTCAAGGAGCTGCTGCGCATGCAGAAAACGTTGATAGATCTTGTCGTCACAGTTACGGGGCAGCCCGAGCTTGATGTGCATGCCGCCTTCCAGGAAGGGCGCTGGTTCGATGCGCGCGAAGCAGAGGAATATGGTTTGATCGACGAGGTGGCCTCGTAGATCCGGATCTGCCGCGTGCGATGGTGGTTCTATCGCAGTGCAGATTTTCTGCTATCATGGCCGCCGTAAATAATTTCCTCCGGAACGAAATACTTCACAGATAATCATCAGGGATAGAGATGGCGACGCACGCAAGCGGGGAGTTCGAAGTAACGCTGACCCCACAGGAGCATCAGGAGAACGCCGGTGATCCGACGATAGGACGCATGGCGATCGACAAGCGGTTTCATGGGGATATCGAGGCCACAAGCAGAGGGGAGATGCTGGGTGCGCTCACCGAGGTCAAGGGCTCGGCCGGATATGTGGCGATGGAGCGGGTGAGCGGCACCCTGCACGGCCGCAGCGGCACCTTCGTATTGCAGCACAACGGTCTGATGGAGCGCGGAGCACAGCAGTTGAGCATCACGGTGGTCCCGGATTCGGGAACCGGAGAGCTTGCCGGGCTTGCGGGAACGATGAGCATCGCTATCACCGATGGAAAACATTCCTACCAGTTCGAGTATACGCTCGGTGAGACCTCCTGAACCGGAGCAAGGGCATGAAACGGATTCTCTTCGTCTGTAGCCAGAACCGGCTGCGCAGTCCGACGGCCGAGCAGGTGTTCGCCAGTCACCCCGGAATAGAGTGCATATCGGCCGGAACCAACAACGACGCGGAGAATCCGCTCTCCCCGGAGCTTGTGGAATGGGCCGATATCATCTTCGTGATGGAGAAAAGCCACCGGAACAAGGTCCGGACGAAATTCAAACCTTATCTCGCCGGCACCAGGGTCATCTGTCTGGATATTCCGGATGATTATGATTTCATGGACCCGGAACTGATCGCCATCCTGAAAAACAGGGTGAGCCCCTTTCTTCCGTTCCCGTATCGTGCCTGAATATCTCCGCAATCGGACTGGTATTAGGCGCGCCCGTATGTTCATCCGCAGGCCGGATGACCGATTATCGCATCAGCACATATTGATAATTCTGTTTCATCATGGGAAAGCGGTACGAGGCCATCACGCCGGAACTCCGGAACTTCATGGAGGCTCAGCCTCTCTTCTTCGTTGCAAGCGCGCCGCTGAAAGCGGACGGGCACGTCAATATCTCGCCGAAGGGACTGGATACGTTCCGGGTTCGTGATGCGCGCGAGGTGATGTATCTGGATCTGACCGGAAGCGGCAACGAGACCGCCGCGCACGTGGCGGAAAACGGCCGGCTCACCTTTATGTTCTGTGCCTTTCAGGGTCGGCCGCAGATCGTGCGTCTGTACTGCCGTGCGAGGGTGGTCACCAGGGAATCGGAGCAGTGGGAGGAACTGGCCGGCTGTTTCCCCTCGTTTCTCTCGGTCCGGCAGATCATCATCGGCGAGATCGAGTTTGTGCAGAGTTCCTGCGGGTTCGGCGTGCCGGAGATGGAGCTGATTGCCGAGCGGGATATGATGCAGCGCTGGGCGGAGGCAAAAGGGGAGGAGGGACTGGTGGAATACCGGCGCACCCGCAATGCCGTCAGTCTGGATGAGCTTGCAGCTCCCCGCACCGATCCGGAATAAAAGCTTTTAACGACGGAAAATATTTTCCGATGTACTACGTTTGCAGATGTGGTGCCCACGGGATATATTTGTATCCATTACTTCGGTCTTCCTGATATGGATGGTCCCCACCTTCCGTGCAGAATATCAGGCGGACGCTGCTGTTGATCCTTTTTCCGGCATTTGTTGCCGGTGGCTGCTGTATTTGCCCGCCCACGTTCCACGGTGAGCCTTAACCGGCGAACACCCCACTTGCTCCCTGACAAACCACGGTCTGTGCCCCCACACGCCGTTGCAACGTTCTCCTGCCCCTTCCGCTGCATGTGCAGTAATGCAGTATCCGGATGGCATGGAAGCGTATGCTCTGTTCGTTCCGTACCCCTTTTGCGGGCACGGCTGGCAGCGCATGAACGGAACTGAATATTCCCCGGCCGGCAGTCCACGCCGCCTCGCGAATATCCCCCTGCGGAATGCCGTCCGCACCAGACGGCGCTATGGAGGGAATTGTTCCGGCAAGTAGATCCGTATGCGAGTGATCGGATACGGGCGGTCCATTTACTAACTCTGCCGAAAGATACACCATGACCGAACGCTCTTCCGTAGGGATGATGCTCTGCGCATTTATCCTTGCTGCTCTTCTATACCCGCTGGCTGCGATACATCTGGCGGCACAATATTCCTATCTCCCCACAGCGAGCACTACCGACGGGCGATTTTTCGCTCTGACCGGAGGAAGTATTCAGACGCTCGGAGATAATTCGCTGGTTTTCAAGCTGGCATCCCCTTCCAGTTCCTCATCCATCGAGATCGGGATCTTCGATGGCGATACCTACGGCGTTTTCGATCAGGGAACGGTGCCGCTGATCTTCACGCTTTATGCCGACCCCGAGGGGAATGCCACCGGCACCACCAAGGTGGGGGAATGGCGCGGCGATGCGATGATCAATAACGGGTGGTACACCATCACGCTGAATAATTCCTCGGCGGCGCGATGCGGAAGCGGGAGTTATTTCTATATGCTGAGCGTGCGAAGCACGGACGTGGCAACCATGCACTGGAGCAGCTTCAAGATCAGAACCAACGGCACCATCGTGCTGAACAGATCCTCCACCGTCACATTCGCCGCGCCGCTGGGGAGCGCGCTCGATGCGGCGGTGATCTATCCCGCATATCCCACGCTGATCCCCACCACCTACGACGGCACATGGCGTTTTACCATGGATGTCACGGCGGCGCTTACCTCGCTCTCGATCTGGGACGGTGATTTCGATCGCGGCTCGTACGACTGCACCGATAACGACACCGACGACAGCGATACTCCCAATGGGATACCGAGCTGGGCCACCGGCGCGGCGCGGGCCGAGGGAGTGGCAACCAGCAGCGTTCCCTGCCAGAATTCATCCGGTCAGGCTACCGGTGGCACCACCACCAGCAATCCTCCCGATAATTCCCGTACCGCCGTGTTCGTCCGTGCCAGCGGTACCAGCTACGAGGTCATCACCCCATCGGGGACGCGGTATGCCAACAACAATCCGTCGGGAAATCTGGAGTGGGAACAGTTCCGTCTTGCAACGGCGACGCTTGACCGGAATACCATGGATTATCAGGCCGCCAGCCTGCCGGCCGGTAGCTACCAGGTCTCCATCAGCGGTATGGATCTGGGCAACCTGAATGCGATACGCTTCCCGTTCGATGTGACTGGCGTTAATGCGTCGGGAACTGCGGTGGCTCCTCTGCGCCCGGATTATACCGATGGCGTCATCAGCGGCAAGCTCTATTATGAAAGCGGCGGTAATTGCAGCCAGGGCCTGCTGGAACTGGGAATACCGCTCACCGTGGTACATCTGGCCGCCGATTACAACTACGACGGCATTGTCGATGAGATAAAAGCCACGGTGACCGATCTGCTCGGCGCGTTCAGCTTTACCGGGTTGCACCCGGGAAATTATACGGTGATGGCCGACGATGTGACGCTGATACTGGAAAATACTCCCGTGTGCGATAGCGACGGCGTCAATACGCCCAATACCATCTCCACGACCCTTACGATGTGCTCGCGCACCAGAAGCTACCTGTTCGGCTACAGGCTGCTTGGCGACCAGATGCTGACCGATGCATCGTCGTATTGACCGCCCGGCGGTGCGGAGAATCATTCATACCTGATGTGGACTGTTCGGTGCAAGGATATATGAGGGACGTCCTTCTCCGATGTTCGCATGAACGTTGCGGGCCCGGCATGCTACCGGGCCCGCGATCGTTATAACAGGATATTCAGGTTTTTCGGTCCGGGAGAGAACATCCCCGGATGCCGGTACTTCCGGAAATCGTTGTTATTGCCGTACCAGTTTGCAGATCCCCCGTCGGTTGCCGGCCGCCACCGTCACATGATAAGCCCCCGGCGGAAGGAGCGAACAATCCCAGCGAAGCTCTCCGGCGCCCGCAGGAGCGGTAAACTGCGCCACCCGGTTCCCGAGCATATCGGTGATGAGAAACGCCGCCTCCTGATCGGATGCCGCGGCCTCCCATGAAAAGAGGACGCTGCCAGCGGCGGGATTGGGCGCGGCCGCAACCCGCAGGCCGTGCAGCGCTGTTCCGGCAACGTGCGGTGCCGCCACTCCGGACGTTCCATTCAGACGAATGGCGCGGCCGTAGATATCGGCAACACCGTTGCGCGTGTCGCTCCAGGTGACGAACAGAGAATCGCCATGCATCAGCGCCGAGAGCTCGCCCGCAAAACCGGTTGTGGCGCTGATCGTCACCCCGGACCGCTGCGGGATAAGTTCCCGGTTGAACAGGTCCATATGAACCCCGGCGGAATCGCCGTACAGAAAAATGAGACTGGAATCCAGAGGATGCTGCAGAAGCGCCAGCATATCGAACGGCGGGGCCGGCAGCGTTTCCAGAAATTGCAGCGGGGGGCTGGTGGCCGGTATAGTGAAATCGGGGCCGATTATTTCCAGAATAATTCCGCGAGAAAAAATCTCGTACGGCTGGGCCAGAAATTCCCCATACAATTTGATGAACGGCGCATAGCCCCCCTGGCGCAGTCCGGCGGTAGTGCCTCTTTCGCGGAGTTCCGTTCCGTTGATATACTGCATTCCTCCCAGATAGGCCACAACGCTCTGCGAGTCCCGCAGCGGCATATACTGCGGCGTAAGCCCCTCCACCCACGGCACGCTATCTCCCCGCCATACTTCCCCTCCCAGAGAATCCCAGAGAATCAGTTGTGTCCATGAATATCCGGTGGCGGGGCTGGTGCGCTGAATGGCGAGCAGCGTGGTCTTTTCATCGGGATTGTATTTCACCGAGAGCATCGAGGAAGTGGCCTCCGCTGCGGAGCTCATGCTGATATTCACTTTCTGCCATCCTGAGCTGCCCAGCCGGTAGTAGGCGGCATCATCCCACTCGGCCGCATATTCCGGGAACTCGCCGCGCAGATGGGTCTTTGCTTCCAGGATGGCCCCGCCACCTCCGCTGCCGGCGAGCGAGGAACGATCCTCGGTAGCCAGCCGCAACGAACTTCCCAGCGTTCTGATGGAAGCATCGCTTATCTCCCCGAGCGGGAGCCGTTCCAGAGTGCTCATCCCCTCACCGGCCCGGTTCCAGATGCCGGCGGTCGCCGACGGGGTGCTCCCCGTTGTGCGCCATCCCACCAGAATCGTAGTTCCTTCCTTTGCCAGCGCCGGGTCCACTTCAGGAATATTCACGTTCTGCATGGCCGCCGGCGCCCGGAGGCGGATGGCCGCCGAATCGCGCGCGAACGCCACCATGCTCGCCGAGTCGGATGCCAGGCGCAGCACCGTCACCGGCGGAATGGGGGCGCAGGGATCGTAGTTGCCGTACGGATAGCGCTGCGACGGGGAGAAGAGAACCGAGTCGGCGAAGACCTGCGAGATCGTCTCCTGCCAGGTATCGGCGGGGGGGGAGCAGCCTTCGGGAGCCGTGGTGGAGATACGGAGATGGAGGGAGACCAGATAACGGTTCATGCAGGAGCGCTCGATGCGAACGCTGTCGGCCGCTACGGACACCGTATGGCAACTGGTGGTGAAGAGCACTTCGGCTCCCGCCCCGGCCGGCTCCGGAGCGCTGAAGATGCCCGGCGCGGTCTCCACGATCGCGTACGGCTGAAGATAGGTGAAGATGAAGTCCGTCCCGATGTTCCGCTGCCGCAGCACGGTGTAGGTGACGAGGGGGCGCCCCGCCGGGTCGCGGCCCACCAGGATGGAGCCCGCGAGGGCGGTATCGGGAACCGGGATCGCGACGGAGCGAAGGGGCTGGAGATCGGCAAGCCAGGCGAAGTGATGCAACCGGTTCCCCTCGATCGTACGAAGACTGCCATCACTGCCGACGTGATAGGGGAGAGTGGAGGTGAAGCTCCGGAGGGAATCGTTCCCGGAGAGGATGAGCCATCCCGCCGCGCCGCGATCCAGCAGGGTGGTGCCGGGGAGTGCGGCCGGAGAGAGTGCCCGGGCGAACGAGCCTGCCGCGATCGTGCGTGCGGCTTCCGCAAACGTGGCATCTGCATCGGCTCTGCGGCCGCGAATGGTTCCGTTGCTGCTGTTCCAGAGGAGATCGTATCCCCCGGCCCGCGTGCCCCACGCGGCGCCCTGCGGTGCAATCGCATCGCCATCCAGCATCTCCTCCGCCGAGAGCGAGCCATCGTCCCCCACGCGGCGGAGATAGGCCTGCAATGGTCCTTCGCGCCGGTCGTTCCAGAGCACCATGAACCGGCCCCCAATCGCCAGCACCTGCACGAACCCGGAGGGGCGTGCCTCCGGCGATGTGAGTACTGCCGGTGTGCCGAGCGGAACGTTTCCCCTGACTATCTGCATCACAAGGACATTCCGTGGGGCGCCGCCGGTCTGCGCAACGGTGCTTCCCCACACAACCAGCGCCAGATCGCCGATGCTGTCGGCAGCCTGGATCTGCGCGTCGGCCGGGAGGACCGGCCGGGGGATATCGCCGGACAGGCGGATATCGGACTGCTGCCCCCGCACGCCTGATATTGCGAGGAGGAGAAACGCCAGGATTGCAAGCGGAAGGGATCTCATCATTGTATCATGCTCCTTGAATCGCCCGGCTTCATCGCCTCATAAGAGGGAGAGAAGATGGTTCCGGGACCGCAGATGCAATGTAGCGCCCACGATGCTGATACCCAGCGGCGAGGACCATACCGCGCTGATATCCGTAAACGAAATCTGCCGACATTGTCTCCAAAAAAGAGGCGTGCCAGAGCACGCCTCGATAACTGTTTCATCCGGATGTTGCGCCCATTATCGGACCATGATGATCTGGCGGTCCATCGTTTCTGCTGGAGTTACCAGCCGGTAGATATACACGCCATTGTTCACCGGAACGCCGGCCACGTCAGTACCATCCCACTGCATAGTGTGTATGCCCGCCGTCATCTCTCGTTCCGAGATAAGCGTGCGGACAAGCTGGCCAGTGATGTCGTAGATGGCGAGGCTGCCTCGCGTTGGCTGCGAGAGTGCATAGCTGATGACCGTAGTGCCCGTTGCCGGGTTGGGATGTGCATTGAGCCTCATGCGGGTATGGGCGGTACGGTCCTTTGTTGCCGGCTTTTCCAGCCATTGGTATTCATCGGCTGGGAACCGGAGCTCGAACGTAACGCCGCCGATGCCGCCGTTCTGCATCACATCATAGTGATAGTACTGCGGGTAGGGAAGAGGTGAATCCGTACACTCGAATCGTATGCTGACCGGAAATTCCTCGCCCTCTGCTATATCCAGCCCATGGATGGATGCATTTTCGCCCGTGATGATGACTTCCGTGCCTTCGTGGGGCTCGATGTTTTCTCCTGGGAAATCGGCTGCCTCCCAGCGATCGTATAGTTCCTGACCAAGATCGACGATGACTTTTCCCCCGGTGATGACCGGATTCAGTCCCTGCTCATCTTGTGGCACCGAGAAGGTAAGCATTGTTGCCTCATCCCCATTGATGCCGCTACGGAGGAAAACTGTCTTTGCCTGTGGATCATCCGGGGACATGTCCCCGGCGGTAACGACTATCTCGTTGCGCCAGATGATGTTGTTATTGTTGATGGCATTCAGTGCGGTGTTATCGGTCTCCTCGACCGTCATCGGATCTTCCGGTGAGAGGAACCGGGCCAGGAACGAGACGGCGGGGGTTCTGTCGTCATAATCGGCGGGGTCCGGAGTGTTCCAGGGGATTTCTGCCACGTACAGGCCCCCGGGGGGAATGGAGGGAATGGAAACAGATGCGATCCTGTCTCCCTTCATGATCCCATCTTCGGTGCTGTAATCGATCCAGTTGGAAGGCCATTTGAGGTTGGTGGAGGCCAGGCTCCAGTAGAGTTCCAGATCTGCCGCAGCCGAGGCAGTGCTGCCATGATTCTCGACTGGCACATAGATGTAATTGGTCCCTTCGCTGAAATCAGGACCCTCATGATGGAACTCGTTCTCGTAGAATGCGCCGACTGAGCGCTCGCCAATGATGTTGTCCCGCATGGGACGCACCCATATCGCCTCTGAACGCCATATATGGTCAGGGAACATAAAGGGCGCAATCGCGTAATCCTGCGGGTTCCCCTCCTCCCATGCAAGGATCGGTCCCTGATCGGAATCATGACGATACACACGGTCGGGAAGCACAGCCCCATCATAAATATGCTCCTCCTGGCTGAAGCAGATCTGCTGTTCGGTAATGGAAATAGAGCTATGGGCGATATCTCCGCTGATCTCGAAGTTTCCACTTGCCAGTGTACCGAGATAAGCGTTCGCTCCTCCACCAAGAGAAGTCGTCTGCATACTAACCGCTTCGGTATTGCACCCGGCGTTGCCGGCGCCATCGGTTTTAACGAGATAGAAGTCGCCTCCGTTGCTGCTTGTCTCACCGCCGAGAGTATATCCCATTTCAGAGAACACCACCGACATAGCGCTGGTTGTGGCGCCGGGGGGAGCATAGGTTTTCGCCCATTCCACATTCCCCTCCTCGTTCAGACGCAGCAGGCATGCCTTCAAGCCATCCAATTGCCCGCCGATCATATAGCTATTGAGGCTCCGCTTGATGTCATAGGCGATATCGGTACTTCCGCCCGGGCCGGTATAGGTCTTAGACCATGCCAGGGAGCCATCGTCATTTACCCTGACAACGTACATGTCGGACCCTTTGGAGCCGCTGGCGATAAAGCCTCCGCGATATCCCTTAGACACCGAGTAGAATATCTCCCACAAGCCATCATCACCGAAATCCTGGTACCAGCTGAAGGTACCATCTCTGCCAACTTTCATCATGAAAGCGTTCTTGTCATGGGTTCCGGGAGTATATGTCATGCCTGCGATGATGTATCCTCCGCCATCAGCTTCCTGAACTGCATGAGCGGTAAGCCCGCACGTAGCGTCCGCATATTCTTTACGCCATTCCAGTGACCCGTCCTTCCGCAGCTTCATCAGGAGAGCATTGGGTTTGGTCTGAGGTTTCATGTCCATCATACCGGCTATGATATATCCGCCATCGCTTGTTTCCTGGATCGCATATCCCTGTTCCCTGTATTGAAATGTGCCATAGCTATTCATCCAGGAGATTGTACCGTTGGGAGATGCTTTGATAACCATAATATCGCCAGGGATGCTGCTGCCAACGGATCGATATACATCCCGGTTGCCGAGGACAATGAATCCCCCGTCTGAGGTGACATGGATATCGGTTCCTTCGGTTCCCGCCGAGTGCAATCCCTGATAGGCCCTTGTGCCGGATATAGTGTTCCCCTGGATAGTAGTGCGCATGGTGAGTATCTGGGTGGAGTTACCGGTACCAGTGCTTCCTACCATCAGATATTCCCCTCCCTTGGTCCGTTCCAGAGGATGGCATTTTTTCGTTTGCTCTGTTCCTGGCGTACCATAGGTATACTGGAATTTTCGTTGCGGATGAATGAGTATCTGTGCTGGGATCGTGGTAGCGGCCAGAAAGGCTATTGATGACAGCAGAAGCAGTCTTCGTATTACATAGCCGGGCGTATTCCGACGGAGTGTTGTTCGCATGCTCATAAATGGTGATGTGGTTGTCTGATATATGCCGGTATCGCCCGGCGTGCGTGTACCGAATGGTTGTTGTGGTGTACCGGAATGAATGTGTGATGGCAGATGCGGATGGGGAAACCTTGGGAAAATGAAGAGTGAGCCATATATCCCGGGATAGCAGGTACAAAATCCATGGCCGTGTTCATTGTTGACCACAGGAAAATGGGTTTTTGTTCATATCGAGGGGAGTACATATTTGTGTACCCACAGAGTATTTATTCGGAACGGATGAGCTATGCGCCGTGATGAATATGGATGGCCGATGTTTGCAATGCCGGGAGCATTTTCCTGGCTCATGGGCGGATGATGAGCGGCCGGGTGGTGGATAGGGAAAGAGGTTGAACGCAGAAAGAGAGGATGGGCGAATCTTCGTATACTCTCCCCCGGCCCTGGCCGTCGCTTCGGCGATGCCTCGGCCATCATACTGACAACCCTGAACCAAGCACGAGATACGCACGTGAAACTTTCTATCGTCGACCTCTCTCCCGTTCCCCCCGGAGGCATCCCCCATGACGCGATAGTCAATACGATCGATCTGGCGCAGCATGCCGAGCGCCTGGGCTATGAGCGGATCTGGTATGCGGAACATCATGGCAGCATGGCGATGGCCGGGCGGGCACCGGAAGTGCTGATACCGCTGGTGGCGGCACACACCTCGGCCATCCGTGTGGGCTCCGGCTCGGTGCTCCTCAACCATTACAGCCCCTTCAAGGTGGCCGAGAACTTCAGCACGCTGAGCGCCATGTTTCCCGGCCGCATCGATCTCGGTATCGGGCGCGCCACCACCGGGCCGGTTACCGATCTGGCGTTGCAGCGCGACCGCTCCGGCCGGTTCCTCATCGATGATTCCGACGAGCAGCTTCAGGAGCTGGTGAGCTGGCTCGGCGGCAGCTTCCCGGACGATCATCCCTTTTCAACGGTGAAGGTGGTGCGCAACGAGGATCTGCCCGATATCTGGCTGCTCGGCTCAAGCCCCTGGAGCGCATCGGCGGCGGCCGAGCTGGGGCTGCGCTATGCCTTTGCGGGGTTCATCAACCAGCCGGGAACGCCCGGAGCGCTGAACCTCTACCGGAGCCGGTTCAAGCCATCGTCGCTGGCGGTTGGCGTACCCGAGCCGCAGGTGATTCTGAGCGTGCATGTGATCTGCGCCGATACCGAGGAGGAGGCACGCCGCCAGAGCGCCCCGGTGAATGTGGTCTACCAGCGCCTCGCGCGCCGCGATATGAGCGGGCTGGTGCCGGCCCCGGATGAGGCGATTGCGGAGCTTGGCTTCGTCCCGAGCTTCCCCAGAGCGGATGCCGCCAATCAGCCCCCCAGGTTCATCGGCGGCACGCCGGAGCAGGTGCGCGCCGCGCTGGAGCGGCTTTCTTCCGAGCTGAACGTGCATGAATTCATGATCCAGGATATCATGACCGATCATGCCGCGCGGCTGCGTTCCTACGAGCTTCTGGCCGAGGTGTTCGATCTGGCGCCACGGGATATCCCGGCCGGCCGGTACCAGCCGCTGCGGTAGAGGAATGTTCCGGGAGGGATAAAAAAATTAGGCAACTATATACTCCAGTGACCCTAGGTAGGCACTCCCAGCAGAATCCACGCAAAGCCGCGAAGAAAGACATCTTCTTTGCGCCTTCGCGGCTTTGCGTGATGCATCTGGCATGGTTGGGTCTGTGCAGATGTATAATTGCCAAAAATTACGGGAAGCCGCCAGGGCGCAAGCAGCATGATGTTCTCTCTGCGTGCGCTTTCTGCGGCTTCCCGTGAACTCTTTCTTCAGCGTCTTTTCTACTCGATCATCATGGCCGGCTCGGGGTCGCTCTTCGGCTTCAGGTTGGGCACCAGCCAGCTTGCGATAAGGGTGATCGTGGCAAACAGAGCTATCCCCCAGAACACCAGATGCAGGCTCTCGGAAAGCCCGTTGCGGAGCACCTCCAGCATCGGCGCGGTGAGATGTTCCGCGTGCGCGGAGGCGCCGCCGAGCAGATCCTGGATGCTGTCGAGCGAGACCCTGCCGGCCAGCCCGTTCCGTTCCAGAATCCGTCCCAGCCAGAAGTTGAGCAGGCCGCCGAACACCGCCGCGCCGAGCGCGTTGCCCAGAATGCGCATCAGCATGTTCGATGCGGTTGCCACCCCCCGCTGGGTCCACTCCACGCTGCTCTGGATCGCCACCATGTAGGTGGTGCTCAGCAGGCCGAGCCCAACCCCCAGGATGAACGAGCCGATGCCGGCCTGCACCGCACCGTTACCCGCCAGAAATGCCACCAGCAGGCTGCCGGTGATGGTGGTAACCCCGCCGATGCGTGCCAGTTTCCGCACCCCCAGCCGCACGAACATGCGCCCGGCAACCACTGCGGCCAGCGGCCAGCCGATCGACATCGCCGAGAGCGCAAATCCCGCCACCAGCGCCGAGCTTCCCAGCACCCCCTGCACGAACGTCGGCAGGAAGCTGATAAGGCCGATCATCGCGATGCCGGCGGTGAGCGTTGCCACGTTCGCCAGCGCGATGAGCGGGTTCTTCCACAGCTCCAGATGCATCACCGGATCGGGCGCGCGGCGCTCCTGCCGGATGAAGAGGAACAGTGCCAGCAGGAACACGCCCACCAGCCCCGCCACCGCTCCGGTTCCCCAGTCACCCCCCTGCGTCAGCGCCAGCATAAGCGATGATACCCCCGCCAGCAGCAGTCCCGCCCCGGCGAAATCGATGCTTCGCTTCTCATGGCGTACATCCTCGTGCAGGAAGAGCCACATCAGGACGATCGCCAGGATGCCGAGCGGCACGTTGATCCAGAAGATCCACGACCAGCTCGCCTTCTCCACGATCAGTCCTCCGGCCAGCGGCCCCACCACCGAGGAGATCCCCCAGACGCTCGACATATATCCCTGCACCCTTCCCCGCTCCTGCAGCGAGTAGAGATCCCCCACCAGCGTCACGGTGATCGGCTGCACCGCCCCGGCGCCGATCCCCTGAAGGAACCGGTAGGCCACCAGCATCACCATCGTGGGGGCGAAGCCGCAGAGGATGGAGCCGGCCAGAAATATCACGATGCCGCCGATGAACACCGGCTTGCGCCCGTACAGGTCCGAGAGCTTGCCGAAGATCGGCACGGTGACCGCCTGCATCAGCAGGAACGAGGAGAACACCCAGCTATAGAGGGAGAACCCTCCGAGCTTGGCCGCGATGCTGGGCATCGCCGTTGCCACGATGGTGCCTTCGATCGCCGCCATGAACATGGCGAGCACCATCGCCACCAGCACCACCGAACGGTTGGTGGTAGAACGATTATCTGTCATATGCTTCGGATCGGTCTTGTGAGGAAGTACCGGGACATGGTCATCCTTTCAATGGGGGGATGCCCGCACGAAGAACCCGGGGTTCGCGGTCCCGCCGGAAGAAGCAAGCGGCGCGCCGCATTGCTCCGGCTGCGAGTTGCAGAACGGGACGCAACAATAAAGAGAGTCCGCACGCCGGTCACGTATCTTCTTGCAACGCATTATTTCGGTCCCGCCCTGATTTTGCCGCAATCCCCCATCCCGTACTATCCGGTACAAACAATTTTCCCTGTTTTTTTCCAGTGCTCCCCGCCATACGTTTTGTCATGGGTCCGGAGGCTGCAGGTCGCCGGAATTATCCGTAACATAGGGGTTATCCGTGGCTGACTCAGGGTGATCTCCTTTCCAGCGACTAGTGGCCGCGGTTATTCGGCGTATCGGTTCAGGTGGATATGATGATCTGCGAGATATGCCAGGCGCATCCTGTGCTCCGATCCTCAGGTATCTGGCGTGGAATCAGTGCGGGCGCCGCATCTTACTACAGTTTGCAGGAAAGGGATTTAAGGGATTTATGGAAATGGAACGTGATATGGAACAAGAGCAGACAGCAGCAACACCCGATACGGAGACGTTCAAAGGACTCGGCCTGAGCGATGCGCTCACCCAGACGCTGAGCAATCTCGGCTATGAAAGCCCCACCCCTATTCAGCAGCAGACCATTCCCCTTCTGCTGGCCGGAAACGATCTTATAGGACAGGCACAGACCGGCACCGGCAAGACCGCCGCCTTCTCCCTGCCGATCCTGGACAGGCTCGATCTGAGCCGTGGTGCACTCCAGGCGCTGATCCTCACCCCCACGCGCGAACTCGCCATCCAGGTGGCCGAGGCGATTCATTCCTACGCCAAGCATCTCGGGCGTATCCGCGTGACGCCGATCTATGGCGGGGATTCCATCCAGAAGCAGATCGTGCGCCTGCGCGGCCCCATGCATGTGGTGGTCGGGACGCCGGGACGGGTGATGGATCACCTGCGCCGTGGCACCCTCGACTTCAAGTCGCTCCGCTTCGTGGTGCTGGATGAGGCCGATGAAATGCTCCGGATGGGATTCCTGGAGGATGTGGAGTGGATTCTCGGGCAGACGCCGGAAGGACGCCAGACCGCGCTCTTCTCGGCCACCATGCCGCGCGAAGTGCGCCGGATCACCGAGCGCTATCTCAACAAGCCGAAGAACGTCGAGATCAAGCACAAGACCCTGACGGTCCCCTCGGTGCAGCAGCACTACTTCCATGTCAATGAGAAGCAGAAGCTGAATGTGCTGACGCAGCTGCTGGAGACCAGGGCGGCGGCCGAGGATGGCGATGCCATCATCATCTTCACCCGCACCAAGCTGGGTGCCGCCGATATCGCCGAGAAGCTCCAGGCGCGCGGCTACGAGGCCGAGGCGATGCATGGAGATATGACCCAGTCGCAGCGCGAGAGCGTTGTGCGGAAGATGCGCGCCGGGCAGATAGAGATCGTGGTGGCTACCGATGTGGCCGCGCGCGGTCTGGATATCGAGCAGATCGGCCTGGTCATCAATTACGATATCCCGAACGATCCGGAGTCGTATGTGCACCGCATCGGCCGTACCGGGCGTGCGGGGCGCACCGGAACCGCCATCCTCTTCGTGGCCCCGCGCGAAGAGCGGATGATGCGGGAGATCGAGCATTACACCGGGCATCGCCTCACCCCCAAGAAGCTTCCCAGCCGCGCCGACGTTGCAGCGCGCCGTATGGCGCTCTTCAAGGAACGCCTGCTGAAGATGCTTCAGGAGGAGGAACTGGATCTGTACCTCTCGCTGGCCGAGGAGCTGGCCGAGGAGAGCGGGCGCGATATGGCGGAGATAGCAGCCGCGGCGGTCCGGATGGCGCAGGGGGACAAGCCCCTGGTTGTCCCGATGGAGCCGGAGGCCGATGGCGTGGCGCCGTCGGAGCCGGGCATGGTCAGGCTGTTCATCAACTTCGGCCGCCGCGACGGCATCCGCCCGTCCGATATCGTGGGCGCCATCGCCAACGAGGCGGATATTCCGGGACGTTCGATCGGTGCCATCGACATCTACGACGACTTCACGTTCGTGGAGGTGCCGGCCCGCTATAGCGATCAGGTGATTACCGAGCTTGCGGGCGTTGTGGTCCGTGGCCGCGAGATGAATATCCGCCTGGCTACCAAGCAGGATGTGGGGCCGTTCAGAGAGCGCCGTGCCTTCGAGGGGCACAAGCGGAGCGGGCCTCCTCCCGGCAGGAGGCCGGGCGGTCCCGGCGGGAAGCGGCGCTTCTGAAAACGAACCGCCCCTATCGCTGACGGCTGATAATGATCGGGCCGGAGCTTCTGCTCCGGCCCTTTTTTATGGAGGCGTATCAAGGAGATAATCGAAAATCTAAAATCGGCAATCGTCAATCGACCCGTCTATTCCAGAAAACTCATCACCCCCCAGAGCGAGACCAGCGATATCACCACCCAGAGGATCAGCCCCAGAATCAGCGGCCGCGCCCCCACGGTCTTCAGCATGGAGCGCGACAGTCCCGCACCGATCAGAAACAGCGTCAGCGTCAGGCCGATCTTCGCGAGCATCACGATAGCGTCGGATATGGAGGCCACGGCCGGGATATAGGTGCGGAGCACCGATGCCACCACGAACAGAAGGATGAAATAGGGGATCGTGATCTTGGAGTCCTTGCTCCGGAACAGGTACGAGGTCAGAAACACGAGCGGCACTATCCAGAGCGCGCGCGCCAGCTTCACCGTGGTGGCGATGCCGAGCGCCTCCTCGCCGTAGCGTGCGGCCGCTCCCACAACCGAGCTGGTATCGTGGATGGCGATGGCGGCCCAGATGCCGAACTGCGTCTGGGTAAGATGGAGAAGATGCCCCACGGCGGGAAAGACGAAGAGCGCTATGGAGTTCAGGATGAAGATGGTGCCGAGCGATACCGACATCTCGTTCTCATCGGCGTTCAGCACCGGTCCCACCGCCGCTATGGCGCTTCCGCCGCAGATGGCCGTGCCGGAGGAGATCAGATGCGCGGTTCTGGTGCTCAGCTTCAGTGCGCGTCCGGCCAGATAGCCCAGCACCAGCGTGCCCACGATGGTGGCGACCGTAAAGAGGACGCCTGCGCGGCTCGCCTCCAGCACTTTCCCCAGGTCCATGCCGAACCCCAGCCCCACCACCGATACCTGCAACAGTATCTTCGTCCATTTCTTGTTGAGCTTCGCGTACGGGTGACCCAGCGTCAGGCCGATCAGCAGCCCCACCGCCAGCGCGATGGGAGGGGAGACGAAGGGGAGAAGACAGAGGAGGACACCGATGAAAAAGATCGTTTTACGAAGCAGGTCGCTGTCGCCGGAAGGGACGGCACTATTGGACATGACGATTCATTGATTAGGGAGATGAGGAACAGCCGGTGCATGCAAGATGCGAAATCTGCGCCCCTCACCCCTCATTCTTTTCCTCGCGCTTCAGCTTCGGGTACCAGTGGCGCCCCTTTGCCGGTATCGTATCCACGGGGTGCGGCGGCTCGGCCATCACCACCTCCGGGAAGAGCTTCGTCTGGTGCCCTTCGAAATCGCGCGCCCATTCCTTGTGGTTGTACACGCAGACCGGCAGGCAGATGGAGCAGTAGTTATGCTTGGCGAAGTAGGGGAAGCAGCGGCCGGTATCCACCTTGTAGCGGTCGTTGCCGAGATGATCCTTTCCCGCCGACGGGGAGCGTTCGTCCGGGATGGCATCGGCCGGGCAGTAGATGCGGCAGGCGCGGCAGCGGTCGCAGAACGCACCGATTCCCGCATCCACCGGCTGATCGACCGCCATCGGCAGCGATGTGATGACGCTCCCCATCCGGAACAGCGGGCCGAATTTCGGATGGATCACCGAGCCATGCCGCCCAAGCTCCCCGAAGCCCGCCTTCAGCGCTATCGGCACATGCAGCACGCTGCTGTCGCCGATCGGATGCTCCACCGTGCAGGGATAGCCGAGCGAGCGGATATATTCCGCCAGCCGGATCACCGTTTCCCCGAGCGAGTGATAGATCCGCATGCATTCTATCGCCGATGCGGTGGAGGGAACGGTCTGGAACTCGCGCCAGAGCATCTTCTGTCCCACCGCTATGGCATATCCGCCAACCACGCTCTTTCCGTTGTAGATATCCTCCGGGGCTATCTCGCAGACTCCCACGATATCGGCCCCGAATTCCATCGCCTTTTCCTTGATCGCCTTGGCGGCGCTCTCCGGCGAGGAAAATTCATGACGCCGTTCGGCCACCGGTCCCTCGAACCGCGGGTACTGCTCCTGGTGGATGCGATGGAGATATTCCTGCACCTCCGGAATATGGATGCTCCGCCCGCCGGCCTCCGCATACCAGTCGTCCCACAGGAACGGCGGCGGGGAATCCGGCGATGAGCTGATCTCTATCTGGACGAGCTGTTGCATCATGGTGTTCGTTGAAGTGCGTTCAATTCCGTGAAGCGGGAGAACCTCCGCAACATACCACAACGGCGCGATTTTCCGCCGGCGTTCTCCGGGGGTGGCCGATACGAGGGGTGATATTCCGGGGGCTAACTTTTCATGTTCTCGTGGGTTGAACAGGGCAATCAACAGGAATTCTGCCGTATGTCCATACTCCGCTCCTTGTCGCTGATGGCGGCACTACTGTTCCTGCTCGCAAGTCCTTTGCTGGCGCAGCGGGAGGATACTCCCATTTCTTCTCCCGACCCCGGGTACAGGATGCTGGAATCGGCCAAGGTGCAGGGAGCCGATTCGGCCAATGGTCAGGTGATGGTGGTATGGGCCACTACCGAGCTCGGCCCCGACAGTTCCGCCCGCCTGGCGCTCTATACCCAGCTCGTACGCAACGGACAACCGCTCGGAGTTGCACTGCGGCTCGGGAAGCCCGGCTCCATCCATTCTCCCTCGTTCAGCATCGGTGCCATCGGTGATGATTTTCTGATATTCTACAACGATAGTTCCGCACCGGCGGGAACATATTCCCAGATATTCAACGCGCGAACTCTATCTCTGGAAGCGCCACGGAAGATCAATAATGAATTCAGCATAAATATCGAAAATAATCGGCGGCTTCCAGTATTCGGTGATGCCGGGCATGGCTGGCGTATTATCTGGTACACCTATCGGCCAGGAGCCGGAACGCGAACATGGAATTATCGTTTCGATTCGCACGGGGCTATTCTGGACAGCGGTCAGATCGGCAGCACGGTCGCAGGGGGTGTCCTGTTGAATTCCGCCGTGCCGGAAATGGCTCTGATTGGAAATTCCCAGTGGGAGAAGAGCTATATCGTGAACCGGAATACAGGGAGGATGACATCGAAGGGGGCTCCAGGATTCCTGGAGCCTTTTCATGTCGGAACCGATGGCTCTCTGCTGGTGCAGCGCGACAGTATACTGTTTTTATATACCAGATTCGGCGATACCGTCCCATCTGTGGGGAGAATACTTCCAGTGGGGTTGTTGAATCTTATTCCTCGCCAGGGGCTGGTATGGCGTGATACGGGAGGGCGGATTATTCTGTATTACATCGTCGTGTCCAGCGGATCGGAGAAGGAACAACGCCTGCCGTCGTATTCGATCGTGCGGCTGCGGATGGAAACGTTTGCCTCGGCGATCCGGATCGACACGCTTCCGGGAGATGTGATAGAGGGGCCGGCGAAATTCAAGTACAGACTGATTGCCTATGGCCGTAATGCGGGATGCAACAATCAGGCGGCCGTCTATGCCGGATTCTCCGAGAACGAATCCAGTTTCATGCATTATCTCCACTCCTTCCTGATGGATAGCCAGGGAGCTATCAGCGATACCGGCGTCCTGGTCAATATGCCGTGCGTTCCCTCTGCGTTGAGTCTGGGCAGGCGGGAGAACGATTCGCTCAGTATCGTGGAGCTGCATCTGGCCGATACGATTACTCTTGCCGTGCCGGTCGCGCGCAAATTCCCTCCAACGCGGCTCCAGCCAGGTATTGTGCCGTTTCCCGGAGCTTTAGTCTGTACCTGGCGTGAAGCGGACACCGCAATTCACGACGTGCAGGGCCGGTGGGATCTTCAGGGGGATACAATACGGGACAGGATCGTCTACCTTCCTCCTCCGCGTGTGGAGTTCGATGGAGGCCTCCGTGAGCCGGAAAGAATTTCGCAGGATAGCAATAGAGCTTTTCCGGGAAATGTGGGCCTGGCTTACAATTATACAACCGAGGGAATCGGTGTGATGTACCGAAGCGAGAAGGACCCTCAGCGTTTGGAACGAGTATCTACTTCCCGGTACGCATTTGCCCGTCCGGGAGAGGCTGGATGGAAAAATCTCGATAAGATCGTAAAAGCAGGGAGCTGGATCGGCAATCCGCAGGATGTCAAATGGACAGGGAGCATTATCGGATGCGATCCCGATTCATCCACCATCGCGGTTCTGATACGGAAGTATGAGCATCGGCAGTTCCGCAGTTATTCTCTGTACTCCTACCATCCGGCCGGTCTATCGTGGACGCTGGACGTGCTTCCGGGCGTGCATGAGAAAACGACCATTATTCCAATGGGAACCAGAACATATATCGCTATCGATTCCGCCAGGAGCCTGCTCGTACGGGAGGGGAAGATAGCCGGCTCGCTTTCTCTCTCCCAGGCCGGCCGGATGGATGCGAAATATCACAAGGTCTATGGCCCCCGCTTCGCCCGCACATCCTGGGATGCCGATGATACCACGCGCTTTCATGTGGAGATATTCGACACGCTCGGAAACCGCCTGCACGCGGCCGCGATAACGATGCGGTCGAAGACCGATGATTATATGCTGCTGCCGTTCCGCGCCGATTCCTCGTTCGTGATCCTGTTCGGCGGAGATCGCGGTGTGCGCGGAACCGTGCTGCGAAAGGATCTCACGCCGGTCGTTGTCGATACGCTCCTGAGCGCCACGGCCGGCCGGGTCTCGCATCCGGCAGGAGCATTCCGGGGCGACACGCTCTTTCTGGTCTGGGAGGACTATCGCGGGAATGTCAGCCGCATCTACGGGACCTATCACAGCGGCTCGTGGCTGCCGTCGTCGGTGGAGGAGGAGCCGCGGATCTCCGCGAGTGATGATGATGCCGCGTTCATCTATCCGAACCCGGCCGGCGATGACATGACCATAACGGCATACAGTGGTAACGGCAATGGCATTCTCTACGATATGAGCGATGTGCTCGGCCGCGAGATCCTGCGCGGAAGGATAGGTGAGGGAGAGATCGGGGAGCTGAGCACGATGGTTGATATTTCCGCCGTTCCGCCGGGAACCTATATCGTACGAGTATGGAATAATGGCAGGGCCAGAGCGCAGGTGGTGATAAAACGATAGACATACGATGAAGCCATGAAGCAACATGCCGGCGGGGAGATGGGATTCCATCTCCCCGCTCCCGTTTCTGTCCGGGTCCCGGTTTTCTGTTCGGAAAACGTACACCACCACCACACCGCGACACGCGGAATTCTCCAAAAATCACCATAAATCCCTTCTGGCACGGTCCTGTTAGTACCCCTTTTCAGAACAGCAAGAAAACAACTTCAAAAACTCAAGTCTCCTACGATCATGAACAAGTTCTTCTCGACCCTCTCCGCTCTCGCCGCCTTCGTCCTGCTCGGCAACCTCGCCTTCGCACAGTCGGCCAGCCTCAACGGCACCGCCACGATCATCACCCCGATCACCGCGACCGCCACCGCCCCGCTGGCCTTCGGGACCATCAGCAAGGGCGCTACCGCCAGCATCGCGGCCACGGCCGCCTCGGCTGCTGCGGTCACCTTCAGCGGCGATGAAAGCGACAACATCACCATCACGGTGCCGGCCTCGCTGACGCTCTCGACG
>JBMDXA010000147.1:0-61616 GCA_048594725.1 Candidatus Kapaibacteriota bacterium
TACGCAGGAGGAGTTGACCCGAGAAATTGACGCCTACAGCCAAACACGTCAGCAGGTGAGGTTGCGCTGGAGATTTACAAAGAACGACGCACGACAGAAGCTCGCCCGGCACTATCCAGAATTACCGTAACAGCCTACTAGGACGGATTTCACTATGGTTAAGCTATCGTGGCCCCCGTATCGTGGCCCCCGTAGGGGGCACCTATCTGTAGAAACGACACCCCATGCTCTTCGGAAGCTCCGTAGGAGCGGCCCATGCTTCCAGTTCTGAAACGGCGTACCTGAATTGAAATCCGCTCTAGGGGCTCACGGCTCTGAAGGGAATGAACCTATAGAGTGAAGTGTCAATAATTCTGGATTTTCGATCCGTTTTTTTTCATAGTCCGGGAACGCGGGCACTGCGGATTATTCCGCCCAGTCCCTCGGTTCCTGAAGCCAGCTCAGAAGTTCCCGTTCGTTTTCGGTGGTTCCCATCGGCGGGGAATAATCGAAATTGACCACGGGGGGGAGGCTCATCAGGATGCTTTCGATGCGTCCCTGGGTTTCCAGGCCGAAGAGGGTTCCACGGTCGTAGACCAGATTGAACTCCACGTAGCGGCCACGGCGAAGGAGCTGGAATTTCTTGGCCCAGGGGGTATACGATTCGTTCCTGTGGCGCTCCACGATCGGCAGATACGCGTCAAGGAATGCATTCGCCACCGACTGCTGAAATCCGAACAGGTGTTCCAGCTCCTCGGGAGTGCCGCGCAGATAATCGTAGAAGATTCCGCCGATGCCCCGCGCCTCGCGGCGATGTTTTATATAGAAATATTCATCGCACCATTTTTTGAATTTCGGGTACAGCTCCTCGCCGAACGGATCGCATGCCTTTTTCAGCGTGGTATGAAACTGCCGTCCGTCCCACGCATCGGCGATATAGGGGGTGAGATCGGCCCCGCCGCCGAACCAGGCGTCGCCGTTGGCAAGCTCGAAGTAGCGGAAGTTGGCGTGTACGGTGGGGATGCGGGGAGAGACCGGATGCAGCACCAGCGAGATGCCGGTGACGAAAAATTCGCCCCCCTCGGTTCCCATCCTCTCGGCCATCTTCTCCGGAAGCTGCCCATGCACGGTGGAGGTGTTCACTCCCCCCTTCTCGAAGATGGCGCCGTTGCTTATCACCCTGGTGATCCCGCCGCCGCCGCCGGGGCGCTCCCAGAGATCCTCATCGAACCGGGCCTTGCCGTCGGCCTGTTCCAGCGCCGAGGTGATCCGGTTCTGGAGGTCGAGGATGAAGTTCTCCATGCGTTCGCGGAGCGGGAGGAGGGGAGGCTGGGATAGTTCCATGGCTAGATCTCTCGATATGGAATGATGTGTGCGGCCGGGGAGCAGCCAGGGAGCATTCTCCCGCAGTGCGGCCGCCGGTGTCGCGATGAGGGAAATATAGTGGTCTGCCGCACGCGAGGTTTCTTCGATGTGTGACAGAGCCCCGCCGATGCTCCTGCCGGTATATTCTTTCCGGTCCGCATCATTCCGCTCCCATCTCCCGTACGTCCCCCATCATGAGCCTGATGAATCCCCGGCATACCGAGCATCTTTTTACCATCTCCACGGAGCTTGCTCCGGAGCAGATCGGTACCATTCTGCGGAAGGTGAGCTTCATCGAGCCGACGGCGCCGTTCAGCAGCTATCAGCGCTATCATCATTATCACTATGATGATGTGCTTTTCGACGGCACTCTTCTGCCCGAGGGATTCGCCCTGCGCCGTCTCTCCATGCATCCCTTTCTCTATCCCTATCTCATAGGCCGGTTCAGGGAGACGCCGATCGGAACGGATATCGATGTCTGCTACAACTCCCGCCATTTTACGGAGGTGGCCTTTCTGACAGGCGCTTTCGGTATGCCCCTGGTGCTGATACCGGCGATAGGGCTGTTCCTGGGCTGGTGGGACGGCGTTTCGCGCGCGATCACTCTCGGCAGCGTTATGCTGCTGCCGCTCGTCATCTATTGCTTCGTCCGGTGGAACCACCGGGAGCGTGTGGTGCAGGATCGCCGGGTGCTGACGCGCATCCTGGTGCCTGCCAGTCTGGAGTCGGACGGCTGGGTGCGCAACGTCATCAATGAACGGATCTGGGGGAGCCGGGTGTATGGAGTTGGGGAGTGCGCGGGCCGGACCGCTCCGAAAAAACGGCCGGGATATATGCATCATCCCAGGAAAAACTGAGTGCGGAGTATCGCTTCGCGCTCTTTGCGTCTTCGCGTAGAATCTTCCCGTTCGCTCGAGAACTCCCAGAGCCATCACCGCCACCGCATCTCGATTCAGGTTCGCTGCGGCCAGGTGCCGGGGGGCCCCAAAGATGTACTCCCGGAAGCATCTGCCAGCCTCTATGTTGCCGCAGGGCATAAATGAATTTTCCATGCCCTCCTGTTCGGTACGGAGCTGACCATCCCGAGTATGTAACGCGGAAGATAATTCAGGGCCGATTATTCCAGGCTGCCACCGGTTGCCGGGAAATAATGGCGTGTCCCGCATTCATCCATCGCACAACCACCTGCATGCCGGAGTTCTCCGTATCGCGCAGCGCTGCGAACAGCCCTGTTCGTATGAACCCCCACATATCCTATTTAATCTGGAAGGCAGTTATGACAGAGAAATCAGCTCATCGCACATCACGGGCATGTCTGTTTCTGCTCGGGATCATTACCCTGCTGTGGAGCATGCCGCTGCATGCGCAACGGTTCCTGGAAACCTTCGGCAGCCCCGATCCGGTCGGGGAGGAAGGGAATGGCGTCATCGAAACATCCAAGGGCGATCTGGTCTCCGCCGGCGTCAGCAACGTATCCGGCGTGCCGGAGATGCTGCTGAGCAGTACCAATGCGCACGGCAATCTCAACTGGAGCTTCACCTATCAGTTCCCCTCCTTCACCGAGAGCGGCGCCACCGATGTCAAGGAGTTTCCCAACGGCGATCTTGTGGTGGTGGGGTGGGGACGCGTCAGCGCCGGCGCCGATCCGCTGGGGATCGTGATGAGGGTTGATGCGGCGGGCTCACCGCTGTGGGGAACGTCCTTCTGGATCAATCTCTCGAACACGACGCTGCAATCGGTGGCGATCACGCAGTATGGCAACGGAAGCACCACCAACCCTGATGACATCATTTTCGCCGGCTACACCTTCCCCTATACTCCCGGTCCCGCCGATGCCCTGCTTGGGCGGATGGATGGCATCGGAAATATGATCTGGTGCCAGGTCTACGATCATCAGATCTCCTCGTCAAGCTCGGAGGATCGTCTCTACGGCATCGACGAGTCGCGGATCAAATCGCCCTCTGGAATCATCGGTGATATCATCGCTACCGGAGTGGTGAACGATAAAGCCGCGGGGCTCGACGACAAGGTGCTCGTGATGCGGGTGGATGCCAGCAACGGAAAATATACCTCCAGCTCGCATGGCTCGGCGATGTACGGGGATCAGGGGCAGGAGACCGGATATTCCATCCAGGAACTCCGTTCCGGCAAATACGTTGGCGATCTGGTTATCACCGGTTCCACCACCAGCCGCCCGGCTCCCAGCAGCGCCATCGAGGCGTTCCTGTTGCAGACGACCTCCGAGCCGTGCAAGAACTCATCCATACGCGCCGCAAGCTATTTCGGTGATGATGGCAGCGCCGATGAGTGGGGGCTGTGCGTGCGGGAGATCACCAAGGTGGGAACGGTGGGGAATATCGTGGTGGCCGGTATCACGAAGGTGGGCTGGCTGGGAGGGTCCGACGGCTTCGTCCAGGAATTCCAGGAGGGCACCCTTATACCTACGACGCCGCAGTATTTCTACGGCGACGGCGGGGACGATGCCATCCATTCATTCGCCGAAGTTATCAATGCTCCCACCACGCCCGGCTATGCGCTTACCGGCGTCACCGACAGCCCGAGTCTTATCGATCCTGCGAACAAGCGCAACCTCATGCTTATCAAGACCGATAGCAAGCTGGAGAGCGCCTGCGGCTTCAAGTACACGAATGTTTCGGATGCTCCCGCGCCCTGGTTCGACAAGTGCATCCAGCCGGTGGAGAAGGACGATGTCATCGTGATGAACTACTACCCGACCGCCACCAAGCTGGGATGGAAGGAATACCAGGTCTGCTACAGCCCGTTCAAGACCGCCATGCCGGGCAATGATCCTGCCGGGACGTCCGGCTCCTCCGCCGTGACGCTCGCCAGCTACCCCAACCCGGTGCGCCGCGAGGATGGCATCACCCTGGAGTATTCCTTGGTCTCGCCGGGCACGGCCGATATCGTTATCACCGATGCTCTGGGACGGACGATGTTCCAGAGGAGGGCCGAACGAGACGCGGGCAGGGGAGCCGAGCAGGTGAGCACGGCGGGATGGAGCGCCGGCACATATCTGGCGCGGATCAGCGCCGCCGGAACCTCCGTAACGGCGCGCATCGTGCTGCTGGATAAATGATCCGGTTCCTTGCGGAGCCGCCCTGCCGGCGCGGGGCGGTTCCGCATAGGATGGAATAGGGTGGGAAGTGTATATTCACCCCACATGCTACAACAAGTACAATTTCATCTGAAGGCCTATCATCCCGCCATGGAATACGAATGGCGGAAATACTTCGGCGAGGCCGAAGCGGTAAAAGTCTCCTCGGGTGATATCCTCCGGGAGAAGGCCGATGCCATCGTCAGTGCCGCCAACAGTTTCGGGTATATGGATGGATCGCTCGATCTCCTGTATTCCCAGCATTTCGGCTGGGAGGTGGAGCGCCGCCTGCGCAAGCTGCTGCTGAGCGAACATGACGGGGAGCTTCCGGTGGGGCAGGCGGTGGTTGTGGAAACGGGCAACACCGATATTCCCTATCTGATAAGCGCTCCCACCATGCGGGTACCGATGAACATCGCCGAGACGGTCAACGTCTACTGGGCGTTTCGCGGGGTGATCCGTGCGGTGCGCCAGCACAACCAGGCGCATCCGGATTCACCCATCCGTTCGGTTCTCTGTCCGGCGCTCGGCACCGGCGAAGGGCGTATGCCGTACGGTCGGTGCGCGTGGCAGATGTACAACGCCTATGCTGCCTGCGTGCTGGGAATGGTGGAGGTGACGGGGGGGCTGGCCGGTGCGGTCCGCCATCATATCTCGCTGCTGGAGTAGATGGCGATCATCGAAACAACAGCCGCCCGGCAGTTGCGTGATTCCCATGCGAGGAAGTTCGCGCGGAGCCGCATCGTTGCGCGATGCTTGCACCCCGCGTGAGCTTATCAACTCTTCGAAAAAAAATCCCCGGAGGCACGGATACCGCCCCGGGGATTTTTTATGGGAATTCTCTCGAAGCGAAGTTCCGGCCGGCGTTTCCGCTATGGACAACAGACTTCCGGTAATGGGTTAACCCTGGTCCGGCCGAATCTCTTGCGTACGGATAGGTCCCCTGAGATCCCCGGTACTGTTCGCACGAAGTTCCACTCCGTGCGCGGCAGCAGCAGGGGTCGCCCAGTGGAACTCCGCGACAGCACATCCCGGAAAACGTATCCCGAATCTCTTAGAGCGGATTTCAATCGAGTGACGCCGTTTCAGAGCAGGCAGAATGGGCCGCTCCTACGGAGCTTCCGGAGAAACTCAGGGCGCCTTTTCTACAGAGGGGCAACACCTATAGGTGTTGGCTACGGGGGCCACGACAGATCAGCCATAGTGAAATCCGCTCTAGAACCTGATGTCGGCCTTCGGGAGTGCCCTGCGGATACGCTCCTGCTCGGCTTCCGGGATGGGGTTGCCGGTCAGGATCAGTGTGCGGAGACCCCGCAGCCTGCCGATATCTTTCGGCAGAGCCGTCAGCCCGTTGTTGCTCAGCACCAGCAGTTGCAGCTTCGAGAGCCTGGTGATGCTCTCCGGAACCGATGCCAGCTTGTTATCGCTGAGGAGCAGGGCCTGGAGTTCGCGGAGCGATCCGATCTCCGGCGGCAGCGCCGCCAGTGCGTTCTCCTCGGCGCTCAGGGTCTTCAGATTGCGCAGCCTGCCGATCTCCGGCGGAAGGCTCTGCAGGCCATTTACTCCCACCAGCAGCACCTCCAGATTTCCCAGACGGCCTATCGCAGCCGGGAGCGCCGCCAGCCGGTTCTTCTCCAGCTCCAGCGTCCGCAGCGCGGGCATCGCGCCGATTGCGTCCGGCAGGGAGCTTAGTTTGTTCGCGGAGAGATCGAGGTTGCGCAGGTTCTTCCAGGCGGCGATTGCGTCCGGCAGGGAGGTTATCTGATTGCCGTCCAGATCGATCTCCCGGAGGTTCCGCCATGCCCGCACTTCATCGGGAAGACCCGCCAGCCTGTTCTGCCGCAGGAGCATCACCTGAAGATTGGCGAGCGAGGCGATTTCCGGCGGGAGCTGATCGATGGCATTTTTCATCAGGTTGGCATACTGAAGGTTCACCAGACGCCCCACCTGCGGTCCCAGCTCCGCCACGTTCTGCTGCCGGAGATTGATATGATACACCTTCTCGGCCTCGCCCAGCGCCTCGGCAAAGGAGTAATATGCCTTCTGCCGCATCAGCGCGTCCTGCCGCAGCGGCGATGTCTGCGCGTTCGATCCGGCCGTTGCCGCAAGCCCCATCGCAAGCGCGGCCGCCATGCTCTTGAACTCTATCCTCATACTGTATCGCTGGTTCTATAATGTTCTGATCTGAATATTCTTCTGAGAAACCGCCGGGTCTCGCCATGCCTTGCACGGGAAACCCGGCGATCATCGGCTTCATCCCGAACGCAGGGGAGGGGAGCGGTCCGGTAGATCGTCCTCTCCCCTGAGCGGCTCTGCTACTGGCGCACCAGCTTGCGCGAGATCTCCCTGCCGTCGGCCGAGACCTTCAGCATGTAGACTCCGCTGCTGCCGAGCGTTTCGCCGTCCGCCTTGAAGTCGTGGCGTCCCGCATTGGCAAGGGCATCGTTCAGCGTGGCGATACGGCGTCCGGCCATGTCGAATATCTCCACGGTCAGGCGCGCGCGGCGCTTCAGCTCCACGCTGAGATTCACCTCGGAGGTGAAGGGGTTCGGGTAGACCGCCAGCGAGAAGCGCTCGTTGCGGGAGATCTCGTCCACGCCGCTCGTGGCGCGAACGGTCACGTCGATCTCATCGTACCCGCTGCACCCTTCGGCGGTGCGCACGGTCACGCTGTAGTTGCCGCTCCCGTTCACCGTGATGGTGCGCGAGGTGGCGCCGTTGCTCCAGAGGTAGGAATCGTAGCCCTCGCCTGCATCCAGCGTCACGCTGCAGGATGCGCAGATGACGGTGTCGCGCCCCAGGTTCACCTCCGGCTGCGCGGCACGGGTTACGGTCATCGTATCGGTGCTCTGGCAGCCGCCGTCATCGCTCACGCGCACCCAGTACTGGCCGGGGGCGGCCACGCGCAGGGTGGGGGCGGTGCTGCCGTCGCTCCAGAGGTAGGAGGCGAATCCGGCGCCCGGCGAGAGCGTGGTGCTGTTTCCTTCGCAGAGCGACAGATCGCTCCCGAGGCTTGCCGGGGCGTTGGTTGCAACGGTTACGGTGTCGAAGCTCTCGCAGCCGTTGGCGCTGGTTCCGCGCACCCAGTAGGACCCCGGCTCCGATACCTGGATGCTGGGGGAGGTGGCGCCGGTGTTCCAGAAGTAGGCCGAGAAGCCGGCTCCGGCGCTCAGCGTCGTGGAGGAGCCGCGGCAGATGGTGCGGTCGGCGCCCAGGCTCGGCTTCATGGCCGGGACCACCGAGATCGTCATCGTATCGGAGGAGCTGCACCCCTCGGCCGTGGTTGCGGTCACGCGGAAGGTGCCGGCGCGGCTCACCGTGCGGGTGCGGCTGGTGGTGCCATCCTCCCAGACGTAGGAGAAGCTGGGATCGAGCGAGAAGGTGTAGGATGTCCCCTCGCAGATCACGCGGTCCTGCCCCAGGCTGATCTGCGGCAGCTGCTTGAACAGCACCTCGATCGTATCGCGCGCTATCTGGCCGTTGTTGCCGATCACCGTGACGCTGTAGCGGCCGCTCGATATCACCGTCATGACGCTATCGACGGTGTTGTCGCTCCAGATCGCGAGCGCGTCCGGGTTGGCGTACTTCAGGCGGACGGTCTCTCCCTGGCAGACGACGATATCGGCTCCCAGGTTCACCGCTGGTGCTATCGCTCCGGCGCCGAGATGCTCCTTGCGGGCTATCACCACGGTGGTGGATGCGTTGAACACGTAATTGGTTCCGGCGGCATCGCGCACCGAGGCGGTATTGGAGCCGGACGGATTCTGGAACGAGACGAACATGAAGCGATGATCCGGCGAGAAGGTGATGCCGGTGGGCTCGCTTCCGGCCGGGGTGGTTCCGAAGACGGAGACCTTCGGGTTGGCCGGCGTGTGATCCTTGCTGATCATCCACATGTGATCGCGGCCGCCGTCCTGCATCATCCAGAGATTCCCCTCGCCGTCGAACGCGAGGTTGTCGTTGCCGGTGTTCCACGGCTCGTTGACGATCCCGGACTCCGTCATGAGCGGATAGGTCTTGTTGGAGACATACGCCTCTATCTCGCTGACGGTGGTGCCGTTATCGCGGAAGCGCCAGATATCGCCGTTGTTCTTCTCGGTAAAGTAGATCTTCCCGTCGGGGCCGAACTCCACATCCTCCACACCGCCCCAGCGGGTACCTCCCAGAGCGCCGGCCACGGTGCTGACGGTGTTGCGATCGGCCTGGGTGGCGTTCGGAACCTGAATCCAGGTGCCGGTGGTGGCGCCGGCCGCATCGCGGCGGAGCACATAGAGCCTGCCGGAATCCAGGCGTCCGGGGCGGTAGGCAACGAACTTGTAGACGCAGCCGGTGCCGCCGTCCTCCCCCTGGTAGAGCGTGACGCTGTCCGGCATGGGGCAGACGTTCTCATGGTTCATGCGTCCCACCATCCAGAGCTTGTCCGGCTTGCCGTCGCCGTTGAGATCGCGGATGCGTCCGGTAGCCGGGTCGATCTCCACGTTCCAGCCGATATCATCGTAGCCGTCGCGGTTGGCGTCGCCGGTGGAATAGGTCTCCTCGGAGGTTATCACCGTTCCCCACGGGGTGACGCCGCCGGAGCAGTTGCGCACGGTGGTGACCACCGGGCTGAAATCCACCTCCTTGATGGTATCGGTTTTCCAGAGCGAGGTGGCGGCATCGAACGCCACATCCACCATGCTGACCCCGCCCGGAGTGTTCTCATGGTTGATGGAGAGATGCCCCGAGGTGCTGCTGCGGCCGTCCGGGATATAGCCGGTGAAGTCGTTCCCTCCGGGGAGGGTCTTGCTGGTGCCGGTATATTTCTCCCGTCCCGATTTCACCAGCACCTGAAACGTGTGGGTGGGGGGGATCACCAGCATCTCCTGCTGGGGGGTGGGCACGAGCGATGTAAAGCAGCCGATGGCCGTGCTGTTGCAGGCCACGGGCGTACCGATGCCGAGCGGCGTGAGCGGGCGGGTGCCCTCCTGCTGGATCAGCTCCAGATCGAACGCCAGATCGGTGCTGGTAAGGGAGTTCTGATGCACCTCCACGGCTATCAGGTTGCTCCCCGGCTTCAGCAGATTGCGGTTGATATAATAGCGGAGAAATTCCTTCTCCTCGGCCCCTTCCACATAGGCGGTGGCGAGCGTGGTGTGATCCACCGCGCCGGCCGGCATATTGTTGCGGAAGAGCTCCGCGCCGTTCAGATAGACGATTGCGCCGTCGTCGCGGCGGAGGCGCAGAAGGAGCGTGCCCAGACCGGCGGTATCGTTCACCACGAAGTTGCGGCGGAAGTAGGCGGCCGGGCGCTTGTTGCGCGGGTCGGGCCCGAACTCCAGCAGCGTGGCCTCATCGCCGTTGCCATACCCAAGCGGCGATGCCCCATAGCTCCAGCTTGTATCGTTGAAGCTCTCCCTGTACCACCCGGCGCCGGGATAGGTGCCGTCCGCCTTGTACTCCCAGTTGGTGTTGGAGCCGATCAGGATTACATCGTTCTTCTTGCTCTCCAGTGCCAGCGAGAAGCTGAGGTCGGAGGTGGTGGGCGCATCCTGATGCACCTCCACGGCGAGCACGTTCATCCCTGCAACCAGATGTTCCTTTCCCACCATGAAGGTGAAGTAGGCCGACTCGTCGGCGCCGCCCACGTTGGAGGCGGCCGGGGTGGTGTGGGTGATGGTTCCGGCCGGCATGTTCGAGCGTACGATCTCCACGCCGTTCAGATAGACCACCGCACCGTCGTCGCGCATCAGCGATACCCGGAGCGAGTCGAACGCATTCTTGTCGGCCACGGTGAAATTGTGGCGGAAATAGGTGGTGATATGCTTGCTGCTGGCGTTCGGGCCGAACCCCACCTGCGTGGCCTCGTCACCATCGCCGTAGCCGAGCTGCGCCGCGCCGAACGCCCAGGTGCTGTCGGCCTTGTAGTCGGTATCGCGCCAGGCGGTGCCAGGGTTGGAGCCGTCGTCGAGGTATTTCCAGACGGCGGTTCTGGGAACCGGGAATGTCCCCACGGGGGCCACCGGCCTGACCGCGGTGAAGTAGCGCACCACAAGCTGCGGTGCCTCGCCGGCGGAGCCGTCGTAGGCCTCGGCGGTGCGGCGTCCGGTCCCGTTGATACGCACTGCCATCGCGTTGCCGGGGTTCCATCCGGAGCGGTTGACGATCTCCTGGATCACGGCAGAGAGATCCGGTGTGCGCTGCTTGGCGCCCGCCTCCTGAAGGATCGCCCAGGGTGCCAGGCTCCAGGCCGCGCTCGCCGATGTGATGGCGCGGGAGGAGATATTGCCAACGGCCGTGGTGAACGTTCCGGGATTATCGGCGGCGATTCCCCGGATCACCAGGCTGGCGGGATCGGAGAACAGCTCGTCGGTCGCGAACTGGATGTAGGCGCTGCTGATGATGGCATCCTTCGGGATGTTCAGATTCGCGAAGCGCATGGCGATGTACTGCTGAACGGCCCCATCCTCTGTCAGCTCAAGATCGCTGCTGGTAAGATCGATGGCGCCGGTGGCGATGTTCTCCTCGGCGTCGTCGGTGCCGGAGTTCACCCGGACGCTGACCGCGGTAGGCATCACGTACTCCACCGTGAGCGTGGGTGCCTGCGATGCATCGTGCCCGGCGGCGCCGCTGGTGGCACCTTCCTGCGATTCGGCCACGCGCTTGCCGGTGCCGCCGATGAAGATGGCGATGGCATTGTTCGCCTTCCATCCGGAGCGGTTCACGGCCTCCTGGATCAGCGTTCTGATGTTCGGTGTGCGCTGGTCGGCCCCCTTCTCCTGGATCACGTTCCATGCGGGCACGTTCCAGCTTACGCTTGCGCTGCCGAGCGTCCTCGGCGAAAGGGAATACGGATCGGTGCCGAAGGTGAGGGCGCTGTCCGATGCCTCCGCGCGGAACGTGAGGATCGTGGCGCCTGCGTTGGTCTCATCGGCCGTGAACTGGATGTAGGCGCTCTTGATGGCCGCCCCCGCCGGGATGTTCAGGTTCGGAAACCGGAGCGCGATGATCTGATCGCCACCCCCTTCGTTGACCAGTTCCAGATCGGAGCTTGCGCCATCGACTACGCCGGTGGAGATGATCTCCTCCATATCATCGGTTGCAAGGGTGACGCGGGAGGTGACGGTAACCTGCGCGGCCAGCCCCTTAGCGCAGAGCAGAAGCCAGAGCAGGGTGAGAGAACGCACCAGACGTCGTCGCCGGGTGCCGGTGCATGCGGTTGCTACGGTGTACTTCATTCGTAGGTGTTGAATGATACGAGAGGAGTAAGTGGGGCGGGGTCTTCGGATCTGTCCGGGAAGGTCCGCCACTAAAGCCTGCAAGGATACAGCGGTCATGTTATGGGGGTTTTTCCGGAGCGTTACCAATCGGCAACATCGGGGCGGGGAGGAGGGCGGGGTACACAAAGATGTACTCGTATGGCCGGAGGGAGTGATCTAAGTTCCACTATCCGGCGATCGGGATCATCTCGCACGGCGTGCATCGCTCCTCCGCGTATAAGCGAGGAGCACTCCGGCAATCGCGGCAGGACGGCCATCACCCCCGGCATCCGGCCCGGCCATCCGGATCGATGCCCGCGCGATAGCGGAATCCCGATTCTCCTGGGCCCCCCCTCTCTCTTATATCCGGACCATCTCTCTGCCGCCGCATTGCGCGGGCGGGCCGTCTGCGTGCGGCGAATCGTGTATCGGTACAACCACCTACCCCCCTTCCCGGAGCTCCCTCCCCGTGGTATCGCAGCGCGTGTTGTGCTGTGCCGGGAGAACATGATTCCTACGAGCGGATAGGATCTGCCCGCGTCCGGCAGCGGGGTCGTTATCCGCCACCCTATACTCACTCATAATTCCAAGGAAGGTCGAAATGAGAATGCGATCCCGTATGCTCCTGCTCCGGATGCTGCTGGTTGCGGTGTTCATGGCCGGCGCGCTCGATGCCGATGCGCAATATCGCCGGAGGGATATCTCCACATTCCTCCCGGCCGAGCAGCACGAGCTTCGTGTGCTGATGATGCAATGGATCACCACGTCGCCGTTCAACCCCATTCAGCAACATCTGAATGTGATCGGGCCGGGGGGCATTCATTGCAACACCGAAACCTTCGCATCGTGGCATCGCTGGTATATCGAACAGCTGGAGGCCTGGCTGATGTCGCAGCCCGGCGGTCCCAAGTTCGTTCCGCTGCCGAAGTGGGACCCCATCACCCCGATCCCGAATGCATTCTTCAACAACCTCTATCCGCCGGGTTCCGCCGTTGCGCCGGGGCGCCCGCTGCTGGTGGACCAGACCCCGAACGACCAGGGGGTCTACAACCTGGCGCGGTTTCTCAACCCCGGCACCATCTGCAATTATTTCGCTGGTGATGCGATGCGCACCTGCATGTCCGGGGGAACCTCGTGGTCATGGGGGACGGCCACCGACAACTTCGCGCGCGATCTGGAGCTGGAGCACAACCCCGTGCACGGCGCGATCGGCGGCGTGATGAACTCCGGCGCATCTCCGGGTGCCGGTATCTTCTGGCTCTGGCATGCCTATATCGACGACCTGTACCAGGTGTATCGTTGCAGTTGCGCGAACGCGGGGCGCCAGGTGGATCTGGCGATCAAGGATAATTACGGTGATATCGGCGCGGAGCCGAACACCTCCACCACGATCTTCTATGCCAGCCCGGAGATCTGGGTGCGCAACGCCGCCGATCCGCTGAACCCGCTTAACGGCCGTTATTCCAACGAGGACAACCCCCTGCGGCATCAGTCGCCGCTGTACAATGCATCCGGCAATCCCAACTACGTCTACGTGCGCGTCCGCAATCTGGGATGCATCGCCAGCGATGCCGCCGCCCACCAGCTTCACGTCTACTGGAGCGTGGCCTCCTCGGGTCTCAACTGGAGCACCAACTGGACCACCATGCCGTTCGGCGCCGAGATCACGACGTTCACGGTATCGGTCCCCTCGCTGGGTCCCGGCGAGGCCTGGACCGCCGAGATCCCCTGGGTGGTTCCCGATCCCAAGATCGCCAGGGAGTTCTGCCTTCTTGCGCGCCTGGTCTCGACCTCCGACCCGATGACCTTCCCGGAGGTGCTCAACGTGAACACCAACGCGCAGAACAACAACAACATCGCCATGCGCAATGTGATCACGATCCCGGAAGATCCCATCACCACGCCGCCGAACGGCGGGGGGAATGCCGGCACCTACTGCTCGTATGTGCGCCCGGTCTATTCCTATGGCGGTTACACCCGGATCGGGTTCGAGTATCCGGAGTACGCCCGCGAGTATATGCAGCCGACGGTCTATCTCGGGCCGTATCTCTATGATATCTGGCAGGCGAACGGTTCCCGTGGCTACGGCATCACGCCGGCCGAGGATCAGGAATACTCCGTGCGGATCACCGAGCCGCAGTCCTATATCGACGGACTGTATCTGGATTACGATCCCGATGGCGGCTCCTACGGCTACGATCTCTGCGTGGATGTGGAGACCTACTACAACGATGGCGGCGGCTACCCGCCGGTCTACTACGGCGACAACTCCTATATCGCCGTCACGCAGTACGAGCAGAACGAGCATGGCGAATACGAGGTGACCGGCGGCGAATACTACGATATCCGCTACGAGCCGCAGTCCTATGGAAGGGATTGCGAGCGTTTCATCCCCGAGCCCTATGTGCGCCCGGCGAGCTGCCCCACCTCCAGCGATGGTCTGGTGCGGCTTAATCTCTCCGGTGTCGGGGAGTACACCATCTTCTGGAGCAACGGCGCCAGTTCCGCCGAGCTGCGCGATGTGCCCGCCGGCAGCTACACCGTGATGGTTCGCAATCCCTATGGCTGCACCGATTACATGACCGTGGATGTGCCCTACAGCAGCACGCTCGGCTGCTCGGTCACCGGCACGCCGCCGAACTGCTCCAACAGGAACGGGTATGCGGTGGCGCAACCGTACGGCGGGCAGCCCCCGTACCGGTATCAATGGTACCGAAACGGAGTGCCGCTTCCCGGTGAGACCAGGGCGGATCTCAAGGGTATGGAGTATGCCAGCTATGCGGTGGAGGTCTATGATGCGAGCGGCTGCATGACCCGCGAATACATGGCCTACGAGAATGACTGGATGGAGCTTGCGGTGACCTCGCAGAGCGTTCCTGCCAGCGCGCCCACGGCCACCGACGGATCGATCGATCTGTCGGTACACAACGGCATGCCCCCGTACAGCTTCTACTGGAGCAACGGGGCCACCACCGAGGATATCTACGAACTGGCGCCGGGGGGATATTCGGTGCAGGTTACCGATATGATGGGCTGCGTCACCCACGCCACCATCACTGTGGGCGTGGTTCCCTGGGCCACCAAGAACCCTCTGACGCCGGACGGAGCCGAGGGGCTGCTGAGCATCAGGGAGGTGGTGCCGAACCCCGCGCACGATCTGGCCGAGGTGAAATACACGCTGGGCGCCGGCGCCACGGTGCGTGTGGAGATCTACGATGCGCTCGGCAAGATGGTTGCCGCTTATGACCAGGGGGGGAAGCCGGCCGGCGAAAACTCGGCATGGCTGGAAACCTCGCGGCTCCCTGCGGGGCGCTATTCCTGCCGCCTGATCTATCCGGGCGGAATAAGCGCCATTCCCTTTATCGTGGTCCGGTAACCGCCGGGGAACCGAAGAATCCGTTACCTGCCGGTAACGGCAGATGATGCCGGCGATGATGAGGAACGGGCGTGGGCCCGGCATGGGCCGCGCCCGTTTCCTTCTCGCATGCCACCATGATGCCAGGGCCGCCTGCGCAGGGTACACAATGATGTACTGGCAGGCCTGCCACTCAATCGGTACGTTCGTGTGCGGTCCGGGGGCTCTGACCGCCGGCGCTTGTGCCGGTGCCGCAGAGCACCATCATCCACACCTGACCGAAACAGGTTTTTCAACTACAACCCATTCACCTTATGACCACAAGACGCACCATCATCACATGGGTGCTGGCGCTGGTGATAGCGGCCACGGCCGCCATCGACCTGAGCGCACAGTTCCGGCGGAAGGATATCTACGATGCCTCGTTCAGCGCGGCCGACCGTCTGCTGCTCCGGCAGCTTATCATTCAATGGGTCTCCACCGATCCCTCCGATCCTATCCAGCAGCATCTGGATGTGATCGGTTCGGTGGCATCCGGGGGAATCCATTGCAACCTTACCCCGTTTCTCACCTGGCACCGCCAGTATATCGAGCAGCTCGAGACCTGGCTGATGACGCAGCCGGGGGGCTCCAAGTTCGTGCCGCTGCCGAAGTGGAATCCCACCACGCAGATCCCGGACGAGTTCTTCAACACCGATGTTGCTCCGGGCAGCGCCGTGGTAACCGGATACGCCAACCTTGTGGAGAAGAACCCGAGTTCGCTCCCCGGAATCAACATCGCAAGGTTTCTGAACGCGGCCACCATCTGCAACTACACATCCGGATCGCGCAATCGCTTCTGCATGGGATGGGGATCGTTCACGTCGGTCGGTACGGCGATGGACAACTTCGCGTGGGATCTGGAGCGCGCCCACAATCCGGTGCATATCAATATCGACGGGGTGATGAACGACGGTTCCTCGCCGGCGGCGGCTATCTTCTGGCTCTGGCACGCGTTCGTCGATGATGCCTACCAGCACTATCTCTGCAACTGCACCGGCACCTATCCGAACAAGGATCTGTTCATCAAGGATAACAATGCCGATATCGGCGACGAGCCGAACGCCACCACCGGCATCTATTATCTCAGCCCGGAGATCTGGGTGCGCCAGAACCCGGATGTGGTGGTGGGCGGGCGCTACAGCCTGGAGGACGATCCGAACCGCCACGAGAACGCCGAGTACAAGACCAGCGGCAGCAACTATGTCTACGTCCGGGTGCGCAACAAGGGGTGCGCCGCCACGGTCACCAACGAGGTGCGCCTGCGGGTGTACTGGAGCAAGGCGCAGACCGCAGGATGGGTGTGGCCGAACGACTGGACCAACACGCCGCCGGTGACGCCGAAGCGCGGCGATGAGATCACCACCACGGCGCTCTACGTTCCGCCGCTGGCGCCGGGGGAGACCTGGGTTGCGCAGATCCCCTGGACCGCCCCGAACCCGGCCGACTATCCCACCGATTCGTATCACTTCTGCCTGCTGGCGCGCCTGGTATCGGCCTCCGATCCCATGGCATCCATCGAAGGGCCGAACGTGGGAACCAACACCAGGGAGAACAACAACGTCGCCTGGAAGAACGTGCAGGTCAGGAACGATGATCCGTTCAATATCGTCGCGCCGGGCGATCGGCCCTGGAACACCGTGCATGTGCGCGCCACGGCGCTGCAGCCGAGGGATGTCAGGGTGGTATTCGATTTCCCGAAGGATCATGGCGTGTTCGCCACGGTGGATCTGGGCAAGGATCTGTACGAGCGCTGGGCTGCCGGCGGAGCCGTGGCGGCCGGTATCACGCGGCTTCAGGGAACGCTGGTGCGCATCAATACGCCGGGCGCCTATATCGGCGGGCTGGCGCTCTCGCCGGAACGCATCTACACCATACGTACGCAGGCATATGTGGAGTATGGCGACAAGTACACCGGTACGGTGCTCAACTACGGCGACCGGGTGAACTTCAACGTGATGCAGCTCGAGAGCTATGATGACAGGAGGTACACCATCGCCGGCGGGAACAACACGGAGATCCGGCTGAAGCAGAGCCCCTCCACCAATTGCGGATCGCTGATAACAAGCGCGGAGATCACCAAGCCTTCCTGCCCCTCCGCCAGCGACGGCGCCATCCGCCTGCAGCTGCCGAGCGGCGGCACCTACGTCTATTTCTGGAGCAACGGTGCCCGCACCCAGTCCATCCAGAACATCCCTCCGGGGAAGTACTGGGTTGTTGTCAGAAACAGCAAGAACTGCGTGGAGCGCCGCGAGTTCACCGTGGAGGATCGCTCCGGCCTCGCCACTACCATCTCCGCCACGGTCCCGCGCTGCCGCCTGCAGAACGGAAGCGCCGAGGTATCGGTAACCGGCGGGCTGGCCCCGTATACCTATCAGTGGTATCTGGATGGCACCGCCATCCAGGGCGCCACCCAGAAGCGTTTGAACGGCATGGGCTACGGCAGCTATATGGTGGTGGTCACCTCCGCGAGCGGCTGCACGATCAGCGATCATATCAAGTTCACCGACGACTTCATGCCGCTCAGCCTGATGTTCAATGTTACCGACGCAAGCTCTCCCAACTCGGCCGACGGCGCCATCGACATGACCGTGGTCAACGGCATGGAACCGATGATCGTCCGCTGGAGCAACGGGCAGACGATAGAGGATCTTACCGGCATTCCTCCGGGAGATTACTCGGTGACGGTAACCGACATGATGGGCTGCACCATCAGCGGCACGGTTACCGTGGGCGTGCGCGGCAGCAACAAGAACCTCGGGCCGATGGAATCGCCGAACGCCGATCTTTCGGTGCTTGCGGTGGTCCCGAATCCTGTGAAGGATCTGGCCGAGGTGCAGTACACGCTGCGGTATTCCAGCCCGGTGCGCGTGGAGCTGTACGATGAGCTGGGCGCCTTGGTCACCTCCTACGAGCAGGGGGTGAAGGGAGTGGGTGCCAACTCCGCATGGCTCGAAACGAAGGGTCTGCCGGCGGGACGGTACTCCTGCCGCCTGATCTTCCGTGGAGGCGTCACCGCGGTGCCGGTGGTGGTGGTGCGATAACGCGCCAGCGGAATCACGGGATTCCATAGACAGTCGTTAGACGAGGCGGGCATGGTCTTCACGAGAGATCATGCCCGCCTGCTGTTTTGTCCGGTCCGGTCTTTCCGCCTGGGCAGGCATGCCCGGGGAGCCGGTGCGAGGTGGAAGAAAAAGTTCTTCGGGAGTTGCTGGGAGCTGAGATCCGCCACGACTCGAATCTGTGACCAATTGTAGATCTTCTCCAAACGAGGGGCGTACCACATATCTACCCCAATCTTTGCGTGAAGTTTTTTCGGGAAACTCCCCATGTGCCCCGCTCCTTCGTATTTTCCGGGATGAAGGAAACCGGTAGCAAACGAGGGAAAAAGGCAGCTCCTGCCGAGGAGGAGAAGAAGGATGCGGTGGAGCGGATCTTTCCATTGCAGTTCATCAAGGGGATAGGGCCGGCACGGGCCGCCGCACTGGCCGAGCAGGGGGTGATAACCCTGCGCGATCTCCTCCTGTTCGCTCCGCGCGGGTATCTGGATCGCCGTACGGTACTGCCGCTGCGGCAGATCCGTCTGCTGCTGGGAAGCGAGGAGGGAACGCCCGATCAGGTGACCGCCATCGTGGAGGTGAAGCGGATGCAGCTGTTCGAGACCGGCAAGGGGCGCAAACGCCTGGTGATGCGGGTGTTCGATGCTACCGGCGAGGCCAATCTGGTCTTCTTCCAGGGGGCTCAGTGGTTCATCAAGGCGTTCCAGCCGGGAGATATCCTGGCCGTGAGCGGCCCGCCGGAACTCTTCAGCGGGACCTTGCAGTGGACCCATCCGGAGATGGAGCGGATCGACCGGGACGAGGAGCGGCTCATCCATAGCGGCCGGATCATCCCGCAGTACCGGGAGGGGGCCAAGATGAAGTCGGTGGGGCTTACCTCCCGCTCCATGCGCACGCTGATCGAGAGCGTGTTCGATCAGTATGCCGCCGATGAACTGAAGGAGACGTTGCCGGAGGAGATGCTCGCCGCCTACAAGCTGATGGGCCTTGCCGATGCTGTCCGCCAGATCCACTTTCCCGCCAGCGAGGAATCGCTCGACCGCGCCCGCCACCGGATGAAGTTCGAGGAGCTGTTCTATTTCGAGCTTGGCCTGGCCGTCACCAAGCAGATCGTCCGCACCCAGGACCCCGGCATCGCCTTCGATACCAGGAGCACGCTCGCCCGGCAGCTTATCGCCAAGCTCGGGTTCGAGCTGACCGGGGCGCAGAAACGGACGCTGAAGGAGATCCTGGACGATATGGCGACCCCCAACGCCATGAACCGCCTGTTGCAGGGGGATGTGGGCTCCGGCAAGACCATCGTGGCACTGCTGGCGATGCTGGTGGCGGTGGAGAACGGCTATCAGTGCGCCTTCATGGTGCCGACGGAAATCCTTGCCGAGCAGCATCTCCAGACCCTGAAGCGGTTGCTGGAGGGGCTTCCGGTGACCGTGACCCTTCTGGTGGGGGGGCTGAAGAAGAAGATGCGCGAGGAGATCCTCTTCGCGATGCGCAACAACGGGGTGAACATCGTGGTAGGGACGCATGCGCTGTTCCAGGATGATGTGGAATACGCCAACCTGGGGCTGGTGGTGATCGACGAGCAGCACCGGTTCGGTGTGGAGCAGCGGGCATCGCTCCGCAACAAGGGGCGCCGCCCGGATACGCTCATCATGACCGCCACCCCTATTCCCCGCACCCTGACGATGACCCTGTACGGCGATCTGGACGTATCGGTGATCGACGAGCTTCCGGCCAACAGAAAGCCGGTGCGCACCGCCGTGCGGTTCGAGAGCAAGATCGATGCGGTCTGGGAGTTCGTCCGCAGCGAGGTGAACGAGGGGCGCCAGGGCTATGTGGTCTATCCGCTGGTGGAGAAGTCCGAGAAGCTGGAGCTGAAGTCGGCCGTGGAGCACTTCGAATTTCTGAAGGAGGCGGTCTTCCCGGATCTCCGGCTCGGCCTCCTTCACGGGCAGATGTTCTGGTATGAGAAGGAGGATGCCATGCGCGACTTCCTGGCGCGCAAGGTGGATGTGCTGATCGCCACCACGGTGATCGAGGTGGGCATCGACGTGCCGAACGCCAGCGTGATGGTGATCGAGAACGCCGACCGTTTCGGGCTGTCGCAGCTTCACCAGCTTCGCGGTCGTGTCGGGCGCGGCAACGACCAGTCGTACTGCGTGCTGATGACGAAGGATCATTTCCGCTATCATCTCACCCCCGGCATGACCCAGAACGAGGCGCGCAAGGAGCGCAAGGCGGTGATACGCAGGCTTCAGGCGATGGTGGACACCACCGACGGCTTCCGCATCAGCGAGATCGATCTGGAGCTGCGCGGGCCGGGCGATCTGGTCGGGACGCGGCAGAGCGGCCTGCCGGAGTTCAAGTACGCCAATCTTGTGGAGGATGGCACCATCATCATGGAGGCGCGCGAGGCGGCATTTGCCGTGGTGGAGGAAGATCCCGATCTCTCTCTTCCGAAACATGCCACCATCCAGGAGGGATACGCCGCCGCGGTTCGCCGTGCCATGCAGTATGCCGATGTGGGATAGAGAGGAGGAGATGAGAAGATGGCCCGTTGTTGGTGCATCATCAGCCGGAAGTGCCGGTGGGCGCCCGGCGCACCGGAGTCTGGTCAATCTTATCTCATCCGGCAATGATCCTCACCTACCTCCTCGGTATCCTCGGCCTGGGAACGCTTCTGGCCGCCTTTATCCTGCATCTGTTCGCCATTCTCGGCGAGCGACGCAAAGGCATCTATCTGCTTCTGAACATCATCGGCGCGGCGGTTGCCTGCTACGCATCGATGCGCACCGATTTTCTGCCGTTCGTGCTGATGTTCGGGTTGTGGTGCCTGGCCGCCATTATCGGGCTGTTCCGGCTGGGGAAGAGGGGGGTGTGAAGCCGAAGCCAGGATAGTAATCGGTTTGTGCTACCGGTTGCAGAAATGTGCGCTGCCGGCTGTTCCCCATCCGTCATTGCGAAGTCCCAGGCTGTCCCTCCTGCCATCGAGGCAGTATGGAAGTATACTTCCGGCGGGATTTTCCGTAGCCACCAGGCAACCATACACCATCGCGGCATGTTCTGCCGGCAGCCTGGATTTCCGGCAAGTTGCCATTCACACCGCTACAAGAATCCTCTTTACCGCCTCGTCCGTCATCACGGAGTATATCGTGCTGATTTTTTTTCTTGATTTTTTATCGGCGCTATTATACTTTTGTATTCGTGATCGCAATCAACATATATCATGAAAAAGCGAGTCATGCGAATAATCACTGCCTCCGGATTCTGGCATCCTCCGTTGCTTTCACCTATGGTTTCCAGGCTGAGTATCGAGCAGGTGCATACGGCTACGTTCCATGGGCGGCGGAACAATGGAATGGCGGGAATTTCACCCGCTACTACCGGCCGTGCCCGCCGGTCGCGGCTTTCTCCCGAGCGGCGCGAAAACCTTCTGGCCGATATACGGGAGGGATATATGAAACTTCGGAGCACGCCCGGTGCGCTCGGCGATGTTATTGCCGAAGGAGAATTCTGGGATAATGTTTTTACGGATCAAATCATCGAGGACTGATGAAACAGGATCTGTTGCCGCCGGTACCTGCGCATGGCGAGGTCTGGATTGCCAGCCTCGATCCGATCATCGGGCATGAACAGCAGGGAATGCGTCCCGTTCTGGTAGTTTCCATTAACGAATTCAATCTCTGTGGTGCCGAGAGGGCGATTGTGGTACCGCTTACCACCAAGGGGAGCCAGCGTCCGTTCAGAGTAGCTCACAGAGCCGATGAAGGAGGACTTGCCGAGCCGGGATGGGTGTTGTGCGATCAGATTCGGAGTGTCAGCACGCTTCGGCTCCGTCGTTGCTGTGGTGATATCAGCGATGAGACATTGGTGAAGGTGCAGGATCAACTGGCAGTGCTGCTGGATTTATAGGGGAGATCGTATTCTCCATCCTACCCCAGAATCCGCCACCGGTAAAATCCCAGGAAATAGGGGTTCGCTTCGGTGGGATGCCAGCGGGGATTGGGATGCTGGCCGAGTTGCGCCAGCGTAAGACGCTTGACGATGCCCGGCTTGTTGCCATCGGGGCCGGTGTGGTAGACCGTGCTCCCCCCGCCCAGATAGATCATGGAGTGATAGGGCCACTGGCTGTCGGTATCGTTCAGATAGAAGATCACATCCCCCGGCAGCGCGCCGGCCGGATCGCGCGAGACGAACACCAGCGAATTATCCTTCAACCGGGCCGCCTCGGCAAAGTCGCTGAACTGGTCCAGACGGAGCGGGCCACGGCGTTCCGGGCTCTCCTGCGCCCGGCCGGCTCCGGATGCTCCGGCCGGAATGGCTCCTTCCTGCCGCCCGTTCTCCTGCCTTGCGTTCTCCTGGCGTTCGCGCCTGCCGACGTTGAACACCCTGGTGCCCACCAGCGGGACGTTCGGGTAATTGTATTTCTTCACATCGGGGATGGCACCGGTGATAAGCCAGCGGCGCGATGCCAGCCATGCGTTGTCGTGGCGTTTCAGCGCCTCGCGGTAGCAGTAGCGGATCAGCCCCGCGCAATCGCGGTCGTGCCAGCGGTCGTCCATGTGGGTGAGCTGCCCCAGGGCGATGGTGGTGAACCAGCGGCGGAATGCGGTGCGATCGCTCTCGGAGGAGAGATCGATGGCATCGGGGTAGCCGTTCCGGTTCCGGTCGGCGAGCGAGGGGGTCAGCTCCAGCGTGGTCTCGATGGGACCGGGGGCGCCGAAGATAAGGACGCGGGCCACCACGGTGCCGGGGTTGAACCCGGAGACCAGCCGGTAGCGAAGCCCGTCGCCCAGGGCCACCACCTTCACCAGATCCCGTCCCTGCACGATCTGCACCTCCGGCGGATGGGGGAGCAGAGAGGCATTCAGCCGGTTGCCGAACCGGGAGATCAGCCGTATCTCCAGCAGCGCCGAGGAGGTGCCGTCCGCGGCGATGGCGCCGGGAATGATCTCTGCATCGAACGACTCGATCTTCGAGTCGAGCCGCTGGTAGATCCAGGAGCCGGCCACCACAACGGCGGCGGCCCCTATGGTCCAGAGCAGCAGGCGGAGGAGATTTCTCTTCGTGCTCGGTTTGCTCGGTGTCTGCTGCGGGCTGTTCATGCAATCTCGGAGTTGGGATGTCCGGCCGCCATGGTAGCGGTGGCCGGCGGGGGGATCACTGCTTTAGCGTCAGATGTCCTTCGCCATAACGAAGTCCGTTCTCGGTCTGGAACCTCCATGCCAGAAGCCGGTACATGCCGAGGGCGCGCCCGAGCGGTTCGATACGCTCGCTGATCTCCGGCGGGGAGTAACGCCCGGTGCGGCGGAGATAGCCGGAGAGATATCTGGTGGCGTTGGCCGCAAAGGAATCCACCTCCACGAGGCCGCTCAGATAGGTATTGGGGAGCGCCGGCGCGGCCGCATCGCGTGCGGCCATGGCGGTTGCCGCGCGGCGAAGAAGCTCCGGCGTGGAGGCCACAAGCAGCGTGCGGTCGTTCACCACCGCGAAGCTCGGTTGCAGCTTCCGCTCCCGCAGCAGACTGTCGTTGGTGGTGGTATCGCTTGCTATCCAGAGCCGTCCGGTTCCTCCCGGAAGCGGCTCCTGCGTGTAGACCAGCGAGGTGATCCCGCCGAAGAAGGTCTTCAGCGTGGAATCGAACCGTGGGGGAGGGGCATTCAGCGGCATGGCCGCCAGCATATCGAACGCGGTGTGGGCGTAGCCATACTCACGTGACAGATAATCCACCCCGCCGTACCCCAGTGCCATCGAACGGGAGAAATAAGGGACGATCCCCCTGCCGATATCGACGCGGGCGATGCGCGCCAGGGAGTCGATGGGGCTTTTGCCGAGCGAGCGCACATCCACCACATAGCGCCAGAACATGGCCGGATCGTCGCCGCTGATGATGCTGGTTGCGATTGCGCCGGGGAAGGTGGATGCCGCCCCTGCCGCGCGGGCGTGGGACTGGTCTGCCGGAACGGTTCTGCCCAGCGCGCGGGATACAGCCGCCAGCCTGCGTCCGGCGGGATCTTTCGATCCATCCACCGCGAAATAGTCGGTGGGGCGGAACCAGGCGAAGAGCACATCCTTTTCCCCGCTCTGGTCGAGCGCCGAGAAGTTCCGGTTGAACACCGGATCGATGGCGATGGAGGAGCCACGGTCGGAGCCATGGGTTCGCACCGCGCGGCCGATCAGCGCGGTATCGGTGGAGACGATGAAATAATCTCCCACCACGGCGTAGTTCAGCGTGCGCCCGGTCTTCAGGTTGCGAACCGTGGAGATGGTGCTTCCCTCCACGGTCGTGCGGGTGATGCCGAAATCACGGCCGAGCCTGCTGAAGATGGTCATCATCGTCTCGGCCACCTCCACATTCTTATCCTTGAAGCTGGCAACCAGATATTCCTCGTCGTACTTGCCGATCATAAGCTGGTCGCGGAAGAGCCGCTGCGGATCGAAGTAGGGGGCCATCATCCCCATGGTTTCATCCAGGCGTTTGCGGAGCGCGCCGATGGTGCGGAGCATCGGGAGCGACCACGCATCGCGCGGGACCGGAGAGCCCTCCAGCGCCCTGGCGAAGCGGGAGTCGTGATACTCCTCCAGCACATCATCGGCATTGGGGACCGAGAGGAGGTATTCCGGCCCGGCAGGGAAGAAGAAGGATATCTCCGATGCCTCGTCAACCGAATAATCGGCATCGACCCGGCTCTGCTCCCGGAACCGGAGATCGAGATCGGGATCGGCGCGGGAGATGAGCACGGTGCTGGACCGGTAATCGCCGAGCGGCGTATGGGCGGCCGGCATGGCATCGAGCGCGCGGTGGAGCGAGTCGAGAAATACCGCCGATCTCGGGGTGCCGAGCGCGGCGATGGAGGCTATCGCCACCTCGTAGAGATCATCCCCCTGCGCGTTCAACGTTCCTTTCAGCAGTTCCAGCGCCCCATCCTTGTCGGCGAGCTCGCGTGCCCTGAAAAGCGCCACCTCGCGTGCAGGAGCGGGTGAGCGGCCGGAGAGCAGATCGGCCAGGGCGCGGCGTCTGGCCGCATCGTCCAGATCGGCGTAGGCCTTTCCCATCCGTTGCCGCACGTTCTCCTCGAAGATCGAGAGGTAGCTGGGCCCCCCGACGGTGGGGCTGACGTCATCGGGATCGTAGTCCCACATCACATAACCGGCCATCAGGCCGATACTGCCGAAAATTATCGCAAGCGAGATCAGGAGGAAGCGACGCATGGCATGCTCTGGTCTATCGGTTCGGGATCGGATGTGCGGGCCGGGAACGCTCCGACGGAGGTTCCGGGCCGTACTTCGGGGGAATCAGGATGATGCGGATGATGGTTCCGCCGGTGCCGCCGGTGGCGGCCGCGATCGGAAACAGACCCGGTCCGGACAAACTTAAGGCCTGGGGACGAGAAACCGATAGAGAAGAGGGGGGGAAGGGATATCCACATGTGGATATCGGGGTGGATAACCGGGAAGGGGGATCGGTGAACGAGGCTTCCGGCCGGATTGGTCCCATGCCATAGTAGAAGAAGAATGGGCCGCTCCTGACGGAGCTTTTTTCAGTCAGGAGAGGTCATTTCTACAGATAGGTGCCCTCTACGAGGGCCATGAACACGGGTATTGCGGATCAACGCATATGAAATCGGCTGATCTGCCCATACGGAGGCCGAACAGACCAGTACGCTCATCCGCAATCCGCTCTACAATCGCCCCATCTCCCAGCCAAAAATCGCCAATCGCCAATCCCCTTCCCCAATCGAAAATCCAACATCGCAAATCGAAAATTCTTCTCCTCCCCAATCGAAAATCGAAAATCGTCAATCGAAAATCCCCTCACCCCCGTCCCATCATCCGGGAGCGCTGGATGCTCTCGGCGATGGTGCGGTAGGCGTATCCTTCGCAGATGCCGAGTTTGGGAGGGCCCTTCCAGGAGTGTACCGCAGGCATCTCATCGACAATGGGGGGTACCCCGCCGGGGAAATCGATCACGCAGATCGTCTGCCAGCCATGGGGGATCTCCCCGGAGCGGAGCGCGAACTGCTGGGTAGCGGCGGTGATGATGATCTCGGTCTTCACCCCGGTGGCGGGGCGTTCCAGATCGAAGAGGATGCCGAAGCGCTTCGGCAGGATCAGGTCGGCGTAGGCGTAGCCGACGAAGCAGACTCTGCTGGTGGCCGGAATGGTTCCCGGAAGCGCCGCGGCCACCAGCTCCAGGCTCGCCGCCGAGGCAAGGCCGTGCAGCGGGAGATAGCGCCGGTCCAACGGGATCAGTTCCTCGGTCAGTTGCATCCTGTCCTCATCCATGGGTATCGATCTGTTCCGGACCCTACAGGCTTTGCAGCCACATCTCCCAGGGCTTCGGGTCATCCCCGAGATCCTCCCCCCGCAGTTGCACCAGCAGGAGGCGGGCATGTTCTCTGGTTGCCGGATGCCGGGCTTTCAGTTTCGCCAGGGCCAGATGATAGTTATCGTGCAGAAGCTCCGCTGCAAGCGCCGGGGCGATGCCGGTTTCCGCGAGCACATCGGCGATCTGGTCGAACGAGAAGAGATTGGTTCCACCGAGAATTGCCCGTATCGACCCGGCGGCCGGCCTCCAGTCTATCCGGTGCGGGGCCTCCCTGGCGAAGCCGGACAGGATGGAGCGCGCCGTTGCCGAGACGGTATTGCTGCTGTCGCGCTGGGCATCCATCAGGGCATACCACACCTCCGGATCGTCCGGAAAATTGATGAGCCGGGCGGCTGCCACGATCCGGTTGGTGTCGTTGCCGTCGCTCATCAGGGTCCGGAGGGCCGCGGCCTTCATCGCCTCATTCCCGGCGCTGCGCAGGAAGCTCCAGAGCCCGGCCACACCGGCGGAATCGACCTTGAAGCCGGGACGGAATTTCGATACTTCTTTTTCGGTGGATGCGATGATCCGCAGTGCGCTGTCCGGATGTCCGGCGGCTACGTAGCGATAGGTTATCATACCGATCTGCGTGGTAAGCGCATCGTCGAAAAATCCCTGTGCGATGGGGAGAACCGCCGGATCGGTAAGGGCATGCTCCGCCGGGATGGGACGATACCGGACGCGGCCGGCATGCTGCGGTTCCACCACGGTGGCGGTCCAGTACATCGCCCCCGCCGAATCCCTCATCAGATGCACCGATGCGTCGGCGAACCCGAAATTCTCTTTCAGCACGGTGGCGCAGGCATGTGCCCCGGCTCCCGGCGCAAGCGCATGGATGGAATCCCAGAGCACTGCGGCGTTCCACTTCTCCAGGCCGATGAACTCCAGCGGGCCTCCCCTGGTCTGCACCACCTGGGCATGCAGAGAGGAGGGGAGCAGGCTGGTGGCGGCCATGACGACCGCCGCCAGAAGGGCTGTATGGTTGCGTGAGATCATCGAAGAACCCTCTTGCTGATAGACCGGTAAGGTCGCAACAAGCGGGCGATCGCACAACGCCGAAAACGCTCTACCCCGGCACCGGAACCAGCGGGCAGATCACCTCTCCCTGCTGGGGGAAGCGCTCGGTGGGATGCCCATGCTCGTAGATCTCGCAGACCAGCCCCACCGATTCCATCGGCTTGCCCTCTTCTCCGAAGTGCGCCAGCGGTATCGCCGCCTCCAGGGTGTTCCTGACAGCCGCCGAAAACCCTACCAGCGACACCCCGCCCTGCTCGTCGGTGGAGGCTTCCATGCCCACGCTGCTGGAGGTGAACTGGAGCGTCACGGAGCGCTTTCCGGAGAGCGTCAGCCTGATCCCTTCTCCCTGTTCCAGCGGAAGCTGGGTATCGAACCGGAGGTAGAGCATGGTGTTGTCGGAGCCGAACCAGATGCGCCGCTCCAGATCCTCCGCCCGGTGCATGGCCCCTCCCACACGTCCCACCTCGAACTGTCCGGCATCGCTCCACTCGTGCGGCGAGGTGAGCACGCCGTCGATGATCGGGGAGATGGGGCCGGAAGGGGGGGAGATGCGGGGCCCGCGAGCGGCCTGCCGGATGGGCGTGGCGAGAACCTCGGGAGGCTCGGCGCCGATCAGCGTGTAGACGTTGCGCAGCCGGCTCCGGAACAGATCATCGAAATCATCCTGGTTGGCCGAGACATGTTCATCGCCGAACCACCAGAACCAGTCGGAGCCCTCGGCGATATAGATCTCCTCCATCGCGGCATTGAAGGTCTTCTCCGGCAGGCTCGGTTTTGCGCTCATCAGCGCCTCGCGCGCGGCGGCCAGTGCATCCCAGGCGGTGTTATCCTCCTCGTGGCCGATCCAGATCTTGAAGTTGGTTCCCACCCAGCTGCCGGAATAGATCCGGCCGAGCGTGCGGGAGGAATCGCGCCGGGCGCCCTCCAGGGCATCGGAGATCGCCACGGTCTCGATCTCGTTCGATTCGGAGAAGAGCTTGTAGAGCGCCTCCAGAAAGGGGCGGCCGTTATCCTGATAGAATTCCCAGCAGTTCTCCCCGTCCAGGATCACCGGCACCAGGGCATGTTGCAGTGCCTCCGGACCGAGCTCCTGGAGGATGCGGGCGCGAACCTCCACAAGGCGGTTGTAGAAATCGAGCGCGGCCGCCTCCGGGGCCCAGCTGCTGTAGACGAAGCCGATGGTATCGGAAAGCTCGTGGTCGCGGAAGACCATCCAGAGCGTGCCGTTGCGGGTCTTGAGGGTATAGGGGAAATATTTCGCCAGGGGGGACCAGTTCTCCCCGAGGGTTTTTCTGAGCACCCCCTCATCGGTGGCGGCCCATTCCAGCCCCGCTCCCCGCACCAGCGCCAGCGCCGCATCGCTGACGCTCCCTTCGCTGGGCCAGAGCCCGCGCGGCTTGCGGCCGAACCGGCTCTCGAACAGATCCACCGCGCGGTCGATATGCACCCTGGCATCCTCCGGATAGGCGATATGATGCTCCGGCAATGTCGCATTGGGCATCGCCTCCAGGGCCGAGAAGCTGTCGCAGATGATCGGCAGGATGGGGTGGTAGAAGGGGGTTACCGAGAGTTCCGCCTGCCCGGACTCCATCAGGCGCCGGTAGATGGGGATCACCCTGGCGACCAGTTCCATGGAGGCGGTCATCAGCGACTGTTTCTCCTCTTCGGTGAAATCGCGCCCCTTTTTCAGCAGCGAGGCGAACGGCTCCTCCAGGCGGGAGTAGGGGCCGATCCAGGTGAGGTTATACCAGACCTGGAGATCGAGCCAGTCGGCGGTGGTGAAGCCGCTTGCGGCCTCCTGCAACGCCGGGTGGTCGTCGCGGTCGCGGCTGCCGCGCCGGTACAGGTCGGCGAAGCGCTCGTACGGCAGGATCATCCGCTCCACGTTGCAGAGGAAGAAGTAGCGGAGGATGACGATCTTGTCCTCGTCGGTCAGCTCGGCGGCCGGGATGGCGGTAAGTTTCAGTACCAGATCGGAGGCGCCGTTCTCCACGTAATCGATCAGCTGCACCAGCAGCGACGGCACTACATTGATCGTCTGCCGCACCTTCGGAAACCGTTCCAGTGCGACGGCGATATCGTAATAATCCTTGGTCGCATGCAGGCGCGTCCAGGGGAGCAGGTAGATATCATCCTGTTTATAGTAGGGCTGATGCTGATGCCAGAGCATCGCTACGCGAAGCGGCTGTGCGGGCATGGAACGTTGGTCAGTAGTCCGTCCGCCGCCTGTGGCGGCCGTCAGTGGTCCGTCACGGGGACGGAGTGAATAATTGGGAGATAAGTTAAGTACATGGGAGAAAGTTTTCTGAGATTCTTCTGCTGCATTGTCGCAGAGTGTGACCCCGCGAGCCGTTCTGCCCCAGCTCGCACGGAGTCAAACTCCGCGCGAACGGCGCTCGAAATCACAGAAAACGTATCCTGGAGTATGGAGTAGTGAGGAGCTGATAGTTGGTAGTTCCTGGAGCGTAGTCTGGAGTGCCTGGAACAGCGTTCCGATGAGTGTACTCGCTCTGCCGGCTCCCGGAAGCGCGCCTGCGTATCCCATCCATAGCGGGAGGGGGCCATTCGTCCGGCGTATCTACGGGCAACCCAATGGCCGGGATTAAAAGCGATAAAGGAATTCCGGCGCCGCCATCCGGGCGCCGCCGGTTCCGGTTTGTTCGTATGGGAGCAGAACGAAGAGTTCCGTGGTCAGTCCGCGGGGGGATACCCGCTGCCACGAGCCCGCCGCTGCCGAAGAGGGCATTAGCCGGTCGTCTGCTCTTCCCGCCCCGGACCTCTTCCCCAATCGAAAATCCAAAATCGTCAATCGAAAATCTCCTCTCCCCAATCGAAAATCTAAAATCGCAAATCGAAAATCCTACAGTCCCAGTTTCCCCAGCAGTCCGCCGCCATCCTGCTGCGATCCCTGCTTCGACAGGAGATTCTTCATCACCAGCGTTATCACGGCCGTTCCCAGCACCTTGACGATGGCGGGGTTTTCCGCCAGGAACGACATGGCGCGCTGGAAGAGGCTCGGATCGGTCTCCTTGGCATGCGTGGCAACTTTCGCCACATCCTCGGGAGTGGCCTGTTCCGGGTGATCGGCCACGCCGGGGTTTACTCCAAGGCCCCCCAGCAGCGAGCCCAGATCGATGCCGGATGAACGGAGCCCGTCCAGCAGATTGCCCAGCAGCCCTCCGCGCTCCTGCGGGCTCATCTCCGAGGCCGCATTACGCACCCGTTCCTGCACCTGCTCGCCGCCGAGCGAACTGAGTGCCGGGCCTATCAGCGAGCCGAGCAGATCCTTTGGCACGGCGCCGGCCACCTGATCGAAATCGTTACGGGCCTGCTGGCGGTCGGCCGCGCCGCCGCCGGCATATTGATTGAGAAGACCACCCAACTGCTGCATGAAATCCATGATCGTACCTTCCTGCGATTATCGGTCGTGAACACTAATTACCTGGAACATGTATCGGAGTAGAGTGCCGGAGGCGATGGGGCCCCGCTTGGGAGCAATCTCGCTCCCGGTAGACGTCCGCCCGTAGCGGCACGGCGCACACTGGGCGGGACGGCACCGCAGTCCGATAGAAGTTCTTCTGATATATCTGCTGTACGAGCGCGGGCCGCATGCCCTGAGGCATACGACCCGCGGAACATCCTTCGTGCCGATCGGCTCGCGCGCCCGCTTAAATACTTCGGCAAACGTTATCTGAACATTCTGCTATTGTGTTGTCGCGGAGTTTGACTCCGCGATCCCTGCGGCTACCATCGCGCACGGAGTCAAACTTCGTGCGAACAGTACCGGGGATCTCAGAAAACGTATTCGTAGGTACTCAGTTGTTCGGTTCCTGCGAGAGGATCTTGTCATCGGTCTCGCCGATGCTGTTGTAATGGAGCTTGTCGGCAAGATCCTTCATGGAGATGATGCCCACAAGGCGATCGTTCTCCACCACCGGAACGCGGCGTACGCCGGCGTCCTCCATGATCTGCTTCACGCGCGGCAGGGGATCGTCCGGGGAGACCACGAACAGGTTGGTGGTCATCGCCTCCACCACCGGCATCTGCGGGCCGGATGCCCCTTCCTCGCACGCCTTCAGGGCGATATCCCGGTCGGTAACCAGTCCCACCAGAGAGGAATTATCCTCGGGGCTTACCACCGGCACCACGCCGCAGTTCTCGGCCTTCATGATCTGGATGGCATCGGCCACCTGCTGCGCGGCGGTCACCGTCTGCGGCGAGGAGGTCATGATCTCCGAGGCCTTCATGCGTTCGTTCGAGCTGCTCATCGTTGCTTCTCCTATGCTGTATATTGAATGCCGATCGATTCGATAGTATGATCTGCCCGTATGCTCCCGGGCATGGCATCTGCTCCGCCGGAATGAACCGTGAGAGCAGTGCCTCTGTAGATCGCAGCGCTGCTGCCAATACAATGCCAGCCGAATGGAAGGCCGGCCGGGGCGCCGGACTTTCGTATCTTGAACGTCACAGAAAATTTTATGCCCAGATACAAACTGTTGTTGGAATACGAAGGAACCCGCTACTCCGGGTGGCAGGTTCAGCAGGGAGCAAAGACCGTTCAGGGATCGCTCATCACCGCCGCGCGCACGGCGTTCGGAAAGGTGGGGGAGGTGATGGGGTCGGGGCGCACCGATGCCGGCGTGCATGCGCTGGGGCAGGTGGCCCATATGGAGCTGTTGCAGAACCTCCCGGCCGTGCGGATCGTGCACGGGTTGAACGATAATCTCCCGCATGATATCAACGTGGTGGCGGTGGCTCAGGCCGCCGACCGGTTCCATGCCCGGCACGATGCTACCGGGCGAAGCTATGTCTACCAGATCTCCCGGCGCCGTACCGCGTTCGGCAAGCCGTTCGTCTGGTGGGTGCGCGATACGCTGAATATCGGTACCATGCGCCGCGCCGCGCTGGCGCTCCCCGGCATGCACGACTTCCTCGCCTTCACCGATATGGACCCCTCCGAGGGCTCCACGAAGGTGGCGGTGGAATCGGTGGAGATCGGGGAGTTCGGCGAGATGATCGTGGTGCGCATCCGCGCCAGCCATTTCCTCCGGAAAATGGTGCGCCGGGTGGTGGGAACGCTGGTGGAGGTGGGACGGGGAAATATGCCCGCCGGAGTGGTGGCCGAGGCGCTGGAGGCGCCGGAGTCGTATTCGATGAATTATACCGCCCCCCCCTCGGGTCTCTATCTGGACCAGGTGATCTACAAAGGAGAACGCTTCCGCACCGATCTCCGCCCGGCCCTGGTGGTGGGAGAAGGGTAGGGATTTTCGATTGACGATTTCCGATTTTCGATTGGGGAGAGGAGGGGGGATTTTCGATTGGCGATTTTCGATTTTCGATTGGGGGAGCGGGCACGCCCCGCGAACCGGCTACGGATCGGCTCCCGTGTACCGCTGGTCCGCTTCTTCCCAAGAACTAAGATCTACTTACTAAGAACTACTCACTAAGAACTCCTTACCCCCGTGTCCCTGTACGTACAAGTCGCCCTTCCGGTACCGCTGTTCAAGATGTTCACCTACTCCGTTCCGGAGGAGTGGCGCGATCTTGAATTGCTCGGCATGCGCGTATCGGTACAGTTCGGGCGGCGGACGCTGACCGGCGTGGTGGTGGAGGAGCGGAGCAGCACCGATCTGCCGAAGGTGCGCGATCTTCTCGATCTGCTCGATCCGGAGCCCCTGTTTACTGCCGACATGCTCCGGTTTGCCGAGTGGATGAGCCAGTACTACGTCTCGCCGATGGGGGAGACACTGCGTGCGATGATGCCCGCCGGCATGACCCCGGAATCCACCCAGCGCATCGCCCTGGCCGGACCCGAGGTGGCCGATGAGATCCCGCTGCTGCGCCGCTCGGCCCCCAGGCAGGCGGCCATCCTCAGCGCTCTGGCCGATCACCCCAAGGGGATCACCGTCACCTTCCTCCAGAAAAAAGTGGGGGCCGATAACCTCCATGCCCAGCTCGAAGCCCTGGAACAGAAGGGGCTTATCGTCCGCACCGCCGAGGGGGGGAAGGGGACCGCGCCGAAGACCGCCCGCGGCGCCCGCATCCGTCCGGAGCTGTTCGATGACGACGAGGCCGTGCACCGCATCCTGGACGAGCTTGACCGCATCGCCCCGAAGCAATCGGCCATCCTGATGCTGATGTACACGCAGGCGCATCGTCTGGGGAGCAACGATTTCATCTTCGCAAGCGATCTGCTGGAAGCCGCCGATGCTTCCGATTCCGCGCTGAAGGGGCTTGCCTCGCGCGGGGCGATAGAGCTGGAGGATATCGAGATATCTCGCGAGGAGCTTCTCTCCGAGGATGCCGCCGCGCGCCCCTCGGTGGTGGAGAACGCCGGCAAAACCCTGGTGCCCAACCAGCAGCAGCAGGAGGCTATCGATACGGTGGTGGCGGCGATGGACCGGGGGGAGTTCAAGACGTTCCTGCTGCATGGGGTGACCGGGTCCGGCAAGACGCTGGTCTATATCGAGGCCATCAAGCATGCCATCGCCAACCGGAAGCGCGCCATCATGCTGGTGCCGGAGATAGCCCTGACGCTGCAACTGGTGGAGCGCTTCACCTCCGTCTTCGGCGAGCGAATCGTGGTGCTGCACAGCCGGATGTCGCCGGGGGAACGCTACGACGGGTGGCGCCGCGCCGCATCCGGACGGTGCGATGTGGTGATCGGTGCCCGCTCGGCGCTCTTCGCCCCGCTGCGAGACGTGGGGCTGGTGGTGATCGACGAGGAGCATGAGGCCAGCTACAAGCAGTACGACGCGCAGCCCCGCTACAACGCGCGCGATGCCGCTATCGTCCGCGCGCAGATATCGGGGGCGGTGGCGCTGCTGGGAACGGCCACCCCGTCGATAGAATCGTACTACAACGCGCAGCGGAAGAAATATCATCTGCTGGAACTTCCGGAGCGGGTGGATAACGCGCGCGAGCCGAAGATCGTGATCGTGGATACGGTCACCGCCAAGAAGCAGAACCTGATGCGCGGCGCCCTTTCGGTGCGGCTGCTGAAGGATATCCGCGAGCGGATCGAGCGGAAGGAGGGGGTGATCCTGTTGCAGAACCGGCGGGGATTCGCTACCCGGCTGGAGTGCATGTCCTGCTCGCATTCCCCTACCTGCCCGCACTGCGCGGTGACGCTCACCTACCATAAGAAGATCGAGGAGCTGCACTGCCATTACTGCGGCTATGTGCGCACCGCCGACAGGGTCTGCGAGGTGTGCGGTCATCACGACCTGCGCCAGCCGGGGATCGGCACGCAGAAGGTGGAGGAGGAGCTTGAGCAGCATCTGCCGGGGGCGCGCATGGTGCGGATGGATCTTGATACCACCACCCGCAAGGGGGCGCACCGGCAGATCCTCTCGGCGTTCGCCAACGGCGAGGTGGATGTGCTGCTCGGAACCCAGATGGTGGCAAAGGGGCTCGATTTCTCCCGCGTGTCGCTGGTGGGGGTGATCTCCGCCGATACCCAGCTTCTGCTGCCGGATTTCCGCGCCAGCGAGCGCACCTACCAGCTGCTCACCCAGGTGGCGGGGCGCGCCGGGCGCCGCAGCAATGTGGAGGGGGAGGTGGTGATCCAGACCGCCCACCCGAATCATCCGGCTATCCAGGCCAGCTTCGCGAAGAATTATCAGATGCTCTACAGCCAGGAGCTTCAGGCGCGCAACGAGCTGAATTATCCCCCCTTCTCACGCTTTATCGTGGTGGAATTTCGCTCCGAGGACCAGCGGGAGACCGAGAGCCATGCCCGGATCTTCCGGCAGCTTCTCCCCAGCCAGCACCCGGTGATGGATATCCTCGGGCCTACCGCCGCGCTTATCTGGAAGCTGCGCAATCTGTATCGTTATCAGATCGTGATTAAAAACAGCCGTATGGTCGATCCCGGCGGAAAAGGATTTTATAAGATATTCTCCGAAGCCTACGAACGCTACCATCAGGGGCATGCAAAAGCCTCCGTGCAGATCATCGTGGATGTGGATGCGCAGGGAATGGGGTAGGGATTTTCGATTTTCGATTGGCGATTTTGGATTTTCGATTTACGAGAAGAGATTCCGGATTGACGATATCCGGATTTAGCAGAAGAGATTCCGGATTTACGATTTTCGATTGGGGAGAGAAGGGGGGGAGTACTCCGTGGCGGGGAGAAGAGATCCCGGACTTCCGATTGGCGATGTGAATATTCGATCCATCTCCATTTCCATTCCGATGAAGAAATTCCTTTTCGGCATCCTTCTGTTGTTCGGTATTCCGCTCCTGCTTGCCGGATGCTGGGCTGCATGGGAGCATCTGCGCGATCCGCTGGCGGCGCTCGATCGCGGGACGCCGGATCTGCGGCTGATCTATGACAGCGTTTATACCGTGCAGGGAGACGCCGGGGCACGCACCTACCACGACATCGTTCTGTTCGATGAGAGTCTCGATTCCATACGCTTTACGGTAAGTCTTCCGGCCGGCGGCGCCGGGCCGCGATTTCCCGTGGTGATGGTGATAGGCGGGCTGGAGATCGGCAGGACCAGCCTCCGCTATGTGGTGCATCATGGCGACAACGCCCTTATCGCCTATGAATATCCGTATGGTCCCGAGTACTGGTACGAGGGAACCCCGCTGGAGGAGATCCCCGCTATCCGCAATGCCGTGCTGAGCGTGCCGGCCCAGCTTGAAGCCGTGATGCGCTGGGCGCGCTCGCAGCCGTGGGCCGATACCACCAGAACCGCTACCTTCAGCTACAGCTTCGGAGCCATGTTCGTTCCGGCGTTCTACCGTCTTGCCGCCAGCCACGGGCAGCCTCCCGGCCCCGCAGCGCTGATCTACGGCGGCGCCGATATCGGGCGCCTGCTCCGCCATAACATCCGTCTGGAACCGGAATTTCTCCGGGGTCCGTTCGCGTGGCTGGCGGCAACCGCCATCCGTCCGGTGGAGCCCGCGCTCCATCTGCCGCGGATGAAGGCCGAGCTTCTGATCGTCAACGGCACGCGCGACCGGTTGATCCCGCGCGAGTGCTGGCAGCAACTGCACGCGCTGGCCCCGGAACCGAAAACGCTCGTCACGCTCGACACCGAACATATGAACCCGCAGGCGACGGAGCTTATCGGCCGGCTGGTCGGTATCGGGCGGCAGTGGCTGCTGGAACGCGGGGCGATAGAGGAATGAGAGAGGGTAATTCTCCATGAGAGCGGATTTCAAATGACGTACGCCAATCTTCCCGTGGTGATGGCCCCCATAGGGGGCAGCTATCTGTAGGTGCCGAGCCAGGTTGTTCTCCGGAAGCTCCATAGGAGCGGCCCATTCTTCTCCCGGCAGGGGAGTAGCCCACCTGAAATCCGTTCTCGTGATGTTGGGGTTTCGAGTATCCGCCCCGTCACACTTCTTGACCGATATCCAACAAACTGACACGAAGCGTCCGGGCTCTTTTTCTGAAGTTACCGGTAGTGAATTATTCAGATCCCGGCAACAATCAGTACTGAAACCATGAACACGCTATCGCTCCAGGAACTGCTGGAGTTCTTCTGGCAGGATTATACGTTGATCACCCCCTCGGCCGGCAAGATCTACGGCCTGCTCGGGGAACGGAACGAGAATTATGTGAACGATCATATCGCCTTCCGCACCTTCAATCTCGATCCGATCGGGGTGGAGTCGCTCGGGGCCACGTTCCTGAATCTGGGCTATCGCCAGAGCGGGGAATATCAGTTCGAGAAGAAGAAGCTGCGCGCGATCTCCTACGCCCATCCCGATCCCGATACCCCTCATATCTTCATCTCGGAGCTTCTTACCGAACAGTTCAGCCCGGAGCTTCAGGCCATCGTGCGGGAGCTTGTGGAGCAGATCCCGGCGGAGCTGAAGGGTACGCAGGAGCTTCTGACGATGCGACCGAGCTGGAAGCCGATCGAGTACGCGAAGTACCGGAAATTGCTGGAGGAGTCGGAATACGCCGGCTGGCTGGCCGCGTTCGGCATCCGCGTGAACCACTTCACCGTGCTTATCAACGCGCTCCGCACCTTCCCGGCGCTGGAGGATTTCAACGCGTGGCTGCTGGAAAGCGGCTTCGAGATGAACCGTTCCGGCGGGCTTATCAAGGGGACACCGGAGCAGCTGCTGGAGCAGAGCTCTACCATGGCCGACCGCGCCGACTGGGAATTCGCCGGCGGCCAGAAGCATCTGATCCCCACCTGCTACCATGAGTTCGCGCGCCGCTATACAGATCCGGCCACCGGCGAGCTGTATGCCGGGTTCATCTCCAAGAGCGCCGACAAGATCTTCGAGTCCACCGATACCAACGTGGCGATGTAATCGTGCGGCTGCCGGAGCTACCGGCATTGGCAGCGCTTCGCAATCTTTCTCGCCTCTGATGGAGTGCGATACCGGACCGGGGAACCTCAAGAGCGGGCTCCCCGGTTTTTTTATAGGAGCCGGTTACAGCGTGTTGCAGGCAGCGGGCGCGGCTGGCACGATCATGGCGGGTTGATGGAGATGATGCAGATGCGGAGATCATCCCAGGGGCGACCGCCCGCAGTCTGCATGGTTGCACACGAACATCATCGGGAATTGAGTTGTGGAAATCGATCTTTCCGCCGCGTGGACTGCCACACTCGGCATGGCCCAGGGGCTTATCCGGCTTCTTCCGAAGCTCGTTGTGGGCGCCCTCGTCTTTGTGGCGATTCTCTTTCTCAGCAAGTGGATAAGCAAGATTGTCCGCTCCATCACCGGGCGCTACCAGCGTTCCAGAAGTGTGGGGCTGGTGCTGGGACGCATGGCGCAGTGGATCGCCATCTTCATCGGTCTTCTGATCGCCCTTTCGATCGTGCTCCCGTCGTTCCAGGCCAGCAGCCTGATCGAGCTGCTCGGCATCGGCGGCGTGGCGGTCGGCTTTGCATTCCGCGACATATTTCAGAATTTCCTGGCCGGCATTCTTCTTCTTCTGACCGAGCCGTTCAAGATCGGCGACCAGATTATCGTGGACAGCTACGAGGGGACGGTGGAGGATATCAAGACGCGTGCTACGCTGATCCGCACCTACGACGGGCGGCGCGTGGTGATACCGAACTCCGATCTGTTCACAAAATCGGTGACGGTGAACACCGCCTACGGAAACCGGATGACCGAGTACGAGTTCAGCATCCGCTCGGCCGATGATCTCGCGGTGGCGCAGCGGGCGGTGCTGGATGCGGTGCGGGAGGTGCCCGGCGTTCTCTCCGATCCCGGACCCGATACGCTGGTGGTCTCGATGTCGGACTCCAGCATAAATGTCCGGGTACGGTGGTGGACCGCGCCGACGCTGGCGGAGGTGCTGGAGGTGAAGAACCACGTGATCGCGGCCATCAAGAAAAATCTGGACGCTCTGCACAAGGATGTGCGCACCAGCGCCGGCGGGGCCAACCCGGACCCGAACAACGTCACGCCCGATGTGGCGCACTCCAGCCCGGTAGTGCCCGACCGGTCGAAACCCTCGCCCGACAGGGATAAAAAAGACTGGTAGAGGTTCAGCGGGAGGAATTTGCCGGCGGCCCGTAATGTATCGCCTATGATACGCCGGGCGTACCGCCGGCACGTGGCGCGTCATAACGAGTACACACCGCCGGCAGCGGCCGAAGGCCGCGTACGGACCACGCACCCGGCCGCGCGCATCGATTCCATTTCGCTGGACCATTCTTTCTTTGTTATGCAGACTCTCGCTCTCCTTCGCGATCTCTTCGCCTACGATCACTGGGCCAATGCGTTCTTCCTCGATCTGGCAGTGCCGGGGGACTCCCTCCGGTTGCTGGCCCATCTCTTCGCCTCGCAGCGGATCTGGTGGTCCCGCATTCAGGGGGAGGAGCCGGGAATAGAGCGGCTGCCCGATCTTTCCATCGGGGAATGCCGAGCCTTGGCCGCGACCATGTATCCTCTCTGGAGGGACTATCTCGCGGACTGCCCGGAGGAGCGCCTGCTGGAAACCATCACCTACACCAACTTCGAGGGGGTGCAGCTCAGTGCCCGGCTGGCCGATATTCTGATGCAGGTCGCCAATCATGGCACCTACCACCGCGGACAGATGGCCCGCGCGCTCCGCCAGGAGGGAATCACCCCGCCCCGAACCGATTATATCGCCTATGTGTGGGAGGTGAGGTGATTTTCGATTTTCGATTTCAGATTTTCGATTGACGGGGAGAATGGGAGAGGATTGAGGATGCGCGATCAGAGGGGAAGGGTGTGACAAGGGGAGAATAAGGGCTTCGGTTCTCTTTGCTCTCTTTTCTTCCTGGCGTTTCCTTGCGCCTTCGCGGCTTTGCGTGAGTGCTGGTTCTATTCCCCGCAGCGGGCCTGTTCCAGCATCGGCGTGCCACCCGATTTGCAATTTTGTACCGGAGTTAGTAGTTAGTGGTCTGCGGCCTGCGGCTGCCTGTGGGCCATGACAATAACGATGCTGTCCCGGCCGGTGCCATCTTCCGCTACTAACTACTATCTACGAGCCATTAACTACCATACCATGAAACACCTCGCGGGCTTACGAACGGTTCTTGCTGCGCTGGCCGTTGCGGCGCTTGGGGCCGTATCGCTTCATGCTCAGCAGAAGGAGAGCATCACCGTGCAGACGCTGACCTACGGGTCGCCGCATGATGCGCTCTTTCTCTTTCCTCCCGACAGCGTCCGGTTCGAGAAGATCCTGATGCACTACAAGCTCCGCTGCCCGTTCGATGGGCCGTGCGGCGAGTGGGATTATCTGGCCTATATCTATCTGTACGACAAGAGCGGGCGGATAGACTCCACGCGCGACACCGCCACCAATTTCTCCATCGACGGAACCCCCCCCGATTCGGTGAGCTATATGCTCTCGCCGTCGTGGCGGTATATCCCGTACTTCCAGAAATATGTGGTTCGTACCTCCACGGTCTCGCTCGATTCGGCGATGATCGGGTCCGGTACGTCGGTCTCCTCCGGCACATTCGGGTCGGCCGCCGGCGGCGGGCACTCGCAGCACCTGTGGCGCTCCGGCGAGCTGCTGGCCTCGGGGCTGAAGCAGGGACCGGTCACCGGCCTGCGGTTCAATCTGGCCTCCGTGGGAGGGGAGATGCGGAACCTGACGATCAGGATGAAGAATTCCCCGCTGGATTCGCTGGCGCCCGCCGGCATCGATAATGGCGACTGGACGATCGTGTACAGTGGCGATACGAAGTTCCAATCCGCCGGCTGGGCTCCCGTGGCCTTCACGACGCCGTTCGTCTGGAACGGCAGCTCCAACATCGCCGTGGATATCAGCTTCGACGGCAGGCCGGGTGGGGGAGCCCCCACGGTCTATGCCACCCCGGCCCCCTTCTCCTCCGGAGTTTCCTCTACCGGGAGCAACCGCGCGCTCCGGTTCGAGGGACGCGATTACATCGAGGTGCCGGCCGCCGCGCTTGCGCCGGTGGACAGCTTTATCACCGTCTCCTTCTGGCAGTATGGCGAGCCCGCCTTCCAGCCGCAGGAACAGTCGGTGTTCGAGGCGTTCGACCAGTTCGGCCGCCGCGTGCTGAATGTGCACCTCCCCTGGGGCGATACGCTGATCTACTGGGATGCCGGCACCAACAGCCAGGGAAGCTACGACCGCCTCATCAAGAAGGCCACCAGCCCGGCCGAGTACGAGGGGCAGTGGAACCACTGGGTGTTCACCAAGAACGTGCAGACCACCCAGATGAAGATCTATCTGAACGGCCGGCAGTGGGCCTCCGGCAACAGCAAGCGCCGCACGATCGGGAGCATCGCCTCGTTCAAACTGGGCTCGATGGGGGATGGAAGCCGCAGCTACGACGGCATGCTCGATGAGTTCGCGATCTGGGACACCGAGCTTCCCCCGGCCTTCATCAGCTCGATGTGGCGCACCGGAGTGGGAGCCTACCCGCAGTACCGCGACAATCTGATCCTGTACTACGATTTCGATAGCCTGGGAGCCGGCGCCGCACGCGATGCCAGCGGGCACGGCCACGACGGCACGCTGGTGGGCCCGCCGCAGAGCGTGGCCGTGGACGGCGTTTCCATCAACCGCGATTTCATCGCCCAGGCAAGCCGCCCGAACGTGGTCTTCGAGCAGGGGGTCTATACCTCCCGCATCGATTCCACGCTCCGCATCGATTCGGTGGAGAACGCGCCGATGCAGATCGTGCTCTTCGGCGATCTCTCCAATCCCGGCACCCCTACCGATACCATGACCGTATGGCCGGCATATTATCGCTATACGTTCAATGCGGCGGGTGTTGCAACCGATTCGGTTCGCATAACCCCGGACGCCACGCTCCGCCTGGAGCGCCGCCCCTACTTCCGGAAGTTCGAGGAGGTGAACCGCTTCGAGATCGGACGCTATATCACCCCGTACGGCAACGGCCTGAATCTGGGCGATGGCTTCGTCTGGACGTTCGATGTCACCGATTACCGCACGCTCCTGGCCGACTCGGTGCGGATCGTATCGGTAAACTCGCAGGAGCTGGTCGATATCCAGTTCGAGATGATAAAGGGGGTTCCGCCGCGCGATCCGATCTCGGTTCAGAACATCTGGACCGGCGCTCCGGCCTACGGCACCACCACCTCCATCGAGGAGTTCCTGGCGCCCCGCCAGGTGCAGATCCCGGCCGATGCCGCCAACGTCCGGCTGAAGATGCGCACCACCGGCCACGGGTTCGGCGGCACCGAGAACTGCGCCGAGTTCTGCCCGAAGGAGCATAGCATCCTGGTAGATGGCACCGAGCGCTTCAAGCGGCTGGTCTGGAAGGAGGATTGCGGTCTGAACCCGGTCTACCCGCAGGGGGGAACCTGGGTGTACAACCGCGCCAACTGGTGCCCCGGCGATGCCGTGCCCACGTACGATTTCGAGCTGACCCCGTACGTGACGCCCGGTGCCAGCGTGACGCTGGACTATAACGTGCAGCCCTACACCTGGAACGGGCAGGGAACCACGCCGTACTACGCCATCGAGACGCAGGTGGTGAGCTACTCGGCACCGAACTTTACGCTCGATGCCTCGCTGGAGGCTATCAAATCCCCCAGCACCACCGATATCTTCAAGCGGATGAACCCGATCTGCAACAACCCGGTGATTACCATCAGGAACACCGGCACCACGCCGCTGACGAGCCTGAAGATCACCTACGGTGTGACGGGCGCGCCGCAGAGCAGCTACACCTGGACCGGGAACCTCGGGTTCCTGGAGAGTGCCGATGTGCAGCTTGGCGCGGTGGTCTGGGGGGGGACCGAGAAGACCTTCCGTGCCGAGATCAGCGAGCCGAACGGCGATGCCGATCAGTATGCGAACAACAACAGCATGCAGACCTCGTTCACGGCGCCGCCGGTCTATCCCTCGGCGATGATACTGGAGCTGAAGACCAACCAGAACGGCTACGAGACCAGCTACGAGCTGCGCAACTCCGACGGCGTTCTGATCGCTTCGCGAAGCGAGCTGGACCCCTCCACAACCTATCGCGACACGCTGAACCTGCCGGACGGCTGCTACGAGTTCCGCCTGCGCGACAGCGGCGGCGACGGTCTGGACTGGTGGGCCAACAAGAGCGAGGTGGGCTCCGGCTCCATGCGTCTCCGCCGCGCCAGCAACGGCGCCGTCTTCAAGACCTTCGGCGCGGATTTCGGCTCGGAGATCTACCAGCAGTTCACCGTGGGCTACGATCTCTCCTCCGCCGAGGAGGAGACCGCCGCTCCGGAAGGGGAGGAGAGCGTGAGCATCTTCCCGAACCCGACGCCGGGGGAGTTCTCGGTGGATCTTCGTCTTGCCAGGCGCCAGGAGGTGACCGTGGCCGTGCGCGATCTGCTGGGGCGTACCGTGCACGAGCGCACGCTGAAGAACATCCTCTCCGATACGGTCCGGTTCGATCTCTCCGGCCAGCCGGATGGGGTCTATGTGGTGACCGTGCAGACCGATAACGGCATCACCAGCCGCAAGGTGGTGGTGCAGTAGGATGTGCGATTGTTGATGTACGATCGGCGATTGGGCGAGCGCGCCGGCGGGGGAGCTCCGGGCCGGCGCGCTGCCGTTTCTGGGGGCGGGTGCGGTTTCATCTGGCATGAAATTCCCTCGTTACCCGGAAGAATAATGGAGGGCGATATGAACGACGATCCAATCAACGTGAAGAACCCGCAGGAAGAGCGGGAGCATGGCAATCCTATTTTTCAGGAGAAGCCCGATCTGGGTGATGAGCGCCGCGCGGCCGAGATCACCGAAACCAACGAGGCGATGGATCAGGCGCTCGGCTTCGATCCGGCTTCCGGCGAGAAGGAGACACGCCTGGAGGATGCCGCCGGGCCCGACGATGGCATCGGGAAGGATCTGCCGGCCGGCTCCGGGAGCGCCGAGGAGAAGGCGCAGGAAGTGCTCAACGGCGGCGTGCTCCGGATCTGAAGGTTGGGTGGAGGATATGCCCTTACTCATGATAGATGGCTTAATGTAGCAAGTACGCTCTATCATTTATTCAATAGGGCTAGTTACTTCTACCCTATTGGTTCAGAGCTATAAAGTGATGGCTATCACAACAGATGTGAGCTGAGCTTGTTAAAGTAAGACTACAAGGAAAACATAGGAAAGAAGGTAGGAGTAAAGTTACAAGATAATTGCATATATTTTCAATGCTGCTTAATGGAACAGCCGGGAGACGATAGTCAACAGCCTCCAGACATAGCAGCTATGGAGTGTTATAGATAGCAAGAGAGATTTGGGACATTATCGTAAAGCTAAATCTATGGAAGCAATTAGGATAAAGAACCTTAGAAATCTAGCGGACACTGGTCTTGTGAAAATTCGTCCTATTACTGTGCTCCTTGGACTGAATAGCTCAGGGAAAAGTACATTCCTAAGAAGTTTTCCATTGCTTAGACAGAGTGCGGAGTCGAAGACCACCGGGCCATTACTCTGGTTCGGCCGATATGTAGATTTCGGATCGTTCTCAGATGCTTTACGGCGCAACTCCCAATCAGAGGTGATTGAGCTGGAATTCGAGATCGATACAGCTAAATTGACGATGCCGCGTCGTATTGTACAGTTGCCGATGTTTTCAGAGCAGAAGCTAATTGTTGGCGTCGCCGTAGCAGAAGATCCACAAGGGGAAATAACGAAGGCTGTTTCGTGCAAGCTGAATTTCTTTAATCATGAAATAGAGATAGGATTTGATTTTTATGGTAAAGTGAATAAATATACTGTGAATGGTAGTAGCTTTCTTGATCTAGGGAATTCATACCTAATGGCACTCTCTAGTACTATTGTTCCTTCTATTTATGCGAATCCCACAAAGATAAAAGATCCTGACTATAATTCGGCTTTGAGCCCTGATTATTCTCTGTTTCAGTATTTTTATCGAGAATTTCGTAAGCTCTTTTATAAAAGTACTAAGGCTCGAACTGTATTGAGTACTATTGCATCTATTAGGATTGACTATGATGAGGCTATGTTACTTAATATCAAGAGAGCGCCAGGTGGGCAGTATTGGAAAAATAAGGTGTCTAATATCGCTATTGACAGCGACGTATTTCGTCAAATGCGAAATGGGATTATTGCGTATTGGGTGCCGCCATTGTTGACTGCTATAGATATGTATATTGCTCGCTGTTGTGCTGATGTTAATTATATAGCCCCATTGCGTGCAACGGCGGAACGCTATTATAGGTCGCAAGATTTGTCTGTTAATGAAGTGGATTTTAGAGGCACCAACCTTAGTATGTTTCTGAGAAGCCTGAATGATGTTGATAGAAATAATTTTCAAGACTGGATGAGTGAATTGTTTGGTATATCTGTGATGGCCAAGTCAGTAGGGGGGCATATATCTTTAGAGGTTCATGAGCCGGATGGGCAAAAGTACAATCTTGCAGACGTTGGATTCGGTCTTTCTCAGCTATTGCCAATCGTTGTGCAGCTATGGGTTGCACTTAAACAAGGTAAACGACAACGGAATAATATACCTATCACATTCGCTGTAGAACAGCCTGAAGTTCATTTGCATCCTGCCCTCCAAGCTAAAATGGCAGATTTGTTCGTTTCGTCAGTCTCGAATTCAGAAGGAGGTCTCCGAATCTTAGTGGAGACACATAGTGAAGCAATTGTTAACCGGATCGGAGACTGTATATCAAAAGGGTTGATCCGTTCAGAAGACGTCCAAGTTGTGATATTTGAGAGAAAACGTTCTGATCTGGCACATCTTGCTAACTCAATTTATGATGAAGAGGGGGTGCTGATTGATTGGCCGTATGGTTTTTTTCAGCCGGAAGTCGATTGAGCATATGGTTATAAATCTGCACGACTCACTTATTCCCTTTATTCATTCAACTCATGTTGATGCTGCTGCTTGCGCTCACTGTCTAGAGAATATAGCTACTGGAAGAAGGGAGGGTAAGCATGTTGTAATAGGTACTAGTGCGCTCTTGAAGGTGATGTCCGAATCTGAATTCTTATCTTCCCGTTCAAGAGGGGTATTTAAGAGTATATTGGCTCATAGATCTGAAGAGGCAAGCTTGCTTCGGCGCGTTCGTTGTTATGTAAATGTGCTTCCACCGAAGAGTAGTCTATACATGTCGCTGGATTCTGCGAAAGTAATAGTGAATATTCCTATTGATAAATTCGCTGATACCGTAACGATTCAGCAAGGGATCCTGCTTGCTGAAAGCATATCCGATGCTAAGTTCTATAAGAAAATGGCTTCAGTTTATGCTTTTCGTGAGAAAATGAAAGTGCCCGTACGTGCAGAGACAATTGGTGGAGGCGGTGGTGCTCTAGGTAAGCAATATCAGCATTATCAAGATGAACAGAAACGTTTTTGTTTATGTGTTGTTGATAGCGATAGAGAGTATCCTAATGCTGCAGTAGGTTCTACTGCGCGTGCTGTTAAGAAGGCCGATGATAGGGATAAAGTGATGTCGACTATCCTCATTATAGGATGTAGAGAGGTCGAAAACCTAATCCCAGTAAGTGTGTATGAAAAGATGTTCAAAGGTGATATTGATAAGGTGAGCTCAATCGATGCGATGATTGATATTGGTAAATGTAATGAGATGGATGTTCTGAGGTACATTGATGTAAAATCTGGGCACCGATTGGGTTGGATAATTGGTTCCGATCCAAAATCGGATTTTGGAAAATTTTGGAGGTCAAAGATGCCTGTTATGGAAGGATGTTGTACAGGTGTCGATCCGTGCTGTATTAGTGATGACGGCTGTCGCTTCCCTCAGTCCTGTAAGTGTTCTTTGCTCGTAAGTCTTGGTGCTAGAGTCCTGGAATCTGCTTTAGATATTCTTGAGAAAATGACGGACCAGAAAGTAAGTGAATTGCTCGGAAATTCGAGCGGTGATTGGGATGAATATGGTTCTTTCGTGTTTTCTTGGTGTTGTGGATCTCATGAGATGAAAGTGATTTAAGTGTAGCTTGGATCAGTATTAAGAATCTTGTTTGTATTTACTTGAATAATCTATTGATATGGCTTCGATACTATTCGTTTGGATCGGTTTCTTGAGCTTGATGTGGATGTAGTAATAAGGTTTAGATCTTAGGATCTTGGCTTCTTCACAGATCCTAACGCGCCGGTCCGGCCTCGGCGCCGTACCTTTGCCGCATGCTGGAACAGATCAGACGGCGATTGCTGGGGCCCCCCGCCCCCGAAAGCGAGGAAGCCGGGGTGTTGAGCGGATATCCCCATTTCCGCCGCAACTACCTGCTCGGCATCGCCAACGGCGTCCTCTTCAACAACGGCCTCTCCTTCTTCAACAGGACCACCATCATCCCGGTGTTCCTCTCCTCGCTCGGCGCTCCGAGCATCCTTATCTCCCTGACGGCACTGTTCGAATCGCTCGGCTGGCATCTGCCGCAGTTGTTCGCCTCCAAGTTCGTGGTGCACAAGCCGCTGAAGCTTCCGTTGTACCGAGGGGCGGCCGTGATCCGGATGCTGGGACTGCTGATGGCGATCGGCGCGGCGCTGCTGGCCGCGAGCGATCCGTTCCTGGCGCTGCTGCTGTTCGTGTTCGGCTACGGTCTGTTCTCCATCGCCGGCGGGTTCGCCGGGCTGGTCTTCACCGAGGTGCTCGCCAAGACCTGCCCGAAGGAGAAGCGGGGGAGCTACTTCGGCTGGCGCGCCATCGTCAGCGGGATCGTGGGGCTGTATCTGGGGGTGAACCTTATCCGCCCGATCTTCACCGGCTTCGCCTTCCCCTATACGTTTCTGATCGTCTTTTCGATCGGCGCATTTCTGATCGCCATCAGCTTCTATCTGTTCACGCTTCAGAAGGAGCCGGTGCAGACCGATCTGCCGGCAAAGCGCACGCTGAAAGGGCAGCTCTCGGCGGCATCCGATATCCTCTCGGCCAACCCGCCGTTCCGCCGGTTCGTGGCATTCCGGGCGCTGATGATGCTCTGGTTCGCCGGGGTGCCGTTCTACATGCTCTTCGCGAAGGATCATCTCGGCGCCAGCGAGGGTGAGATCGGGACGTTCATCTCGTGGGAGTTCGCGGGGCTGATCGTGGCGAACCTCCTCTGGAGCTATCTGTCCAACCGGGTGGGAAACAAGATCCTGCTGATTATCGCCTGCTCGCTGGGGTTGGTGGTGTCGCTGGGGGCGGTGCTCTACGCGGCGGAGCTGGTGGCGCTTCCGGCCTGGAGTTTCGGGGCCGTGTTCTTCCTGAGCGCGGCGGTGGATTCCGGCGTGGGGAACGGCGGGATAAATTACGCCCTGGAGATCGTGCCGGAGGGGGAGCGCCCCACCTACGTGGGGCTGATGAACTCCATCCTCGCCGGCTCCCTGATCGTTGCCGCCATCGCCGGGTCGCTCCGCGATTTCATCGGCTATACGGGGCTGTATCTGGTCACCGCCGGGGTGGCACTGGCCTCGCTGGTGATGATCCTCCGCCTGCCGGAACCGCGAAAGCGATAGAGCAGAGCAGCGGACCAGGCCCGCGTACTGACCACGGGCCGTCATGAAACATCTTCTCACCGCTGTTCCCGGTTGTACGAGAAGCTCGCTATCTGTAATTTGGACGAAGTCCAAATAAACGTTGGACCCCACTCCTCTGTAACGCAGGGCGGATGCATCATGGCGTTCCGCCGCTTCTCTCATGCCGGGCGGCCGTTGCCGGTTGCCCGCCGTACACTTTCCGGGGACACGATGGCGACGCTCAGACCTCTGTGGATCATCATGCAGCAGACCAGCCGTGGGTGCATTTCCCGCAACTACTGCTGCAACACGTTGCAGTTCGAGTTCGGCAATCTGATGCTCTGCTTTCTTCCGGAGGCGTTCCTCCGCTTCGTCGATTTCATCGAGGGGCTGGATTCCTCCATCTTCGAACGCTCGCATCGCACCGGCATGACCCGCAAACTGGCCGTGGAGCTTCACCCCACGGAGATCATCATGACCCTCAGCAGCGACGAGGCCGATGAGCTGCGCGAGCTGGTGCGCGGCGCCAAAAGTGTTATCGAACTGGCCGATCCCCGCCGCCGTCCCCGGTATCTCAACAACTGATCCGGCACGCAGCGGCTCCCCGGCCGAACTTTTCCTCTACCAGAATTTCAGGCATCCATGAAGCTTTCGACCGTTACAGGAGTACTCGCCGCATCGTTCCTTTCGTTGGTGCCGGCAATCGCCGTCCATGCCCAGGAGAAGGGGGATTTCGAATTCGAGGGATATGCCGCCGTCAACTACTACAAGTATGCCTGGGATACCGACCCGCAGCGCCGCGCCAACGTGGATGTGGAGCGCCTGGCGCTGGAGGCATCCTACCGCCTGAGCAGCAGGATCAAGGTGGAGGCGGAGGTGGAGTTCGAGCACGGCGGAACCGGCGCCAGCATGGAGTTCGATAAATTCGAGGAGTTCGGCGAGTACGAATCGGAGATCGAAAAGGGAGGGGAGGTGATCCTGGAGAAGCTGGAGGTGGAGATCGCCGTGATGCCGGAGTTCAACGTCCGCCTGGGACATTTCTATGTGCCGGTGGGACTGGTCAACGCCGATTACGAGCCGGGCGATTATTTCACCACGCATCGCTCCGAGGCCGAGGCGAGCATCCTCCCGTCGGTGTGGCACGAGACCGGTGTGGGAGTGTTCGGCAGCATTGGCGATCTGAGCTACGATGCGGTGCTGGTCAATGGCCTGGATGCCACCGGCTTCAGCTCCGCCAACTGGATCATGCTGGGACACCAGACGCGGTTCGAGATGGCGAACGCCGAGAATCTTGCGGTGGCCGCACGCGCCGATTACCGGTTCCTTCCCGGCTCCAAGGTGGGCGTTTCCGGCTACTACGGCAACAGCGCCGACAACAGGCCGAAACCGGATCTGTCGGTGCCGGCACATGTCGGCATCGCCGAGGCACATCTGGTGTATGAGACCGGTCCGTTCACCGCGCGCGGGCTGGTGCTCTACGGAGCGCTCCAGAACTCCGCGGAGGTCTCCAGGGCCAACCGCAGCATCTCCAACAATCTGAACGTGAAGCGCACGCCGGTGGGGAGCGCCGCGCTGGCCTGGTTCGTGGAAGCCGGCTACGATGTGCTCTCGCTGTTCGGCCCCGGCCAGGATACGGTCTGGACGCCGCAGCTCGATCTGTTCGGCCGTTACGACTTCTACGACACGATGTTCGATACCGCCGAGGGGATCTTCGACAATCCCCGCTGGGAACGCCAGGTGGTGACCGCCGGCGCCAACTATCATCTTGCCGAAGGCTTCGTGCTGAAGGCGCAGTACGCGCACCGCACGCTCGGCCTTGCCGCCGATAACATCGAGGATACCTTCTCGGCCGGTTTCGGCGTGCAGTTCTAGAGATGTTCGATTGACGATTGTGGATTTCCGATTGGGGAGAGAGTTCGTGGGTGGTCCGTCGTCGTTGTACCGGAACCGCATGGTAGATCCGTGGTTCCATGTTCAATCACTGCGGACCACCGGGGGCGGGCACATCCCGCGGGCGGACTACCGGCCAATCCCTCGTTCTTGCTCCATACTCTTCTGTACTATCCACCGCTGCCGCAGGCGGCGGACTACGACCCAAGCACTTCTCTGTACTAACTACTAACCAACCATGAGCTATTTCGGTTCACGTACATCCCGTTGGAGCATTGCACTTCTTGCTCTGCTGTCGTTTGCGGCTGCCGGTTGCAGCGATGATACTACTACCGGTCCCTCCACTGACGATCCGGTGGCGAACAAGGAAGTGCTGGAAAGTGTGGGCACCGATGTGATCCTCGCCACCTACACCGATCTCGATACGGAGGCCGGCGCTCTGGCCGCTGCCGTGGTGGCGTTCAATGCCGATCCCACCGATGTGAAGCTGAGCAACGCCCGTCTGGCATGGATCAGCGCCCGGCGTCCCTGGGAGCAGAGCGAAGCATTCCTGTTCGGGCCGGTCGATACCAAGGGGATCGATCCGGGGATCGATAGCTGGCCGGTGAACAAGGCCGATCTGGACGCCGTGCTCGCCAGCTCCGCGGTTCTCACCAAGGAGTATATCGACGGGCTGGAGGGGACGCTGAAGGGATTCCATACCATCGAGTATCTCCTGTTCGGCAGCGGCACCCTGAAGACCGCATCGCAGATCACCGCCAGGGAGCGTGAATATCTGATCGCCGTCACCCAGAGCTTCAAGGGGGCCACCAGCGAGCTTCGTGCAGCGTGGGACCCGGCCGGCGAGAACTTCGTGGGACAGCTCATCAATGCCGGCACCTCCGGCAGCATCTATACCTCGCAGGGGAGCGCGCTCGAGGAACTGGTAAACGGCATGGCCGCCATCTGCGATGAGGTCGCCAACGGCAAGATCGCCGATCCGTACAACCAGCAGGATCGCTCGCTGGAGGAGTCGCAGTTCAGCGATAACTCCAACGCCGATTTCAAGGATAACATCCGGAGCGTGCGGAACCTCTACCGCGGGACGTATACCGGCACCACCGGCAAGGGGATCGGCTCGATCGTGGCCGCCAGGAACGCCACTCTCCATGCCCGCGTGCAGAACGAGATCGATGCCGCCATCGACGCCATCGGCGGCATGCAGCCCACGTTCGGCCGCGCCATCTTCGACGACAAGCCCAGCGTGGAGGCCGCCATGGCAGCCGTGAACACCCTCAAGGCCACCCTTGAAGGGGAGGTGCTGGCCGTCGTGACCGGGAACTGATCTTCCGGCCGGATGCATGATGCGATGCCGCCGGAAGGGGTTCCTTTCCGGCGGCATCCGTATATTGGGGGCTCCCCATGTTCGGCCCGCACTACGAATTGTACTGAGATCCTCTGATGAACGCTCGACGATGGTTATACCCCTGGCTGATGGCCGGCGCGCTCCTCGGTGCCTGTAATGATCCCGGCGTCGGCGCCGATCCTGGCGGACAGGAGGTTCTGGCCGGCGGCGCCACGACGTTGTATAACGCCACCAGCGCAGCCTACTCCACCCCCGCTCCCAATCTCTCCCCGGCCGGGCTCGATCTCCATCTCCAGGGAGATGTCGGCTTCGGCGCCACCTTCGTCACCGCGCCCGCCCCTGTCAACAGCGGGCTGGGCCCGGTGTACAACAACACCTCCTGCGTTTCCTGCCATCCCCGCGACGGACGGGGACGTCCCCCCGTGCCGGGGGATGGGGGCTCCTCCATGCTCTTCCGTATCAGCGTTCCGGGAGAGGCTTCCGATGGCGGCCCCATGCCGGTGCCGGGGTTCGGCGGGCAGCTTCAGGACCGCGGAACGTTCGGGATAGAGCCGGAGGGGACCATCACGCTGGCCTATACCGACAGCGCCGCCACCTTCTCCGATGGTACGGAGTATCGTCTGCGCGTTCCCCGTTACACGGCCGGGCGCTCCTACAGGGCGTTCCCCGCCGGCATGATGATCTCCCCCCGCGTGGCCCCGCCGGTGTTCGGGCTGGGCCTGCTGGAGGCGGTGCCGGAGGGCGTTATCCTGGCCGCCGCCGATGAGGCCGATCGCAACGGCGACGGTATCTCCGGACGGCCGAATTACGTCTGGGATGTGAGCGCCGGAAGGCGTGCGCTGGGTCGCTTCGGCTGGAAGGCCAATCAGCCCACGCTGCTGCAACAGGCCGCCGCCGCCTACAACGGCGATATGGGCATCACCTCGTCGCTCTTCCCGGTGGAGTCGTGCCACGACCAGCCGCAGGGGGATGGGCGCGGCGATGATCCCGAGGTGAGCGATGCGGTGCTCCGCGCTACCGCATATTACACGCAGACGCTCGGTGTGCCGGCCCGGCGCCGCACCAAGGACCCGGTGATACGCCGTGGCGAAACGCTCTTCGGCGAGGCCAATTGTTCCGGCTGCCATCGCCCGGTGATGACGGCCGGAACGCTGGAAGGGGTGCCGGAGGTATCCGGCCAGCGCTTCGCCCCCTATACCGATCTCCTGCTGCACGATATGGGCCCCGCACTCGCCGATGGCCGCCCCGATTATCTGGCCGGCGGGGGGGAGTGGAGAACGCCCCCGCTCTGGGGCATCGGGCTTACGCAGGTGGTCAACGGCCACAGCTTCTTCCTGCACGACGGCCGCGCGCGCAATATCCTGGAGGCGATCATGTGGCATGGTGGGGAGGCGGAGCGTTCCAGGGAATTCTTCCGGAAACTCTCCCGCACCGATCGTGATGCGGTGGTGGCGTTCGTGGAGTCGCTGTAGCCCGTGATGCTGCCGCGCAACGGTACTTCAAGTTCACCGGCGAGTACAAGATGGTTCTCAGAACGATAGCCGCAGGTCTGCTCCGGGTGTTCTTCCTGGGGTCGGTAGTGGGTGTGGCTTGTTGCCAGGCCCAGGATTCACCAGAGCTCAACGCCGCCGGCAGAGCCGCTGTGGTGGATAGCCTGGATGCCGCATTGCGCAGATATTACGTGTTCCCCGATACGGCAGCCAGGATGGCAGCACATCTGCGGCATCGGCTGGCCGGTGGCGCATACGATTCCCTGCACACCACTGCGGGCTTCACCGATGCGGTGATGAGAGATATCCGCTCGATCAGCGCCGACCAGCATCTCTCGTTCCGCTATGATCCGCCGCTCGAAAAAAGAATCGCCGAATTCATCGCACATCCGCAACCTGATATCACCGATGTCCGGAAGGAACGGGAAGAGAATTTCTTTTATAGAAAAGTCGAAATATTTCCCGGCAACATCGGCTATATGAAATTCACCGGCTTTGCTGATACCAGCCAGCAGGCCAGAAAAACTGTGCAGGCCGCGATGCGGTTTGTGGCGTACAGCGGTGCTCTGATTCTGGATCTTCGGGAAAATCGTGGCGGCAGAGCGCCGATGGCGGGGGAAATTCTGAGCTGTTTTTTCGATCGTCCCACGCTGGCCGGCCGCACCTACAACCGGCTGGACGATTCCTGGAGCGATGAATGGATCGTCAACGACAGCGCCGTCACCTCCGGCCTGACGCTCGGGATGCCGGTGTATGTCCTTGTCGGCAGCGAAACATTTTCAGCCGCCGAGGGGCTTGCGTATGCTCTTCAGCATCTCAGAAATGCGCTTGTCGTGGGCGATACTACCGCCGGCGGAGCGCACCGTACCAGAAGTTTCATGCTGGGTAATGGATTCGTGGCGTTCATCCCCTTTACCAGAAGCGAAAATAGTATCACGAAGACCGACTGGGAGGGGACCGGAGTACTGCCGGATATCCCGGCCGATGCCGGCAGCGCCATCCAGAAGGCCCGGGAGCATGCCATAACGCAGCTGCTGCAAGGCGCCACCGATGAGAATGAACAGAAGAAACTGCGCTGGCTGCTGAACGACCTGAAAGCAGGGGCGCCCGATATCGCTGTTCCGGATTCGTTGCTGGAGCGATATACCGGCGACTTCGAGGAGTTCTCGTTCCGGTTGGAAGGAAGGCATCTCGTCTGCATCAATACGCACCGGACGGGAAAAATAGACCGGCTTGTCCCTATCTCCGAGACGCTCTATAAAATAGACGATGCATCACAGGTGGAATTCATCACCGATAGCGATCTGCGATGCTCGTCCATACGGCTCCTCTGGTCCGATGGCTGGGTGGATACGATATCCCGAACGAAATAATCCTGCCGATAATGGGGAAGGGAGCCGGAGCGTAACTCCGGCCTCCCATCAGGCATCGTCTGATTTTCTCGTTCCGGTACCTTCCGCCTGGCCTTAGCTGCCCGCAGGTCTGCTATAATGTTCCTCCGGGCTGCCATGAAGGCGCGCTTCCGGCTGGTAGACCACCTTCCGGATGAGATAGCGCTTGGTCCCCGCCGGCACCGTGAACGCCACAACATCACCTTCGGATTTTCCCAGCATCGCCACGCCGAGCGGCGCCAGAACCGATATCTTCAGCCGGTCCACGTTGGCGTCCGGCGGATATACCAGAGCGTAGGTGACGCTCTCTCCGTTGGATACATCGATCAGTTCCACTATCGAATTCATCGTCACCACGGTCTGCGGCACCACCTCAGGGGAGACGATGGTGGCGGCGTTCACTCTGGTCATCAGCTCCATGCGCGCGTTTCCCAGCGCCCTGGGCGGATTGTAGTTTTTCACGAGATCGACAAGCCGATCCCGGTCGGGCTGTGTTATAAGCATGGGTATCTCCGGATTAGTATACGTGGGCGATACGTCTATGGGAGTCACCGCTGAAGCTCTCCATGCACCTTGGGCTGGAGCACTTCGGTGACCGCCAGTTTCAGAATGTCATCTCCGAGAGCGAAGTCGATGAAATCTCCCTCGCTGCAGCCGAGCAGGGTGCGTCCCAGCGGCGAGAGTATCGAGAGCTTTCGCCTGCCGGGATTGGCATGATGGGGATAAACCAGCATATACAGCCCGGTTTCGCGATGCGTCAGGTTCATCACCTTCGCGGTGGAATACATCGAGATGATCGTTCTGGCTAATCTCGATTCCGGCACGATAACCGCATCGCGCAGCTTGTTTTTCAGGAGCGCGATCTGTTCGATTTCCGAGGAAAGGAACGGGCGGTACGTCGTGAGAAACTGGCTGATACGGTCATGGTCTTCGGCGGAAATCACATAGTTTTTCATGATAAGCCATCCTCGTTGATGAAAAATTGAGGAACTGGTAAAAAGCTTCGGCCGGTCATGTGCGGTAGCGCCCCTGGGGCTTGCCGGGCGCACATGGCTGGTATACTCGGGGAGAGATGGATAATGGCTGGTGGTACTCTTCGGAAGAGCATTTCCGTAGGGATGCAAGCCGATGGTTGCAGCGGGAAAGTCAACCCGCAGCACTGCGTATCGGATACCCTGGAATGTTCCCGAAGAGGCCGGGATCAGATAAGCAAGACGGCGTATCTCAGAAAGGAAGTGCGAAGAGATGCGGCGAGGAACTGCGGAACGCCGTCGATACCGGTAACCGCACGGTGGGGCAGGCCCCCGTGCAGCCGGTATCCGGGAAGAGTGCAGAGCAGATGCGGTACGGAGGCCGTGTGACCGCGAGCCGGAAGGGAGAGGATATCCGTTCCGGTCGCCATCATACTTCCCTTCGCCACGCTGTTTCCGGCTGCGCCACGATGCGCGGCCGAACCCATATCAGCATAGGCGGGCGCTATCGCCAGCGGAAGCTGCGATAGTACGGCTAGGGGTAATATGATGGATTGGTATGTCACATAATCAATGTAGCCCTTTCCGGTAGTGAAAGCAAGGTCGCTCTTTTATTATTCCCCTAAAATGACGCAGGATGACAAATAGTATCTGTCATCCTGCCGATAGTATCCGAATAAATTAGGGCGGTATTTAATTTCTACCCTGATTTATTCGGTCGTATTTCTTTTTTCTTCCGCATACAATAATCGGTGCGGAAATTATCTGGAGGAGGTCTCCGTGGTTCCGTTCTCCTTCTGCATCAGCTGGCGCTCGCGAAGATCGAGCAATTCCTGCTGGCGGCGCATCTCCTCCATCCTGATCTCCAGCTCGCGCGCCAGAAGATCGGCGTTCTGCTCCTGCTCCTCGCCGCCGCTGAACAATCCACCCACAAGCCAGTTGCTCCGCAGCCCGCGCATATTGATGCCGAACTCGCGCGCGGCGAAACCGGCCGAACCGGCCGCCTCGTTGAGCGTTCCGGCCAGCGCCTCCAGCGAATCGTACAGGGAGCGGTTGTACAGAAGCGCCCCCACGGTTCCCTTGCCGCTGCCGATATCGGCCACCAGCTTCTGTCCCTCCAGCGTTATCATATCCACGTTGGACGCGGCACGATTGAGCGTGCCGGTGATGCTGGAAAGCTGCGCGGTGGTCTGGTTCATCAGCCGCTCGGCGGAATTGGTGGTTCGCACCAGCCCCAGATATGCCTCGTCGTCGGTGAGGAACTTTCCGAGCGTTCCCTCGCCACGGCGGAACCGGAGGAACAGGGTGTCCAGCGATGCGGTGATGTTCTGCGAGTTCTTCACCACCGACTCCGCCTGATCGAAGATCGCCTCGTAGTTGGTGGGCTCGGCCGAGCGGAGCTGCGTGCCGGCCGCAACGATCGGGGCGTTGACGTCGGTGACGTTCAGCTCTATCAGCTTGTCGCCGATGATCCCCTGCTGCGAGACCGCCGCGATGGTGGAGGTGCGGATGAACTGCCGTGCATCCTCATCGATCACCATGTCCACATGCACGTAGGAGGAGGTATCGATCTTCAGCTCCACGTTGCTGACGGTTCCCACCTTGATGCCGTTGATCGTCACCAGTGCGCCGGCCTTCAGCCCTCCCACGGTTCTGAACTTGGAATAGACCCCGAAGGTGCTGCTGAACAGGCTCTGCTTGTCGCCGATCACGAACACGCCGATCATCAGGATCAGGAAACCGATAAGGGAGAACATGCCCACGCGGAAGAGCCGCTTGTTGCGGTCCTTGCCGGTGACCATCTCCTCCTGCTGTTCCGGGGCGGGATCGTTGACTGGTACTTTCCCCTGGGCCGGTTCGCGGCCGCTCTGTGAATCGGGAGTGGACTTGTTCATATGATATCTATAGCGTTATTGAATGCTTCGTGCTCTGTTCCCATCCTGCCGGGCGGAACGGGAGGCCGTCCTGCCGGGGGGAGGCGCCTTATCGTGATCGAAATGCCGGGCCAAACCGTGCTGCCGGTGTACGGCGGCGGGGGAGGGGGGTGCCGGAAAGGCTCAGGTCGAGCCGAACTCCAGTGTGAAGAAGATCTTCAGAAACTCCTCGTCCGAATCCCTTCCCTCCTCCGGAGTCCCCTCGAACTTGATGATCCCCTCATCCAGGTAGATGATCTTGTCGGCGATGATATGGAGGCAGTAGGGATCGTGCGTCACGGCGATGCCGGTGATGTTCAGATCCTCTCGCAGCTCCACGATCAGTTCGGAGATCTCCTTGGTGGTCTGCGGGTCCAGCCCGGTTGTGGGCTCGTCGTACAGGAGATAATCCGGTTCGGTGATGATGGTGCGGGCCACGCCGATACGTTTGCGCTGCCCGCCGGAGAGTTCGCTCGGCATCTTGTTCACCTTGTCCGGCAGCCCCACCCGTTCCAGGTAGTGCATCACCTTGTCGCGCACCTCGCCCCCTTTCATCCCCTTGGTCTTCTCCAGCGGGAACGCCAGGTTCTCCCCCACGGTGAGGGAGTCGTACAGGGCGCCGCTCTGAAAAACGTATCCCACCTTGCGTCTGATCTCCTGGAGCGTCTTGGGGCTGGCCCCCACCACCTCCTCGCCCTCCACCTTGATGCTCCCCTGATCCGGCTCTATAAGCCCCACGATGCTTTTCAGCAGCACGCTCTTGCCGGTGCCGGACTTGCCCAGCACCACCATCGTGGTTCCTTTCGGCACATCCACGTCGATCCCCCTCAGGGGGCGGAGTTCAGCGCTGAACGCCTTGTAAAGATTGCGGATCTCCAGCATTACGGGTTGGGAAAATAGGTTATGGTAACCTTCACCAGGATCATATCGATAAGGATGATCCAGAGGGAGGAGAGTACTACTGCCGATGTGGTTGCCCGTCCCACGCCCTCGGTGCCGGAGTCGGTATTGAAGCCCTTGTAGGAGCCGATAATGGCGACTGCGAAGCCGAAGAACGCGGTCTTCAGAACCCCCGGAACCACTTCGATGAAAAAGAGCGCCTCCACCACCTGGCCGTAGAAATGCTGAAGGGTGGAGCCGGTTGCGATGAACTCGGCGATATAGGCCCCGAAGATGCCGATGAAATCCGCATACAGGGCCAGGATCGGCATCAGGAAGACCAGGGCGATCACCCTTGTCTTGACCAGATAGTTGTACGGATCAACGCCGGAGGTCTCCATCGCGTCGATCTGCTCGGTCACCTTCATCGAGCCCAGTTCCGCGCCGATGCCGGAGCCCACGCGCCCGGCCACCAGCAAGGCGGTTATCACCGGACCCAGTTCGCGGGTGATCGAGGCGGTGACCATCGCCGGGATGAACGCGGCCGCGCCGAACTTCTCCATCGTGGGGCGCGACTGCATCGCCAGGATCAGCCCCATGATGAAGTTCACCAGGGAGATGAGCGGAAGCGACATCGCGCCGAAATCATCGATGTGCCGGACGATCTGACGAAACTCGTAGGGAGGCTTGAACGCCGTCTTGAAGAAATGACCGATGAACTCGGTGTATTTACCGAATTCGAGTGTGAAGTTGCGAAAGTAACCCACGAGTTCTCCGTTACTGGCTCAGCTCGCCATCAGCTCACCGGCAGGGGCCCACGCCCGTAACGACGGCTGATAGCATTACTCGATACATGGGATTCGTCAGGATGAGGGAGAGAGTTCTCCCTTTGCAGGAAGCTACAAAGCAGATGCCATGTCGGCAACAGGAAGGATGAGTTCGCCGGTTCCGGCGTCCGGAGATACTCGTTATCAGGGGTAATAGTGGCGTACGCAGCGGTTGATTCTCCGGCTCAAGACCCCCGGAACCTCCGGCCCCTTGACTTCTTTCAATTGCCCGATCCGTTCGCAGGCCATAAATTGCACTCTCCGCCGCCGTTCCGGCGACCCGTGCTCATGCAGCCCTTCTCCGATACTCCGATCACTCATGAACAAACTCGAAGCGATTCGCCAGCAGTTCCCCATCACCCGGCAGTGTTTCATCAACACCGCGGGCAACCAGCACACGATCACCTACCTCGATCATGGCGCCAGCACTCATCCTCCCGCACCGGTGCTGGAAGGGTACAGGGAGTTTCTGGAGCGCTATTACGCGAATATCCATCGCGGCAATCACTATCTCTCGCAGAAGGCATCGGAGCTGTACGATTGCGTGTCGGAGGATGTGCTCGGCTTTCTGAACGCCGATGCCAGCCGCAACAGCGTGATCTTCACCAGCAACACGACCACCGCGCTCGATATCGCAAGCTATCTGATGCAGGATGTCCAGGGGGCCACGCTGGTCTCCTCGATGGAGCACCATTCCAACGATCTGCCGCATCGCCGCCGTGGCGAGGTGCTGCGCATCGAGATCCTCGCCGACGGCACCATCGATTATGAAGATCTGGAGCGGAAGCTGAAGACCAACCGCGTGAAGCTTGTGGCGATCACCGGCGGCAGCAACGTGACCGGCTATATGCCGGATATCCGTCTGATCGCCCGGCTCGCCCATGCCAACGGCTCGCGCGTGCTGGTGGATGCCGCCCAGCTTATCGCCCATCATGCGGTGGATATGCTCCCGAACGATTCCGACGAGCATATCGATTTCCTCGCCGCCGCAGGCCATAAGGCCTACGCTCCGTTCGGCAGCGCGTTCCTGGTGGCCCCCAACGAGGTGCTGCTCGGCAGCCTTCCCTACATCCCCGGCGGCGGAACCGTGAAGTTCGTCACCGACCACGAAGTGGTCTGGGAGGGGGGCGTGGAGCGGCATACCGGCGGCACGCCGAACATCCCTGGGGTGATAGCGCTGGGCGAGGCGCTCAAGTGGCTCTCCAACATCGGGCTGGACTGGGTGCGCGAGCATGAGCTGGATCTGCTCCGGCGCGTGGAAGGGCGCCTTCGCGCCCTCCCCGGCGTGACGATGCTGGGAGAGATCCCGGCGGAGCGGAAGCTGGGGGTGATGTCGTTCAATATCAACGGCATCCACCACGAAAATGTGGCAGCCGTGCTCAACAATGCGTATGGAATTGCAACCCGCAACGGCTGTTTCTGTGCCCATCCATATCTCACCCGCCTGCTGCACTGTACCGACCCCGGCGAAGTGCGCAGAAAGGTGGAGAACGGGGAGGACGTGCTTCTGCCGGGAGCGGTGCGCGCCACCATCGGCATCTACAACAACGAGGAAGATCTCGATAAGCTGGTCAGTGCCGTCGCCGACCTGGCCGCCGAGGCCGCCAGCGGCAATACCTTCGCCACGGAGATAAAGCAGTCCGCGTGCAGCGAGGCGGTGTAGTTGATGGTTCGTTGCTCGTGGTCCGCTGCCTGCGGCGGCTGTAGCTGGCAGCCCGTGAGGAGCGGATGGAGCCGGGTGCCGCCATTCTGATGATGATATCAGGGGCATGGGGAGATCTTCCTCATGCCCTGTTTTTTTTCTGGGAGTCGAGGGGGCCAGTAGTCATAGGAGGCAAGGAGCCGGAAGCATCGCTTTGCTTCTTCGTTCCTCGTTGCTACCATCCAACTCAAGTTGCTGCCGGCTGATCGAAGGAGCAGCCAGTGGCCGGGATCGCTGCACCTGCCGTCGTGATGGCCCCCGTAGGGGGCACCTGTCTGTAGAAGGGGAGCCTCTTTGTGCCACGGTGGAAGCTCCGTCAGGAGCGGCCCATTCTTCGTGCTGGTATCAACGGAGTCCGCCTGGCCGCTATTCTGCTACGTCGCAACTTGAGTTATCTACTATCTGAAAACTACTAACCACTATCTATTCACTCTCTGCCACGGACCACCAAGGGGGGGCGAAGCCCGCGCATCGAACCTTTCCATGACTCCCCCTGCAATGCCGGCCATCTCCTCATCCTCTTGCCACATCCCGGTTGATATCCTATTTTAAGACCGATCGGTCTATTATGGTGCCATGAAAAAATCGGAACGCACACAGCAGCGCATACTGCACGAGGCCTCGAAGCTCTTCAACAGGAAGGGGTATGCCGGCACGCACATCCGCGACATCATGGATGCCACGGGGCTTGCCAAGGGGGGGATCTACGGCAACTTCGAGAACAAGGAGCAGATAGAGCTGGCCGCGTTCGATCATGCGCTCGGGGTTATCACCGGGGCGCTCGCCGGGGCTCTGGAGGGGCATACGGGGGCACGCGCGCG
>JBMDXA010000148.1:0-17355 GCA_048594725.1 Candidatus Kapaibacteriota bacterium
CTCTACGGGCCGAACACGTCCAACGGCGTGCTGCATCTCATCACCCGTTCCCCCTTCTCCTCGGCCGGTACCTGGCTTTCGGTGGCGGGAGGGGAGCGCGGGGTGTTTCAGGGGATGGCCCGGCATGCCGGCACTCTCGGCGAGCGTTTCGGCTACAAGGTCTCCGCACAGTATATGCGCGGGGATGACTGGGGCTATACCGACTCGGCGGAGATACGGGCGCGCGCGGCGTTTCTGGCCGACAGCACCAACTTCGGCGTTAACCCCGATACCCTCAAGATCGGCCTTCGCGACAGCACCATCGAGCGGGTGGCGGGGGAGGTGCGGTTGGATTACATGCCGACCGATGATCTGACGCTGATAGCGGCCGTGGGGGCGAACCGCGCCATCCGCAACCCCGACATCACCGGCGTGGGGCCGGCGCAGGCGCGCAACTGGCAGTATACCTATTACCAGACCCGCCTGCTCTACAAGGATCTGTTCGTGCAGGCGTTCCTGAACCGCAGCGATGCGGGCGAAACCTATCTTCCCCGGACCGGGCAGTCGATCGTGGACCGCTCCTCGCTCTTCGTGGCGCAGGCACAGCACTCCACCACGTTCGAGGGGCTGGGGCGGCTGGCCTACGGGATCGATTATCTGCTCACGGTTCCGGTCACCGATTCCACGATCACCGGCGGCAACGAGGAGGACGATGATATCGCCGAGGTAGGGGGCTACCTCCAGGCGGAGGCCAATCTGATTCCGGAACAGCTGGATCTGGTGGTGGCCGGGCGTCTGGACAAGCACAGCCGTCTGGATGATCTGATCTTCTCCCCGCGCGCGGCGCTCGTCTGGACGCCGATGCAGTACCAGACGCTTCGCCTTACCTACAACTCCGCCTACAGCGCTCCCAGCACCAACGATCTGTTCCTGGACATCGTTGCCGAGCGTACCGTGCTGAATATAGCTGATCGTATAGTCCAATTTGACGTGCGTGCCAGCGGCGTACCGGCCGGAGGGTTCCATTTCCAGATCGATCCGGCCAGCGTCGGCGGGGCGCGTGCGTACAGCTACTGGGGGGAGAACTCCGGGAACCAGAGCACGCAGGATATCGTGAACTCCGCCTGGAGTGTGCTTCAGGCGCTGGTGCGCGGCACCGGGCTGGGGAGCATCGACAGCGTGGCGGCCCCGGCGGCGAAGATCGTGGAGCTGCGCTCGCTGAACTCCAGCACCGCCACGTTCGAGCCGGGGGGCGTCGTGGCCGATCGTCCGGCGATCCGTCCCACCATCACCTCCACGATCGAGCTGGGCTACAAGGGAGTGATCGCCGAGCGGTTCGGGGTGAGCGTGGACCTGTACCGTTCCCACTACCGCGATTTCGTGGGGCCGTTGCAGTCGATCACCCCCAATCTCTTCTTCAACAAGAACCAGTTGCAGGGCTATCTGCTGGAGCGGTTGCAGTCACAGGCGGCCAATGCGGGGGACAGCCTTACGGCCGCCATCTACGCGGCCGTTCTGGCAGATACCGCATCGAAGGTGCCGCTTGGGGTGATCTCCCCGGAGGAGGCCACCGACCGGCGCGCCACCCTTTTCAGCGCCCGCAACTACGGCGAGATCACCCTTTACGGCGTCGATCTCGGCTGGCAGCTGGGCGTTACCGATCAGATCACTCTCAATGGAACCCTCTCCTGGGTGAGCAAGAATTTCTTCGAGAACCTGGACAGCATCTCCGATCTGGCGCTGAACGCCCCGAAGTTCAAATATTCGATCGCCGCGGAATACCGGAGCACCGAGCTGGGGCTGAACGGCGAGATCCGGTTCCGCCATGTGGACGGGTTCCCGGTGAACTCCGGCGTGTTCATCGGCGACGTGCCGGGATATTCGGTGGTGGATCTGAACCTGGGCTACCGCCTGCCGTTCGCCGAGGGGCTGAACCTGGGCCTCTCGGCGCAGAACCTTCTGACGTTCGTGCAGGGGAAGGATGAAAGCCCCTTCTCCCAGCGCCACGCCGAGTTCGTGGGCACTCCCGCGCTCGGCCGGCTTCTGCTTGCGCGGCTGACCTACGAGTTCAGATAATCGTTGTGAACTCGCGGATGTATTCTCAGCGATGTATTGTCGCGGAGTGTGGCTCCGCGACCTCCCCGAAGGCCGATCACGGGCGGAGCCAGCCTCCGCCCGAACGGGCCACCCGGAGAATCTCGGAACACATCTCCCGAAGTTCGTGGCTCTTCAGAGCCTGACGCGGATTTCACCGCGAACCGTGTAGTACGGATGCAGGGCATCCCGATGCTCCGTCCGGAGCAGCCGATGCCACGTTCCGGCTGCCGGTTTCCCATAGCACCAGGCTCTTCGGCCCACCATCCTCTATCGCCCTGCAGAGCCCGCCACTACGCTATTTTCACTGTTTCGCACGTTCACTTAACTATTGATACAAGTGATTCGTCCTGGTATATTACAGGGAGTTTCCACCCTGTTATCATACCGCCGGCCCCAGTGGCCGTCCATCTTCTACAGTAGTTCAAGCTCGATCGGCATCGGTTCTCCGTACCCTATACGGAACCCACCAATACCGCGCATCGCGCGTACCCGGAACATTCGGCAGGCATTGGCAGCGCTCGCATGCACGCGCTCTGTGAAGTCCTCTGATACCGCGTTTACTAGCAGGATTCTGATCCACATTTCTCCAGGTAAGGATACCCATGACCAAGAGACGATATGCAATCGTTCTGGCTGCCCTCCTCGCGCTCTGCGGGGCTTCTGCCGCTCCCGCGCAAGTAAGCATCGGGGCGCGGATCGGAATCAATTCCGCAGCCGCCGATATCCATCTTTCCTATGGTGACGCCTACCAGACCGGGCGGCGCACCGGGCTGGTTACCGGTATCGCCCTGGAGTTCGGCCTGCTCGGGCCGCTATCGGTTCAGTTCGAGCCGCAGTATGTGCAGAAGGGATATCGTCTTCAGGATGTCTATCTGGGGAATGAGCTTACGGTGGTGGGGAAGCTGGACTATGTGGAACTGCCGATGCTGCTGAAGGGAACCTGGCAGATGGGGCGGATCAGCGCCTTTGCCTTCGGCGGGCCGAGCGTGGGTATGCGCTCCTCGGCCAAGGTTGCCGAGATGTTCCCGGACTCCACCGAAATCAGCAAGGTGGATTATGCCACCAAGGATCTGGATCTGACGATCGATGTCGGGGCCGGGCTCGGCTATCAGGTAAACCCCACCACTACGGTCGTGGGTGATATCCGCTATTCCCACGGGATCATCAACATCGACAACGGGGAGCGCGGAGATGTCTATCGCTCGCGCGATGTGAAGGTGATGCTGGGCATGATGTTCCGGTTGCAGTAAATCGGAGAGAGATATTCCGGGATGGTTCCCGCAGCGCCGCGCATGCAGATGCCCGGCGCTTTTTTTTGTTCGAATATAATCCGCCCTCTCCGGTTCGGATGCCGGGCAGGAGGACCGCTACGTCTATCATTCCGGAGAATTCTTTATTGATCTGATTTATACCCTCCGCCAGAATGCAGCACGCGAAGCCGCGAGGGAGCGCAAAGAAAAAAGATGCGGATGCCGGATGGGGCTTCCATATCCGGCAGACCCAGCCATCACGGATGCATGAACGGAAGGCGCGCAAGGATAAAGAAGGTGCGAATTATTGAATTACCCCATTCTCTTCTTCGCGCTCTCTGCGCCTCTGCGGCTTTGCGCACAACTATTCTTTGCTGGGCGGTCTGTATGGTGCGGTTGATTTCATGCATAAAAAAGCCCGGAGAGAAATTCTCTCCGGGCCTGTAGATAACATCGGCGCGTTACGGAGTGGTTATTTCACCACTTCCATACGAAGCACCGAGGGAACGCCGTTCACGCGCAGCGACACCATGTAGGAGCCGCTCGGGATCGTTCCCATCTTCACCACGCGATGATGCTCGCCGGCGCTCAGATGCTCGCCGTCGATCACGGTCATCACCTTCGTGCCGAGCCCGTCCAGGATCTCCAGCTCCACCTTTGCCGCGCCCGGCAGGGTGAATCCAAGATCGCAGTTGCCGGCCGTCGGGTTCGGATGGGCCGTAAGCGCGCCCATCATCGCGGCCAGGCGGCCGTTGTTGTCCAGACCGGAGACGATGCCGTTGGGCGGATCTTCTCCCTGTACCTCCATCTCGTCGTAGCCGACTTCCTGGCCGTTGGCGTCGTAGTAGACCACCTCGACCTTCACCGGCTCGTCGCTCTCGGAGCGGTACACCACCGTCAGCAGCGGGTCGCCGTAGCGCTCCTGCTGCTCTCCGAGGGTACGGCGCAGATCGATCATCATCGAACGATCCTTGACGCGCACATCCTTGAAGATGTCGTTGCAGTGTGCCTGATCCTCATCCGGATCGCACGGATAGGTAGCACCGCTCACTGCCACGATCTCCGTGGCCGGATCGCTGTAGTGCACCGCGATGGAGGTGATGTTCCGGGTTTCGTCGGTGGTCGGCGCAAACCGGATGCTGTTGATATGCAGCGTGCTGAGATCCGGGACCTTCGTCGGCGTGCCGACATCGATCTTGATCCCCTTCTTCGCATCCCACGGGCCATACGTCATGGTGCACTTCTGGCCGTCGCAGTGATAGGTCGTGATCGTGACGGTGCCAACCCAGTTGAGACCGTACGGAACGCGGAGGTCGAACTTCACGGTGCTGTTGGCCGGCAGGCCGTCAGCCGGGCCGATGAGCGACCAGCCGTTGCCCGGTCCGGTAACCCACGACTGTGCCACACCGTCGATCACTAGGCCGCCGCCGCTCAGGCCGGAAGGCATCGGCGAGACGTTGACCGCGACCGTGCAGATCGGCGAGGCCGGCGACTTCAGGTTGTGGATCGTGAAGCTGCGGGTGCTGTACTTGAGGTTCAGCCCTGCTGCAACCGACAGCGAATCGCAGCGATTCTGCGGAGCCGGGTCGCAATCGAAGCAGACCGTGTCGCGGCAGGTGATCTTCACACCGGTCTTGGTCACGACCGTTGCCACCAGCTCGATGCAGATATAACCGCTGGCAGTGCTGCTGCTGGCATGAACCTGTATGCCCGTGTTGCTGGCGCAGCCGGGGCTGAAGAAGAGCGAGCCGTTGGTGGTGCCGGCGATCACCGCCGGGCTGGTGGAGCTCGGAGCGCACGGTGCGGTTCCGATGCTCTGAACCACGCCGCTCGGGGTGCTTCCGCCGCCAACCGGCAGCACGTTGTAGTCGAGCTGTACCAGGTTGCCGATGGTGCTGTTCAGAACGGTCGTGCTGAACGTGCAGCATGGCTCGATCTTCGGGGTACCCCAGAGCGAATCGCACGGGCTGCCGCCGGCGATCACCTTCACGCAGGCCGGAGCGGACTCCGCCTTCAGGCAGGTGCTGGTGCCGTACGGATATGCCTGCACGCCGAAGGAGTTGCAGGCGGTCAGGCCCACTCCCGTGGTGGACGGCACGTTCGCCACGAAGTAGAAGTCCTGCGATGCCGAAGGAGCTATCATCGCGCTTGCGGTGCCGGCGATCTGGAACGAGAAGGTGGGGCTGTAGGCCGCGCTGAAGACTCCCGGCGTCAGCGTTCCGAAGCCGGTCGAAGGATTGACCGTGCTGCAGAAGAGCGTCGAACGGGTCGGGTTCTTCGTGTTCGATGAGGTGTTGTAACCGTAGTTGTAGCCGGTCACCGCAGCCAGACCCGCGCCGAGCGGAAGATCGAACTGGCTGCCGCGATAGAAGTACGGCGGCACCACCGAGATGTCACCGATGTGCGGCAGGATGTCGAGCAGATAGATGTTCGACAGCGTGAGCGTACCGGTGTTCTGGATGCGGATGCGGTACTGTGCCTGTCCGCCCTGCGGGATGTTCGCGCTGGAGGAGAAGCTGGTGCCGGAGATGTTCTCGCGCACGTCCTTGAAGACCTGCATCTGAGCATAGCCGTTGATCGTCACCTGGGCCGGGTTGGAGGTCACCGGGGTGCCGAGGTTGCTTGCCGAGAACTTGAATGTGTTGAAGTACTGTCCCGGCGGGATCGTCGGGCTGTTGTTTGCCTTGACATCGAACTCGATCACAAGGTAGTTGATGTTGCCGTTGCAGTTCGCCGGCAGCATCGTGAAGTTCCAGTTCAGCGTCGTGGCGCCAACTGCCGGCGAGCCGGTGAGCGTGCCGATTGCCGACGGCACTGTGGCGGTCAGCGCGCAGCAGGTCGGGTTGTTTGCCGTTGCCCAGCTGATCGGGCCATAGTAATAGGTCGGGTTGCCCACGTAGCTGAAGCCGGTCGGCAGCACATCGTTGATGTTGCAGGAGGTCGCGGTTGCGCTTCCCACGTTTGCCACCACCATGCGCCAGCGGACGATATCGCCCGGATAGAACGGACCGGCGGTGTTCGGCGAGCAGCTCGGCAGGCATGTGCCGGACTTGCCGGCGAAGAACTTCGCGGCCAGGATGTTCGGTGCCGTCGGCGTGACGGTGCTTGCGCTGCTTGCGCAGAGGCCGGCCGGCACGTTGGTTCCGCTTGCGCAGACGTTGTTGACGATGCTCTGTCCGGCAACCACCGCCGGGAACGGCGAGATGTAGCTGTTGCTACGCACGCAGACGTTGATGCTGTTATACATCGAATAGCCCGGCAGGAGGTTGCCGGTATAGCGCCAGCGGACACGGCAGATCGGGCCCGGCAGGCCGGACGGGGTATAGGTTGCCGCTGAGGTGTAGGTCATCGTCGCTGCCGGGGTCGTCTGGCAGGTGCCGCCGACATAGCAGTAGATATCCATCGCCACCGAGGTCATGCCCGCCGGGAAGCTGGTGTAGATCGAGCTGACGTCCACCGTGGAGGGGAGGTTGTCGTCCAGCACGATGTTCGACTGGGTAAGGCCACCGTTGTTGTAGTACTGCACGTAGTAGGTTCCGCAGCAGCCCGGGGACCACGACGGATAGTAGTACGGGTTGGCCGGGAAGTAGACCGACGTGGTCAGCCACTTCCAGATGGAGCCTCCCGGTGCCGGCGGCGTCGGGTTGCAGAGCGTGTTGCTTGCGCTGGAGTTGAACGTCTCGGTCTGTCCCTGCGGGGTGCAGGGGGTCGTGAACGTCAGGCGCGCGCTGTTGGTGACGGTCTGCCCGGAGCTGAAGGTTCCTCCGGGGAAGCGGACGCTGATGTAGCAGCCCCACCAGCCCCAGCCCGGCTGCACGACCGCCGAGATCGGGCCGCCGGTGAGCGTGGAGGTGCCGGTGATCGGGGATGCCGCGTTCCAGCTTCCCACGCCGAACGGCGTCACGCCGGTGATGATCGCTCCCGGCGGGAGGAAATCGGTCAGCGAGATGTTGTTCAGGTTCAGGCCGCCGATATCGTTGCCGGACGGGTTGATGAGCGCAAGGCGATAGACGATCGTACCGCTATCGACGATGCAGCCGGAGATGTAGCTCTTCTGGAACTGCCACTTGTTGCTGGCGGTTGCCGTAGCGCAGCTCTCGTTGGACTGCACCACCTTGTCGTTATCCTTGGTGCGGATATAGGCGATGTTGCAGGCGCGGGTGTTCGGGCAGGTGACGCCCGGCTTGAACCGCACGTTGATCTGCACGGTTCCGGCGCCTGCCGGGGCGGTGATGTTGTTCAGCACGAACTGAACGTTGTTCCCGCTGATCGTCGAGAACGGGGTGCCCGGTACCGCGCTGAGCACATCCAGCGTGGTCGGTACCGCATCGGTAATGATAAGTGTTCCGGGAGTGCCCACCGACCAGCCGGTGCCTCCTGTCCAGCTATACGCTATCGTATAGGTGAAGACCTGCCCGGAAGGAACAGGGGTGGGTGCGTCGTGCGACTTGGTGATCGTCAGGGTAACCCCCTGCTGCGCCACCGCCGCGTGCGTACAGAGCAGTACGCACAGAGCGAGTAAGGAGAGCACATGTCTCCATGCACATCGCTTGATGCCGGACGTAGTGATGATGTTCACTGTATCCTCATACGGGTTATATGGTGAGTATTCCAGCCGGACGCATGGCGCCGCCAGTGCGATTGATGAGATCGCGGGTGTCTGGCCTATGCCGTACGCCGGTTGAAAAACGGACACGCCGAAGCGCGCCTTATGTGGAGAGATACCGAATTTTCTATGGCGGACGCTCTGATGTACGGCGCTTCAGCGGAGGTGTCCGCCGATGCGATTCCAGTTACATCGCGTCTGTGATCCGGCCGGGAGCATCCGGCCGGCGATGAGTAATGGGTTCACCTGGTGATGGGGCAATCAACCTCCGGGGGAACGGAGATCCAGGCACGGATCATTCTTGGCTGTACTGCTATGATAGATCGCACAGACGGGTGATAGAAGCCTGTGCGCTGGAAGCCGAGCGAGTGGTAAGGATTCGGTCCATTGACAAGTGCTGGCGAATATGCACACTGTACGATCTCCGCAACAGTACATCATCATGTACCCCCCCTACATGTGTAGAGGATCGGGCGGAAGCAGGAGGCGGGGCGAATTCCTCATCCGCTCCCATCGGGATCGTATACTGCGGACCCTATCGGGCGCCGATATTCGTCATTGCGGGCTGTGCGTTATCTTCGTGTAATATCAACGATGCCATGCTGACCAATACGTTCTGTCATATCCCCGGAGTGGGGGCGCGCACCGAGCTGAAACTCTGGGAGGAGGGGATTCGCTCCTGGGATCTTTTTCTGGAGATGGATGGGGCCGCCGCTGCCGGCAACAGGGGAGGGATGATGCTGGATCATCTCTACCGTTCGCAGGAGGCGCTCGCCGAGGGAGATATCCCCTTTTTTACCGGCTCGATGCCGCCAAACGAACACTGGCGGATTTTTCCGGAATTCCGGAGCCGGGCCGCCTATCTCGATATCGAGACCACGGGGCTGAGCATGGATGATATCGATGGCGGTATCACCACCATTGCCCTGTACGACGGCAGGGAGATCCGGCATTATGTGCAGGGGGAGAACCTTCGCGATTTCAAGGATGATATCACCGCGTACGACCTGCTGGTGACCTACAACGGCAAGTGCTTCGATATCCCCTTTCTGGAGAATTATTTCATGATGAAGCTCGACAAGCCACATATCGATCTGCGGTATGTGCTCGGAAGCCTCGGCTTCCGCGGCGGGCTGAAAGGGTGCGAGCAGCAGCTCGGGATCGATCGTGGCGAACTGGAAGGGGTGGATGGATATTTCGCGGTGCTCCTCTGGCGGGAATACTGCAACCATGGGGACCCCACAGCTCTGGAGACGCTGCTGGCCTATAACATCGAGGATACGGTGAACCTGGAGCGGCTGATGCTGATGGCGTATAATCTGAAGGTGGAGCAGACCCCGTTCGCCGCTTCGCACGGGATGGAGCTTCCCGGCTCCGTGCCGGCCAGCCCCTTCCGTCCCAATACCGATACGATAGAGCGTGTCCGCCAGCGCTACAACAGCTTCTCGTTCTGAGATGCGCCGGCTTCCATTTTCTTTTTGCCTACCGGATACGTGATGCCGATCCTTCCTGCATTCCTCTCCTGGTTCCGTACGATACTCCCCGCGGCGGCTGCTCTGCTCGTGGCCGCAGCGGGGGCGGGATGCGGCTCGATGTACCGTCCGGCGCTCTACGATACCAATCTCCCTGCGGCCGTTCCCCTGCATGGCGATAGGCGCGGCACCTACTACGGGCTGGAAGGGGGGAGCTCCCCCGGTTTCAACGAGGGGGAGCGGCTGAGCATTGGGCGTGCACATTATATGATCGCCAGGCACCAGGGGCCGGTGCGCCTCAGCTACGGTGCGTATTTCTACGGAGGGAGCTACCGAATTCAGGAGGAGCTGAACGCAAGGTTGCAGGGGCCGCGATCGTTCGGCGGAGCCGGCGCACAGGCCGATCTCGCGTTCGTTGAATCGCGTGGGAATATATCGGTGGGAGGGGGCATCTACGGGGCGCTGGGTCTGGAGCTGGGGCCGTATCCCCTCCTCTGGAAACAGAGAGGGACCCTCCCCTATGTGGCGCTCGCCGATGTATACGCAACGTTCGGAACGGGTCTGGGGGATGATCGCTGGCTGGCGTTTCAGTTCGGCCTGGGGCTTCCGGGGTTTCTGTCCATCAACGGGCAGCTCGATTTCGGGGAGATTATGATCTGGGGAGGAGCCGGAACCGCGCTGGATCAGTTCCCCGCTCCCGGCACCATCCGCCGCTTCACCGCCGGCATCACCTACCGCGCGGAATGATGCGATGTAGCACTTCGGATTTGCGATATACCGGAAAATCCCTGTGCAGGTAATTAACTGCTATCCACTACCTACCAACCAATCGTACTGTTCGCAGTACTTGTTCGCACGGAGTTTTACTCCGTGCGCGGTACCAGCAGCAGACGTCGCGGAGTAGAACTCCGCGACAACACATCGCTGGGAACATATCCGTACGTACGCGTAGGTATTAAGAACATTATCAGGTAATTAATTGCTATCACATTACCTGCTAACCAGTCACATTATTGTTAATACGGCACTCCCTTCGTTCGGGCGTCCTTGAGGGCACGCGCGTACCATTCCAGTTCATCGAGGAATTTCTTGGCGCGCTTGTACTGAAAATCGTCGCCCGGTTTTCCCTCCGGAGTGAACGCCTGGGCCACCTTCGGAACCGGAAAGATGGAGGATATGCTCGGCATGCCAAGTTCACCCAGCATTGCACGGAGCTGCATGGCCGCGCGCACGCCGCCGAACTGGCCGGTGGAATAACAGGCGATAGCCGAGGGACGGAAAAAATATTCCTCCAGAAAATGGTCCAGCAGATTGGAGAGGGCGGGAGGAATGCTGTGATTGTATTCGGCAGAGACGATGATGAACGCATCGGCCTCGCGAAATGTGGTAGCCAGTTGCTCCAGATATTCCGGTGCCTCACCCTCCGGATATTCCTTGTACATCCGGTCGAGAAGCGGCAGCGGGTGCTCCATCGGGTCTATCAGCGTAACCTTGTGCCCGCGCTCCGTGCAGCGCTCCTGCAGAAATCTGGCAACGCTGAATCCCTGGCGTTCGGTCCGGACCGATCCGAATATGATGACGATATCAAGATCCATACTTCCTCAGCTGGTAAAAGAAAACCGTCGCGATCGGAGAATATAACCTCCGCCGCGACGGTTTCAATTCCGGGGTCGTATGTGGGGAGTTTCACGCGGAGCCGCAGGGAGTGCATGGAAGAGAGAAAAGTACTGGAGTTCTCTCCTCCTTTCTCCTGTTTTTCTTTGCGCCTTCGCGCCTTTGGGTAAGGCATTTCTCCCGGATCATGCTGTCGGGGTTTCGACCGGACATCACTTACTTGACGGTCCCCGAGACGTTGCCGCTATGACCTCCGCCGATAGAGCCCTGGATCTGCTTGGCGCGGTCGAGATGTTTCTGGATGACCGGTATCGCCGCGGCGATCAGATCCTTCACCTCCTGTTTGCTGGCAACACCCTGCATCGTCGCCAGATCGGCCAGGGTCTTCTCATGTCCCTGGATGTTCATCGCAACGAACATCGAGTCGAACGCTGCGCCAGTAGCGTTGCCGAGCGCCACCATCGCCTGCTCCATCATCGGATCGGGAGGGGGCATCACCGGGTTGATCGCGAGTTTCGATGCAAGGTTCTCCGCATTGGTCAGCATCTTCGTGTGGTCGTCTTCGATCATCTTCGCCAGCGCCTTTACCTCGGCGTTCTGCCCTTTCATACGGGCCCTGTTCCCCATGCTCATCTCCATCTCATCGGTCGCCATCATCTTGCCCATAATGGTGGCGTCGTCCATGGTATTGGCGGTGTTCGGGGGGGTGGCATTCTGCATGCCGGTATCGGTGGCGCTCGGTACGGTCGCCTGCGAATTGCTTCCGGCCTGTTCCGGATCGTTTACCTCGGAGCGCTTGTCGGCCGAATCATGCGTATCGCTGCATGCGGAGAATACCAGGCCGATAGAGAGCGCGGCCATCAGGGTAAATCGGGATATGCCTGTACGAATCATTGAAAATCTCCTTGGAGGATTATTTTTCTGCGAATAAAGTCATCATCCGCATCAGCAAACCATATGCCCTTCCGCATGGTTCCTTCTCTTCATACCGCGCTGAACGGGAGGCGTAGGGGAGCCGGGGCGGCAGCGGGATACCACCTGCATGGCGCGGACGATATTATTTCCGCTCCGCTTTCAGCAGCAGCCGGGTGATCTCCTCGTTCTTCTGCATGCGTGCCACATCCAGGGCGGTCATGCCCAGGGCGTTTTTCGGGCGGGTGTTCGCTTTCCGCGCCAGCAGGCTCTTGATACATGCCGGGCAGTTGTTCTGTGCGGCGAACATCAGTGCGGTATAACCATCCTCCTCGGTTCCATTCGGATCGGCCTTCTTTTCCAGGAGCATCTCAACGATCTCCCCGCTGGATGCGTAGGCGCCGTAGATCAGCGGCGTGACCTTGCGCCGCGATGCCGCGTTCGGGTTTGCTCCTGCGGCCAGCAGCAGCCGGACCGCTTCGATATTCCGGTTCAGCGCGGCCTTGTGGAGCGCGGTCTCGCGCGCGGTATCCTGCGCATCGACCGGCGCCCCGGCCCCGACGAGGGTACGTATGATATCGTCGTATCCCTTTTCGGCGGCGGTCATAAGAGGGGTGATGCCCCCCGTATCGGCGATACCTGCGGCGGCCCCGTTCCGCAGCAGAATACCGATGTTCCCGTTCCGTTCATGCTCGGCCGCATAGCCTACCGCCGATGTGCCGGCATCGGAGCGCGCCTGCACGTCGGCGCCCCGTTCTATCAGATAGGAGACCATCTCCTCCTGATCCTCCATCACGGTATGCAGCAGCGGGGTAAGGCCCCGGTCATCGCGGCGGTTGATATCGGCGCCTTGCGCCAGGAGCAGCCGCACGATATCGGTCTGGCCGTTCCAGGCGGCGAACATCAGCGCGGTGCGCCCCCTGGAATCGGCCGTATCGGCAGGGGTTCCCGTTGCAAGCCGCAGGGCCGTAAGGGCGGTATCCCCCTCGAACGACGCCTGGAAGATATCCCGCTCCGATGGATCGGCCTGCTCCTCGGTGTTCTCGAAGATCACCAGCTTTTCCTTCCCTACATAATAGAGCGAGCCGCCGAGCAGCGCCGCGGTGGAGGGCGGGGCATATCCAAACCCGGTTTCCTTGCTCCAGAGCTCCCTGCCGCTTTTCAGATCGATGCAATGCAGTTGCGAGTCGAAGGTTCCGATATAGGCATAGTTCTCCGCCGTGGCGGCCGGGGCGGAGGGCATCCGGCCGACGTTGCTCTGCCAGCGCTCGCTGCCGCTGGCCGCATCCAGAGCGAAGAGTACGCCGGAGCCGGGTGAGGCGATCAGCACCAGATCGTCCGCTGCGGAGGGCTGGGCCAGCGCACCGGCATCGGGAGCCTGAAAGCGCCATCGCTCGGCGCCGGTGCCGGGGTCGAGCGCCAGAAGCGCCCCGTCGGCCGAGAGACAGAAGAGGAGCCCGGCGTGCAGCATCGTGCTGCCGCCGCCGGCCCCGGAACGCCAGATACGCCCGCCATCGGATATGGAAATGGCATAGACGGCCGGCTCCGCCGTTCCCACATAGATGACCCCATTATCATAGGCGGGCGAGCCGGGGGCGGTGCCGGTCTCGGTCTTCCAGGCGAGCTTTCCCGATTCGGCAGCTACCGCATGGACGGAGCCATCATCGGAGGCGGCCACCACCAGCGTTCCGGCGATGCAGGGGGAGGTGGAGAAGGGGGCGGCGGCCTTGTAGTTCCAGTCGGTCACCGTGGTATCCTTTGCGAAGCCGTAGAGGTTGCTGTCGGCGCTGGCGGCGAACATCCAGCCCTCCGAGACCGCCGGGGCTCCCTGGACGGCGCCGCCGGTGATATAAGCCCCGACGATGGAGTAATCGCCGAAGGCCACCACGCCGCCGTTGGCGGTTCCATAATAGATGGCGGCCGCATCGATCCCCGGAGGGGAGATGAGCTTATCCTCCTTCATCGTGATAGAGAAGATGGTAGCATCGGGATTATCCACGGCTTTGCCAAGGTAGCGATGGGTCCGATGTTGCAATTCGATCTCCTGCTCGGTTGCAGGGGGAGTCTGAGCCAGTGCCGGACCGATGGTGCTGACGAGCAGCAGAAGGGAGGTGCCGGCCAGGATGCGGCGGATCATGCGTGATAATCCCGGTTATCGGTGAATAGGAGGGGGCGGGGGACAGGTTGCCGGAGCACCGGTTGCCGGAGCACGGTTGCGGAGCACCCCGCCGGGAGGTTCAGGAGAGACGGCCAAACATACGAAGGATGAAACTGCCTCCGCCATCGGGGTAAGAATGGGCGAAATAACGGTATCGCCGCCACCCCGCTATTATACGATAGCGTTCGAATTATCTACAGATCAATAATAGGCCGGCGGGGAATGATTTTTCCGGGCCGGGCCGGTGCCGGCGGGGAATAACCTGAGTAACATCACCATGGACATGGATGCCATCGCTTTCCTTGTTGTAATCGGCGCACTATTGTGATCGGGAAGGGGAATTTTCCTACAACTTTTTCATTTTGAACGAAAATATTTATTTGCACGAGCCGATTTTGATGTATCTTTGTAGTGGCTTCTATCACGTTTGTGTTGTCGCGGAGCATTCCCCAGTGCTTATAGACAATCCGGCGCGATGGAACCAGGATACGACCAGCCTCCGCACAACTGGTAGTACTACCTGACAACAGCATACATTCCCAACATCTCCGGTTCCGAAGAACGCCAACTATCCTTCGGAGCAAGGCATCCGTACGCATGGATGCTTACGACCCACAAGGTCTCGGCCATTCCGGGTTCCTCTTCCTGCGGCGCAGGGGGGTGAGCCATATCGTCAGCCTGATCGCGGTATCTCCATGATCCGCATTCTTGCGTCACGCCGGAATCGCGCTCCATACCTTGTGCGGCCGTAAGGCCCTATTCCATGCCAATCCAACCCCCACATTACCATGATCTATTTACTGCTACATAATTGCGTTGGCAATCATGAAATCATTCAACGAAAAAACCGGCACCGCTGGTGAGACTGCGGTTATCAAGCAGTATCACTGGCCTACTGAGCTCCCTTCATCGTCCACGTCCGCTACGGCAAAAAAACAGCGTTCCGCCACGGCACGCAGAAACTGGACCAAGGAGGAGGATGCTATTATCCGGAAGAATTACACCAAGTTCGGTTCGCGGCATACAGCGCAGCTTCTGGGGCGGAAGTACACCAGCGTCCAGCATCGCGCGCTCAGACTGGGGGTGCCGGGGTACGGGCAGCGGCCATGGAGCCGCAAGGAGGAGCATTATCTCCGCAAATATTATGGCAAGCGCACCGCTATAGAAATTGCGCGTATCCTGCAACGCACCGAGCAGAGCGTGCGCGCTCATATCCATCAGCTCGGCCTTGGTTCCTACCAGCCACAACCCTGGACCGACGGCGAAGTCTCCTATCTGAAAAAACATTATGGCCTGGTGAGCGTTGCCGAGCTGGCCGACGAGCTTGGGCGCACCACCGATGCGGTGGAACTGAAGGCGGGCAAGCTTGGCCTGCGCCGGACGGTGCGCAAGCTCAGCGATGAGGAGATCAAATGGGTGATCGATAATCTCGGAGAATTGTCCTACGAGAAGATGGCAAAGGAGCTGGGGGTCAGCAATGGCCGCATCCTCCGCATCGCCGCCAAGCACGGCCACCGCCCGCGGCCGAATAATCGTGCGTGGACCGATGAGGAGGATCAGTATCTCCAGGATAATTACGGAAAGAAAACCCGCAAGGAGATAGCCGAGGCGATCGGCAGGACGATCCCCCTGGTGAGCTGGCGCGCCCGTAAACTGGGGCTTACCAGCGGCCGCCGCACGATGAACCGCCCGCGTCCCTGGACCGACAACGAGGATGAGGTCATCCGCAGATATTTCGGGCGGATGACGTACGATCAGCTGGCCGAGAAGCTGGATCGTACCACCGCTTCGGTCGCCAGCCGGATCGTCCGTCTGGAGCTTGGGTCAAAGGCGATCAGCGCGCTGCAAGGCTGATGGCGAATAGCCGGTGGTATGTCATTCCGGAAGGCTGTGGTGCTTGAGCGTTCGGCCCAGAATGACATGGCCCCTGCGTATCCATAAGTTCATCCATAGCAGTGCTGTGGCCTCCGCTGCCGGCATGTACCGCTCCGTCGTGTGCGATGGGGATAGGAGGTACCAGGCCGGCGATCCGGCCGGATGCCGCCGGCACTGCCCCGAGCAGCGGCTTTGCCGCACACAGACAGGGGAGCTATGCATCGGAGCTGTGTGCCCCTGTTTCCCGATCCTTGAAGGTCCTGCTGGTTGGAGCGTCCGTTAATCCGCTGCGCGCGATCATCCGGAAGTATTCGCTGGACTGATTTCCCGGAGGTAGTGCGTATGCCGGATACCATGCCCGGAATCATTTTTCCGGTGCGATAGCTCGCACTGCCATCAGCGTCCTTCAAGCGATCCATGCAATCCCCCGTATCCGTATATCCATGTGGTGCCCACGGAGTCTCTTTTTCTGTCAGGAGCCCTCCGTACAGGAGGAATAGCCGGGCCCGGATCGTATTCCTGATCCGGGTCCGGAAAGTATTACGGCGGGCACCTGGCTGCAACGAGGAATGATGAGGAGGCGGGATGCAGGAGAATGGGAATCTGCGGCAGCGGGCCCGGCCGGGTTCCGCCGCTGCGATGTTCGCATCGTTGGCTTCCCGCGGGGGAGCCGTATGTATGCTGCTGCTGGCGGGAATGCTCGCCGGAACGGTTGGGCAGGCGCGGGCGCAGCGGGCGATAACGATCACCGCAACGCATGATCTGGCTCTGGGGAGTATTGCACGGTCGGGAAATTCATCGGTTCGGTATTCGGATAATGGCGCAGCGGGATTTACCATCACCGGCGATATTCTGCGTCGGGTGCGGCTTACCGTGTCGATATCCGATCTGAGCGCGCAGAAGGGGAGGGGGTCCCAGGCCGCGCACCGGATCATGACGCCGGTGCTTACCAATGCCAATTGTGCCTACAGCCTCGACGGGGGCTTCACCTGGAATACATTCACAACCGGAACATTATATCACGAGACCATTTTTCCGCTGGATCTCTCTACCAGAAGCATCATCCTGGTCCGCATCGGATCGGCAATCGCCAGTCATGGACGGCAGCAGCGGGGGAGCTATAGCGGAAGGGTAACGCTGGTGGCCGAATATCGGTAGGCGGGCAACGCTCTTCCGTAGCATTCGCGGGAGGCCCGCTCCGTGCAGCAATGCGGGAAAATTCCATCGCAGGTGCTCGTAGAACCCAAGCAGCCTGCCGGTAGAATATGTACGAAATTCCGCGTGGTGATTTTTTTATGGCAACTATATACTCCAGCGACCCCCAGTAGGCACTCTCGGAAGAATCCCACGGGAAGGCGCGAAGGCGCAAAGAAAGAACTCTTCTTTGCGCCT
>JBMDXA010000149.1:0-28427 GCA_048594725.1 Candidatus Kapaibacteriota bacterium
CGCACGGGAAATCCTGGCGGCGGCAGGGAAGAGATAAACGGGCTGGCTTACGAATATATTCTCAACGAGAGATTGTCTTGGAGTTCGACTCCGCGGCCTTTCCGAAGGCCCATGGGCGGAGTCGAACTCCGCCCGAACAGGGTAGTATAGTGAAAGAAGCCCAGAAAATGTACCGCGAAGTAGTCGGGGTCTCTATAATTATGCCGCATGATTCTATACGCGAATTGTAAAATGTGGTTTTATGCTATATTATGTCTCGCCGTGATCTGCCACCTCCCCTATCGCAGAACAAACAGCGGCGATAGCTCATTCCCATCATTATCTCATTGTTTTAGTTATGAAGTTGCAGAGATATTCCTACCTGTGCCGCGTATTTATTCTAGGGATGTTCATTGCGGGCGTTGCCGTTAGTGCTGGCGGCTGCCAAGAGACGCCTACCGAATCACCTACGTATACCGGATCATCTAATAACTCCGGATCTTCAGGCGGGGCCAAGTCGGTGCAATGCTCAGGGCGCACCAAGGACGGTACCCGTTGCCAGCGTATGACAACCTCATCCAGCGGACGGTGCTGGCAGCATTAAAATCGATACATGCTATTCCTTTCAGCATAGCGCTTTTTAAAGAATGCCCCTATCCATTCTCTGGTATAGGGGTATTTCATTATCATGATGCAACGTATGCTACATATACTTTCATAAAATCAGCTTTGGCATACGTAATATGTATTACGTAGTGCGTATACATACTACATATGAATCAGTGAAATTTCTCCCGATCCTAACATCGTCAGTCGAAAATCCCTTTCCCCAAATCGAAAATCGTCAATCGAAAATCTAAAATCGTAAATCCCCCGTGCCTCTCATCTCGCACTCCTCGTTCTGCCCTCCGCTCCTGCTGAACAACGGCCATCTCCAGACGATCGCCCCCACGCTGATGAAGCGGGCCCTTCAGGCGCAGTACCAGCGCGAGCGCATCATCACCCCGGACGGCGATTTCCTCGATCTCGACTGGTCGCCTACCGGCTCGGAGCGTCTGGCGATACTTTCGCACGGGCTGGAAGGGAGCAGCGACCGCTGGTATATGCGGGGCATGGCCGGTGCGCTCAACCGGGCCGGATGGGATGCCCTCTCCTGGAATTATCGCGGGTGCAGCGGCGAATCGAATCGCACGCTCCGCTTTTATCACAGCGGTGCCACCGAGGATCTGGATGTAGTGGTCTCGCATGCCATAAGGCGGGGATACCGGACGATAGCCCTCGTGGGATTCAGTCTGGGGGGGAATATCACGCTGAAATATCTCGGCGAGCGGGGGGGCGCTCTACATCCGTCGATCGCGGCGGGTGTGGCATTTTCGGTGCCGTGCGATCTGCGGTCGAGCGCCTATAAGCTCGCACTTCGATCGAACCGGATCTATATGAACCGCTTCCTCATCACCCTGCGGGAAAAGGTGCGGCGGAAAATGGAGATGCTTCCCGGCCAGATCGACGACAGGGGGCTGGAGGGGGTGAAAAGTTTTCTGGAGTTCGACGACCGGTATACAGCGCCCATCCACGGGTTCCGGGATGCCGAGGATTACTGGGCACGCTCCAGCAGCCGTCCCTTCCTCAGGGATATCACCGTGCCGGCACTGCTGGTCAATGCCGCCGATGATCCGTTTCTGGCGGAGCCCTGTTATCCGGTGGAGGAGGCCGAAGCGAGCGATCGGTTCTTTCTGGAAATTCCCTCGTCCGGCGGGCATGTCGGTTTTATCGATGCCCATGCCGCTTCCAGGTTCTGGATGGAGCGGCGCGCCGCCGAATTTCTGGAGGGGGTACTTCCGGCACGGTAGGGTACTCTGGTATGGTAATGGATCGGCCTTCCTGTCGATTGTTGCAATTGTTGCAAAGCAGACGGGAAACTATCGAAGAGGCGATCTACGATGAGGGATGAAATCCAGCAGGCTGCTCCATCGGCCGAAGCCGTATCGGGGGATGGTTCGGGACGGAACGGGGGAGAGGAGCGATCGTTCATGGTGATCGGCCACCGTGGCTCTCCCTGCGAGGAGCCGGAAAATACGCTCTCCTCGTTCGAGCGGGCCATCCTCCGCGACGGCGCCAATGCGCTGGAGCTGGATCTCTGCATGACCGCCGATGGCGAGATCATCATCTGGCACGACTGGAACCCGGAGGATTCCGTCTGCCAGCTCCGGCGTGCCGGGCTTGAACCGGGAGTGAAATATTGTCCCTGCTTTCCGGATGAGGAGCGTCCGGTGCATACCTGGACATTCCAGGATTTTATCGCCGGGCACGGGTACAAGACCAGGGAGGATTCCGCCCTCATCCCCGATATCGCCATCCCCACGTTCGCTCAGTTCATGGCCTGGGCGGCACGGCACGATCAGATAAAAACCATCTTCCTCGATATTAAAATTCCCGAAACGGAAATCACCCTTGTGCCCCGCATGCTCTCGGCGATCGGAACGGTTCTGGAAACCTATCGCGCGAGCGCGAGAATCATCTTCGAGACGGCATTGCCGGCGGTGCTGAAGGCGATGAAAGCCTGCCGTCCCGATAATGAATATACGCTCGATGTGGAGCCTGCCGCCGGCATCGTGATCCGTCCCAGACGCTACAGCGGGGTGCGGCGAGCGCTCCGCCACGGAAATCCCGTTGCAACTCTGATGCGTCCGCATGCCAGCACGGTCGCTCCCTGGACCACGCACAGGCGGATTATCGCCCATGATCTCGATCTTCGTGGCCGGCACGAGCGGATGACCGGAGAACATATCGATCTGGTCAGTTTCACCGTCAACGATCCCGGCGAGATGCGCAGGCTGATATCGCTCGGCGTGGATGGCATTCAAACGAATTATCCCGCCCGCCTCCGTATGATCGCCGAGGAGATGGGAGTGATAGAGGAAGGAGCGGAAAGGGAGGTGGCAGCCAATAAAGAGTAGGTAGTAGCTGAGTGTTGAGATAATGGAAGGGAATTTTCCGGCGCCGTATTCCTCATCCCCTCTGGCTCCGGATTTTCCGGAGCGGATTTTATCCGGGATGATCTGTCCCAAGTACCTACGGATAGGTTTTCTGAGGTCCCCGGTAGGGTTCGCAGGTAGTTTGATTCCGTGGGTGGTGGTAGCAGCCCGGGTCGCGGAGTGGAACTCCGCGACAACACGACAACAGAATGTCAGATAACTTTTGCCGAAGTACTTGATACCGGGATCTGCCGGAGCCAGCCCACCAGGCTCCGCCACTACCATAGCCGTGCTGAAAGCTACGATGCGGCTAATCGCACTGAAATCTCCTCCCGGCCCTTTCGCTCCGGCCCCTTGCCTGTCGTGCCCCCGACTTCTCGTATATTCGCCCCACTATGTTCCAGTTCCAGTCCTCCCGAGCCGGCTCCAAGCCGGAGATCTATGCCGAGATCGATCGGCAGCTTGCCGCGCTCCTGGACGGAGAGCGGGATTTCATCGCAAACGCCGCCAACTTCTCATCGCTTCTGTACCATATGCTTCCCGACCTGAACTGGGCGGGATTGTACCTGTACAAGGACCGAGAGCTTGTGCTGGGGCCGTTCCAGGGGAAGCCCGCCTGTGTGCGAATCGCCATCGGCCGGGGCGTCTGCGGAGCGGCCGCAGAGAGCCGGCGCACGATCGTGGTGGCCGATGTGCACAGCTTCGAGGGGCATATCGCCTGCGATGCCGCCTCCAACTCGGAGATCGTGGTGCCGCTCATCGCCGGCGGGCGCCTGATCGGCGTGCTCGATCTGGACAGCCCCCTGGCCGGACGTTTCGACCAGGAGGACCGCGCGGGACTGGAGAAGCTGGCGGAGCTCTTCCTGGCCTCCACGGAGATGGAGGGTGAGTTCAAAGAGCGGGCGAATCCGGGTGCCGTGGAGTCCGGGAGCCCGGAGCAACCCGCATGAAGCCAGTTCCAACGGCTACGGACCACTAACAGCGGGCGAAGCCCGCGGACTGACTACTGACCTCTCCCTGTGACCAGGGACATACTCCTTGCTATAACTACTGTCTACCATCTACTAACTACTTTTCTCCGATGTCCACATCCGAGGAATCGAAGCCGGCACGGCTGGAGCGCGGTCTTGGGCTGAAGGAAGCCACCGCGCTGAATATGATCGACATGGTGGGCATCGGCCCGTTTGTCGTCATACCACTGGTGATTCAGTTCATGGGAGGACCGCAGGCGATCGTCGCCTGGATCGCCGGGGCGCTCCTCTCGTTCGTCGATGCGTTCATCTGGGCGGAGCTGGGGGCGGCCATGCCGAGAGCGGGAGGGAGCTACGTCTTCCTGCGCGAATCGTACGGCCCGGGAAAATGGGGGAAGCTGATGTCGTTCCTCTTCATCTGGCAGACGATGATCCAGGCGCCGCTTGCGATGGCATCCGGGGCGATCGGCTTTGCGCAATATTCCACCTACCTGTTTCCCGGCCTCGATGAGATCGGGCGAAAAATGGTTTCCGGAGGTCTGGTGCTGGTGCTGATTGCGCTGTTGTACCGGCGTATCACCACCATCGGCAAGATCTCCCTCTTCCTCTGGATCGGCGTGGTGGGAACGATTCTCTGGCTCATCATCGGCGGCGTCACCAATTTCAATCCCGCCCTCGCGTTCGATTATCCTCCGGGAGCATGGGATTTCTCCCTCCTCTTTTTCGCCGGTCTCGGGGCGGCATCGGTAAAGACGGTCTACAGCTATCTGGGCTATTATAACGTCTGCCATCTCGGCGGCGAGGTGCGCGAGCCGGAGAAGGTCATTCCGAAGAGCCTGTTCATCTCCATCGGCGGCATCGCCGTGCTGTATCTGGGCATGCAGCTCTGCGTGCTGGGAGTGATCCCGTGGCGCGAGGCGATGACCTCCGAGTTCATCGTCAGCACGTTCGTGGAGCGCATCTACGGCGATACGGCCGCCACCGTCGCCACGCTCCTGATCCTCTGGATCGCCTTTTCCTCCCTGTTCTCGCTGCTGCTGGGATATTCCCGCATCCCCTACGCGGCCGCCAGCGACGGCACCTTCTTCAAGGTGTTCGCGCGGCTGCATCCCACAAAACATTTTCCTCATATCTCTCTTCTGGCGCTCGGCTTCACCGCGTTCGGTTTCAGCCTGCTGTTCCGGTTGAGCGATGTGATTACCGCCATCATCGCCACGCGCATTCTGGTACAGTTCATCGGCCAGGCGATAGGGCTGATGATGCTTCGCCGCCGGTGGCGCGCCGAGGGGCGGAGGATGCCGTTCCGGATGTGGTTCTATCCGCTTCCGGTGGTGCTCGCCATCGCCGCCTGGCTGGGGATCTTCATCTCCACCGGACGCAATTTCATGCTCGGCGGGGCGCTGGTGGTGGCCCTGGGAGTATGCGTCTTCCTGGTGCGCTCCTTCATCCGCAAGGAGTGGCCGTTCGGCCCGGTCCGTATAGAACCGGATACGGCCGAGAGCAGCATTTGAACAACTTCCTGCATCGTCATCATTCAGCGTGAGGCTTCCCGATATGAAACGAGTTCTCCTGATTCTGGCGGCCCTTCTGCCGCTGCTGGCATCCGCACTCATTGCCCAGACCGATACCACGGTGCGTGTGCTGATCGTCACCGCGCACCCTGACGACGAGACCGGCTTCGCCGCCACGGTCTACAAGATCACGCACGATCTCCGCGGTCAGGTGGATCTTGCGCTTATCACCAACGGCGAGGCGGGGTTCAAATATTCCACCCTTTCCGAGTCGATCTACGGCCTGGAGCTTACCGATGAGAAGGTGGGACGCAATTATCTCCCCAGCATCCGAAAGCGGGAGCTGATGAGCGCCGGGAAAATCATCGGCATCCGGAATTATTATTTCTTCGACCAGCAGGATAATACCTACACGCTGAACGTCGATTCGGTGTTCCGCCATGTGTGGGATATCCCTCTCATCAAGAAACGGCTGCACGATATCATGACCGCCGGAGATTACGATTATGTGTTCGTGCTGCTCCCCACCGAGGATACGCACGCGCACCACAAGGGGGCCACGATACTGGCGCTGGAGACGGTGAGCGAGATGAAGGCGGGAAAGCGCCCGGTGATCCTGGGGGGCTCGGTCTCGGCGAAGAACGATACGGCACAGCGGGCGTTTACCGGGCTTGGCGGATACAAGGTCACCGGAATAAAGTCCGGAGGGCCGTCGTTCGCGTTCGACCGCACGCAGAAATTCGGGTTCCGCGACCGGCTCGATTACCGCATCATCGTCAACTGGGAGATCGCCGAGCATAAATCGCAGGGGACGATGCAGACGCTGATGAATCTGGGAGAGCTGGAGAATTTCTGGTATTTCGATATCAATGATCCCGCCATGATCCCGGCCACACGCGGGCTCTTCGAGCGCCTGGCGGTGAACCGGTTCCCGAAGAAGGAATATTGAGGATTGTCGATAGGGGAGAGCCGCCGCCACAGGGGGCGAACGGACCATTCCTGGGAAATAAACGGGACGATGCCGCTTGTGCCGCATCGTCCCGTTGTCGTACGCGCCGGTGCCGGGGTTGTCGGTGCCCCGATTAGCGGCCCGTCATATCGCTGGCGCGCACCGTCGTGGCGAGCGAGGAGATCTCCGGATCGGCCGGTGCCGCCGAATTCGCCGGGGGGCACTGGTCGCAGAGCGGATAGCGATCGCCATAGACCGTGGCCTGCACTTCCTGGGCGCAGCCCACGCTGACGCCGGATAGCTGCATTGCCACGGCGGTGCCGCCGATGCGCGGGGTGCTGGTCTGTATCACCGGCACGGCATCGTGGCAGCCGGAGCTGCCGAGCGTGTTCTGCTGGATCACATACATATCGTTATCGCCGAATCCGAAGCTGTTGGTAGTTCCGGCGATGATATGTCCCGGCCCGGTGGATGAGCGGGTGATCGATACTCCCACATCGTCGCCGGCCCCTCCGTGCAGCATCTGCACCACCGGGTTGAGCATGAGATCGGTCTCCACGAAATAGACATCGCCACTGCCGAAACCGCCCGTCACATTGGCTGCCACTCCCGTCATTGCAAAGCTGGTGCCCTGAACCGGCTCCTGCCGCAGTTGCTGAAATTCCGTGTAAGCAGCGGGGCCGCCGCTGAAGGCCCTGTCGTTGATATAGGCGCCGTTGCTCTGGGTATGCAGCAGGTAGGCGCTTACGGCTCCGCCGACGTTCCGGTTGCCGGCCACGAGGATCTGGCCGCTGGCAAGACGGATCACCGAGAGGCCGGCCATCGGGTCCATCGAATTTCCGTAGGCCAGCGGGAAGGGGGCTGCGACGCTTCCGAACGGCCCGAACACCGTCAGCAGCAGCCGTGCCGCGCCGGGTGTGGGCCCGCTGATGGTAAGGCCGGTGACGGTGATCTCTCCGTTCGGCGACACCGCGCAGCTGGTGAAGTGGTCGTTGTTGGTTCCCCCGAGCGTTTTTCCCCACATCACATATCCCATCTGGTCGATGAAGAGGATGATGCCGTCAAGCCCGCCGTTACCGAAGCTGCGGGTGTTCCCCACGATCACCGAGAGATCCCCGTACGGCGTTGCCATCTGAAGATCGGTCCCCTGGTCGAAATCACTCCCCCCGTAGGTGCGTGCCCATTGCACGTCGCCGGTGCTGTTGATCTTCATCAGAAAGATATCGAGCTGATTCTGGCAGGGGGTGGCAACCTCCACATTCCCCATCACCAGATAGCCTCCATCACCGGTCTGGCGGATCTTCACGCCCCGGTCCTGCCGCCCTATATCATATCGTTTTTTCCATTCGATCTCCCCGCAGCCGCTGAGTTTCACCACGTAGATATCGCTCGGCTGTATGGGATTCGGGTCGGGTGTTATCACGGTTCCCACGGCGATATATCCTCCGGCGGCGGAGGATATCAATCCGCTTCCGATTTCCGTAAGGCTGTCGCCGTAGGTGGCCTGGAACGGAAGGTTCTGCGAGTAGGCCGCTGACGCCGAGAGCGCAAGGGCGGCGAGAAACGAGAGCCACGGACGCCGTGATCCTGTCATCGTGTGATTCATGCTGAGGTGCTCCTGTTGGGCAAGATGAAAAAATCCGCCGATGGCCGGCAGAGAAGATAATTCGGCTGTTGTAGTGTACGGTGCGATACGGCAAGGCCGATGTCTATAGACCGGTCCGGATGGGGTGAGCACCCGTGCGTGCTGGAAAAATGGAATGGGATGGGCGCTGTCGTTTTCCGTGGCGGGGCTTGCCACTACTACTATCCGGCCATAAGCTAGGGGGTACGATAGCGGAAGGGTAGTACATGTTTGTGTACCCTTCCGGGAACCTGCTGGCGGTTGTTGCGTGCGGGGTGAATGGTAGGGATGGTGGATAACCGGTAGTCCGTCGTCGGTGGAGCGAATGCCGGGGAACGTGGCCGCCGGAAAGCAATTCCGGTGGGAGTTATTATGGTTTACGGAAGTTGTCGCATCTGTTGCACCAGTAGTAGGCCAGGCCATCGTGCAGAAGCCACATGGCATATGGCTCTCCGCAGGTCTCGCATGGCTGTAGTTTTCGTTCATCCTCTTCTGCCGCGAATCCGCACAGGTGGCAGTACCAGTGGGTCAGAGCATCATCATCCATAAACCAGTTAAATCCCATCTGCTTGCATGAAGGGCACATCGAAGACGGCATATCTAATCCTCCGGATATATCGGGATCTGTTTGCTGGCCTTGAAGATGCTACTATTCTCTCTGGAAAAAGAGGAGAAAGACGCGGAGATATTCCATCCGATAGAAAAAAATGGCAATTATATACCTGCTAGACCCAATCATGCCAGATGCATCACGCAAAGCCGCGAAGGCGCAAAGAAAATGTCCTTCTTTGCGCCTTCGCGGCTTTGCGTGGGATTCTTTAAAGATTGGCTACTCAGGGTTGCTCAAGTATATAGTTGCCAAAAAAATATCCATTCCCATGTATTCCTGTAGTTCCGCTGCCACCGTGCAGAACGGCACCGTTCTTGTCTTATTTCAGAATGAACGCGGAAGTGGAGCGTTCATCAGGGTGATGAGGGAATTGCGACGGTGATGATGTGATCTACAGATACTAATGATAATCGTGGAGGACAGGATCATGGCAGCCAGGAAATCCCGATCAGCAGCCTCGCCGATGGCACGGGCGCTGGAGAGTGTTACCGAGACCGTGAGCGAAGTGGCCGGCAGCGTAACGCATGTGATAAGCGATGCGGTGAAATCCGTAGCGGAGAAGGTGGGCATCGTGGATGAGGAAAAGCCCCGCCAGAAGAGAGGACGCTCCTCGGCCGGTTCATCATCGAGCCGCTCCCGCAGCAGTTCCCCGCCGGCACGATCTACCCCGGCGCCATCGTCGAAGACATCACCCAGGAGCAGTTCCCCGAAAAAGAAGGTATCGGCCGCACCTGCGGCAGCATCCTCGCGGAGCACGGGGTCCGCAAAGAGTGCAGCCCCCAGCCGCGCTTCCAGTCGTGGTACTGCTACGCCGAAGAGCACCGCAAGCAAAAGCGCTTCCACGAAAAGCGCTTCGCCGAAGAACGCTCCGGCATCCAAGAGCGCTCCATCCTCGAAGCGGGAACCCGCCGCAGCCAGGCCGGCCGCTAAGCGGGCATCGTCAACCCCTGAACGTTCCAAGGCCGCCACGGCTACCAGCGCCACGAGCAGAAAAAAATCCTCATCCGTGAAAAGTGCCTCCTCGCCGAAAGCACCGGCATCGAAAACACCCGTATCGAAAGCACCGGCATCGAAGAGCGCAGGGGGAGCATCATCCAAAAGCCGGAGCAGTTCCGTAGCCAGCCCGGCATCCAGGGCCGGTTCGGCGCGGAAGTCCTCTGGTGCCACGGCTCGGAGCCGTTCGAAGACCTCCTCCCGCTAGCATCGGGTGGATGCATCCCGAAGCTGAGTGAACAATGCGAATTCCGGCACCCGATGATGTTCGCCGGAACGCGAAACTGCCAGGCCCGGGCGTGATCGTCGCTGATCGTGTCCGGGCCGTTGTGCAGGAGATCGCCAGGATATCCCACCGTATCGTATGTTCCACCTCGTTTGCAGAACCGCTGTTCGGTACGATCGCAACCGGTCCTGTGCGCCCGGTTGCTCCGGGTGCATCTTCGGCGCTGTTCCTTCGTCTAGGAACGGAACGCCCGCCGCAGGAGGGGCACGGGGCGTTCGGAGAATATTTCCGGAGCGTCCCGCAGAGAACAAGAAGCGACACGAAGAACAATTCCAGAAATCATATAATGCCATGAAGTTTTTACGAGGATCATTGAGCCGTACCATGCGGGCGGGAGCCGGTCTGGCCGCGCTCTGCTGGCTCCATGCGGTCGCCGCCGCAGTCGGCTACGCGCAGGGGGGAGAGGAGCCCCGCAAACAGAATATGCTCTGGCGGGTGGAGTCGGAGCAGAACGTGGTGTATATCCTCGGCTCGGTGCATCTGCTGCCGAAGAGCGTCTACCCGCTCGACCCGGCGATCGACAGCGTTTTCAACGCGGCCGATAACCTGGTGTTCGAGCTGAACCTGGACAGCGCTGCCAGCATGGAGTCGGCATCGGCGATGATGGCGCGCGGGATGTACCCATCCGGACGGACGCTCCGGAGCAGCATCTCCACGGAGACCTACGGCAAGGTGGAGCAGCGCCTGAAGACCCTTGGGCTGCCGATGGCGATGTTCAACAAGTTCGAGCCGTGGGTGGTGGCGATGATGATAACCGCCTTCGATATGAAGGCCGACGGCTACCAGGAAGATCTCGGTCTGGACCAGCATCTGCACGCCAGGGCCAAGGAGGCGGGGAAGAAGGTGATGGGACTGGAGACGATGGATGCGCAGGTGGACCTGTTCGACCGCATGCCGGAGGATGCCCAGGAGGAATTTCTGAAGCAGACGCTGGAGCTGGCGCCGGATGCCTCCACCGATATGCTGGACCGGATGGTAACCGCCTGGCAGAAGGGGGATGCCGCGGGTCTGGAAGCTATCGCATCGGAGTATGTAGTACAGGATTCATCGTTCTACGAGTCGATCCTCTTTGCGCGCAACCGCAACTGGATGCCGAGCATCGAGAGCTATCTGCAACCCGGCCCGAAGCATCTGGTGGTGGTGGGCGCCCTTCATCTGGTTGGCCGGCAGGGGGTGATCGCGATGCTGCGGGAGAAGGGCTACCGGGTGGAACAGATGTGAGGGGGATGAGAGTTAATAGTAAATAACAAGCGGACGGGAGGGGCGTATCGGCAGGATAGCCCGCTCCCGTTCTTGTTTCTGGAAACACCGCAACTGCTGCCGCCGTTCGCCCGCTGAACCCTTCAACTCCCCGTTACCCCTGTAACTTTCTGCGTCATAATGGTGTACGTTGGGTTTGAATGTCATGAATGAGGGTATGACCGATGCGGATGCGCAACACTGTTCTTATTTCGATCATAGCGTTTTGTCTGGCCGGAGTGGCGGCTATCGCCGCGTTCGGCATGATCCGGAACGCGCCGTTTGTCGGCTTCACCGATGCCACCATGATGCTGCATGAGCTTGGCACCTACAAAGACTGGACGAAGGTGACGTCCGCTCGGGAGCCGATGGCGATGGCCGCGGCGCTGCTCTGTGCCATGCCCCTGCCGGGGAGCCGGAAGGGACCGGCGCCGGGCGCGCAGAGCCTGGAGGATACGGCGTTCATCTCCGTGTATGTGAACCCGGTGGGGCGGCACGCCATGATGAGCCAGGCCAAACCCCGCTTTCCGGTGGGCTCCATCATCGTCAGGGAGAAATTCCGGATTCGAGGGAGCCACCAGCCGGAGCTGCTGACGGTGATGATGAAACGGGAGCCGGGATACGATCCGGCGCGGGGAGACTGGGAGTATATGGTGGTGAATGGAGGAGTGTCGGAGATCCGGGCGCGCGGAGCGCTGGCCTCCTGCGGCGGATGCCATCAGCAGCGTGAAGCGGATGATTACATCTTCCGCAGCTATTTGCCGGAGGATGTGGTTCGCGCATTGGAATAACGTGCGTACTTTACCCGCCGGTAACCATGATCCTTCAACGTCTCCGGCCGGCTCCCCGCACTCCGGTGCGCAACCCTGCCGGAAGAGGCAGATTTCTCTCCGATGTCGATTTTTCAAACCGGCGGGCGTATCCTCGTCACCTGTCCCAAGCGGCTCCCGCCGTATCTCTCCAGCGAACTGGCTGCTCTGGATTTTCCGGTGCTCTCCGAACTGGTAACCGGCGTGGAGACCGAGGGAACGCTGGCCGATGCCATGCGCCTGAACCTCCACCTCCGTACCGGCCATCGCGTTCTGTTCCTGCTCGGCGCATTCACCGCCCATACCCCCGATGACATGTATCGCAACGTGGCGAGAATCGCCTGGGAGGATTACATCGATCCCGATGGCTATCTCAGCGTGGTCTCCTCGGTGGATACCGAGTCGATCCGTGATACGCAGTTCGCCAACGTCCGCTGCAAGGATGCCATCGTCGATCGCATCCGGGCCAAGAGCGGGCGGCGTCCCGATTCCGGCTCCGAGCGGAGCGGCGTGGTGGTGTTCCTCTACTGGAAAGATGGCGATTGCGCGGTCTATCTGGATACCTCCGGCGAGCCGCTGAACAAGCGCGGCTACCGGAAGATCCCCTTTATGGCGCCGATGCAGGAGACCCTCGCCTCCGCCGTTATCATGGCGAGCGGGTGGGACGGCTCCGGAAATTTCATCAACCCGAGGTGCGGCAGCGGCACGCTTGCCATCGAGGGGGCGCTGATAGGGCTGGCGCGGGCGCCGGGGCTGCTGCGGGGGAATTTTGCGTTCATGCACCTGCGCGGCTACGATCCGGCGCTCTGGGAGGCTCTCCGCAAGAGAGCACGCTCGTCCGGACGCAAACGGTTCGAGGGGAAGATCATCGTCACCGACCGTAGCTCCGATGCCGTCACCGCCGCGCGCAAGAACGCCATCACCGCCGGGGTGGACCATCTGATGGAATTCTCCGTCTGCGATTTTGCCGATACCCCGATACCGGAGGGGGATGGGGTGGTGATGCTGAATCCGGAATACGGGGAGCGGCTGGGAGAGGTGCGCCGCCTGGAGGAGACCTACCACAGGATAGGGGATTTCTTCAAGCAGAAATGCCAGGGATATAACGGCTACGTCTTCACCGCCAATTCGCATCTGGCAAAGCAGATCGGCCTCCGCCCGAAACGGAAAATCCCTTTTTATAATACCACGCTCGATTGCCGTTTGCTGGAATACGAGCTGTATGCCGGGACGAGAAAGCAGAAGGGGGAGGGGGGAGTGCAGTTGCCGATTGACGAAGAACATCCGTAGCCGGTGGTTGTTGAAGCGGAGATGCGGGAACCATCCGCATCTCCGGAAGCAACGGCCATGCGATTACCGGCTGCCCGCATTCTCGCCGTGCCCCCGCACGAACCACGGAACTTCCATCATCCATGATCGAAAAAATAAATCTCGGCGATGCCTTCGCCCGCTTTGACGAGCACTGGAGCCCCCGGATAGCCGGAAGGGTGAACGATGCGCATGTGAAACTTGCGAGGCTGAAAGGGGAATTCGTGTGGCATCATCATGAGGCCGAGGATGAGATGTTCCTGGTGGTGGAGGGGAGCCTGCTGATGCAGTTCCGTGACCGGGAGATCCGGCTGGGCAAGGGGGAATTTCTGATCGTGCCGCGCGGGGTGGAGCACCGGCCGGTGGCCGAGGAGGAGACGCTGGTGCTTCTGTTCGAGCCCGCCTCCACCCTCAATACCGGCAACGTACGGAACGAGAGGACCGTGGAGCAGCCCGCGACGCTCTTCCCGGCAGAGCCGGATGCGGGGGCGGTTTTCCATAACACCGGGGAGTCTGCTGGTTCCGCCCGGCATATCGAAACCCTTGCGGTGCATGCCGGCGAGCGTCCCGATCTGAACGCCAGAGCGGTGGCCTCGCCGATCTATCTGGCCTCCACCTTCCAGCGCGACCAGGATGGAGAGTACGCCGATGGATATGTCTACGGTCGTTATGGCAATCCGAACCGTACGGAATTCGAGGAATGCGTTGCGGCGCTGGAGGGGGGCGCGGCCTCGGCGGCGTTTGCCTCCGGCATGGCCGCAACCATGAGCATCCTCCAGGCGCTCGATCCGGGAGATCATGTGGTTGCCCCGGCCGATGCCTATTTCGGTACCGGCGCGCTGCTTCGCGATACGTTCGCCCGCTGGGGCCTTGAAACCACCTTCGCCGATCTCACCGATCCGGATGCCGCCCGGGCCGCTCTGCGTCCGAACACCCGGCTGGTCTGGATCGAGACCCCGACGAACCCCCTGCTGAAGGTGGCCGATATCAAGCGGCTGGCCGCGAGCGTGCGGCGGCAGGGAGTGACGGTGGTGTGCGACAATACGTTCGCCACACCGGTATGCCAGCGTCCGTTCGAGCTGGGGGCCGATCTGATCCTCCACTCGGCTACCAAATATCTCGGCGGGCATGGCGATGTGGTGGGCGGGGTGGTGGTCTCCAGGGAGCCGGGCGCGCTGTTCGAGCGGATCGTGGGGCTGCAACGCGGGGGCGGGGCCGGGCTGGCGCCGTTCGATGCATGGCTGGCGATGCGTGGTATCAAGACCCTGCCGTACCGGGTGCGCGTGCAGTCGGAGAGTGCGGGGCATGTGGCGCGATATCTGGCGGGGCATGCGAAGGTGGAGGCGGTGCATTATCCGGGGCTTCCATCGCACCCGGGGCACGCCGTGGCCGCCCGGCAGATGCGCTATTTCGGCGGTATGCTCTCGTTCCAGCTTCGCGGCACCGCCGCCGATGCCATCGCCCTGGCCGGGCGTATGGAGCTTTTCGCTCACGCCACCAGCCTTGGAGGCGTGCACAGCCTGGTGGAACATCGTGCCTCGATAGAAGGGCCCGCCAGCAGGACCCCCGGCAATCTCCTCCGCCTGTCGATCGGCCTGGAACATACCGATGATCTGATCGCCGATCTGGAACGGGGCCTGAGGGGGGATTGAGGATTTTCGATTTGCGATTTTGGATTTTCGATTGTTGGGGAAGTCCCTGGTCAGGGGTCGTTATACTGTAAATACTGTAACTGCATGGCTGGCTGATGCTGCCAGGGATAACGACCACGGATTTTTCATGGCATCCCGATTGTATCGATCACTATCCGGAGCGAGGAGGATTCAATAATTTTTTGATCCGTAAGGAGGGTGCGATAATGGCACGCGGAGATAAGGGGAAGTATACGGACAAACAGCGCCGTAAAGCAGATCATATCGCCGAAGGATACGAAGATCGCGGAGTATCCGAGAGCGAAGCCGAACGCCGGGCCTGGGCAACCGTCAATAAAGAGTCCGGCGGAGGAAATAAATCGGGAAGCGGACGCGGCAAGAAAGATACCCATGAGTCGAGCCGGAAAGGAGGACGCAAGGCGGCAGCCAGTCTTACCAAGGCCGACCGCAGCGCCGCAGCACGCAAGGGCTGGGAGACCAGACGCCGCAAGGAACGAGCCGGCTCGTAATCCGTTCGCGTACAACCGGAAATCATTCTGATATGAAGCATCCCGTTTCATATCATTGGCCGAATAAAAAAAACGACGGCAGCACAATCGAACACGGCTGTGCTGCTGTCGTTTTCATTTGGAATATGCCGGGAGGAGGAAATCTCATGCGAAGGTGCATTGAAGAGATAAGAAGGCATCGCCTCTTCTCCTTTCTTCTTTTTCCTTGTACTCTCTACGCCTTTGCGCGGGAATTACCTGCCGGAATAATGGTCATTTCTCCCTAAAACTTTCGGCGAGCGGGGCTATCGGATCGCTCTTCTGATGAGCGATCCGGCGGAAGAGAGAGCGTATATCGAACCGGGCCGGCGTCAGGCCGGCATCAAGCTCATCCCATCGCAGCGGTGTGGAGACCGTTGCGTGCGGCACGGCGCGCACCACATACGGCGGCACCGCATGATGGCCCCGGATGTTCTGCATCACATCCAGGTAGAGCCGCCCCTCGCGCTTTTCCTTGCTCCGCTCCATCGTCACCAGATCCGGCAGGGACTCGATCACCTCCCCGGCTATCTGTATCGCCCATGCGCGCGCCTCATCGTAGCCGCCATGCCGCTCCCAGGGAACCAGCACATGCAATCCCGATTTCCCCGATGTCTTCACGAACGAGCGTACGGCCGCGGCATCGAGTGCCGTGCGGAGCCCCCGCGCCACATCCATGGCGTCGGCAAAGGTGCGCTCGCCCGGATCGAGGTCGAACAGAACGTAGTCGGGGCGGTCCAGAGAGCCGATCCGGGAGAGCCAGGGATGAAACGTGACGGTCCCCTGATTGACCAGATACAGGAGCGTCTGCCGGTCGTTCACCAGCAGATACTCCACGGTTTTTCCCTCCCCGGTCTCCAGCTCCACGCGCGGAATCCACTCCGGGTAATAGCCGGGGGTATCCTTCTGCCAGAAGTGGGGGGCATTATCCGATACAAGCCCGTCCGGAAGGCGTTCCAGCGTCATCGGGCGGTTGTACAGGTGGGGGAGAAGCCGCTCGGCGATCCGTTCGTAATAGGCGATGAGATCCCCCTTGGAGATGCCCGCCTCCGGGAACATCACCTTGCCGGTGTTGGTGAACTCCACTTCCTCCGGCGGGCCGGGCCTCCGCCCGGTGCCGCCGTTTCCGGTCTGGGGATTCTCACTGCTCTTCATATTCCACTCATGCTAGGTTTCCGCCTGGTTCGGTTGCACCATCGGCGCTCTCCGGGGCGGTGCCGGGGCGTGCCTCCACATCATTCTTCTTGATAAGGAGCCAGTGCCTGCCGCCGCCGGCTTTCATCCGCATCAGCGTGAACGCGCCATGCAGCCGTTCGCCGTGCAGATCGATCGCCACATGACCGGCCTCGATGCTCTCGGCGATCGTCATCGGCTCCGGGGCGCCGTCGCGCAGGTTGCGGAAGGTTCCCTGGTCCCAGATCTCCACACGGCCGGCGCCATGATATCCATCCGGAATATCCCCCTTGAACGACGCGTGGGCCAGCGGATGATCCTCAAGCTGCACGGCAAGGCGCCGCACCAGCGGGTCGAGCGTGGGCTCCTTGCTCACCGCCCAGCTTTTAAGGACGCCATCGGCCTCCAGCCGCAGGTCGTAATGCAGGCTGGCGGCGTGATGTTCCTGGATCACGAATATGGGTTCCCCCGCCGAGGGCTCCTGTTTCGGTGCCGTTTCCGGGGTGATATCGAAATTTCTTTTCTCTTCGTACGTTTTCAGGGACATGATTTCTCCTGGGGGATATACCGAACTGTGCGGCTATACTAGCGAACAAGCCGTATACCATTGGTAGGAAAGAATGGTAAGAGTTTGTCCACTGCGTCGTAAATCCCCATTTTTGCGAGGCGATCTCCACCCCGGTACCGGCATCATCCCGTCTCCTGCGGCCAGGCAGATCCAGTCGTCCGGACGTTCCGGGGCGATCAGCGGAGGCACCGGATCGATACCGCAACAGCACTTCCAATCAGCATGACCTATCTCATCATCTCGGTACTTTTTCTGGCCGTGGAGCGATTGCTTCCGGAGCGGCGCCAGCAGCCGATGGCCCGCCGGGGCATCCTCACCGATCTGTTCCACTGGGTGTTCAACGGCTATATCTTCTATCTGGGCTACAGTATCCTCACCGGGATGGCGTTCGAGTGGTTCACCAATTCCGCGCGCGCAACCGGGTTCGGAGAGCTGCTGAACATCCGTGCCATGACCGGCTGGCCCCTCTGGACGCAGTTCATCGTGCTCTTCCTGGTGCAGGATCTCCTCATGTGGTGCACCCACAACCTCCTGCACCGGGTGCCGTTTCTCTGGTCCATCCACCGGGTGCATCACTCCATCGAGACAATGGACTGGATAGGGAACATGCGCTATCACTGGGGGGAGATCGTGGTCTATAACCTGGTGATGTTCCTGCCGCTGATGATTCTGGGGGCCGATCCCTCGCTCTTCATTTATATCAACATCTTCAACACCTTCATCGGGCATTTCAACCATGCCAACCTGCGGGTGAACCTGGGGCCGCTCCGCTATCTGTTCAATTCCCCCGGCATGCATGTCTGGCACCATGCTGTAGAGGCGCCGGGACGCCACGGACGCAACTTCGCCATCGGGCTGAGCCTGTGGGACTGGATCTTCGGCACCGCGTATCTGCCGAAGGCGGGGGAGCCGCAGCATCCGGAGGCGCTCGGGTTTGCCGGGATGGAGAATTTCCCGAAGACCTTCTGGGGGCAGCAGCTGTTTCCGGCCTCGCGCGCGTGGCGCGGCACGGCGCTCTTCTCGCTCCTGTTCCTGGTGCTGAACGCAAGCACCGCCTGCGACGCGCAGGTAAAGGGAGGGGGGATCACGATCGACCGCGCCAAACGCTCCGTCTCGTTCGCCGGGACGGTTCATCCCGGCGCCTACAACGGCTCGGGAGGGGGAACGCAGCATCATCATTTCATCGTCTGGAACGGCGGGAAGGCCGCCCCGAACGCGCTTATCAGAGGGGAGGCGAACGATCTGGATGTGCAGCGCGCGCTGGAATCGCTCGGCGCGAAAGCCGGCAACAACCTGACAACCGATGCATGGGAGAAACGGAGCGATAGAACCAACCCCGAGCCCGACCGCCATGTGGAGGGGAGCCCGGTGGATGTGCTGGTGGCCTGGAGCGGGGGCGCCCCGGTCCGTGCCGCCGGCTTCTTCATCGACCGCGGAGGCAGGGGGTTCGAGTTCCGGCTGGGAGGGCATGAACGGCTGATCCCCTCCTGGCGCTCCGGCTGCATCGTCTGCCTGGAGAGCTGCCCCGGCGGGAGGGTGAGCAATGCGCGCTATACCCTGCGCGATCTGTACGACCGTACCGCCCGCTTCGATCTTCGCAGGGATGCCCTGCCGGCCGATGGAACCCCGGTGACGGTCACCATGGTGCTGCGCTGAGTACCGCAAGGACGCCAGGGGGCAACCGAACGCCGGGAGGAAGCTGCATCAACCTCAGCGCTCCCTCTTCTTCGCGTTCTTTGCGTCTCTGCGTGATACTCTATCTTCCGGCACCGTGATACCGCTTCGCACCGGAGCATGACGGTGTCCCCGTCATTATACTTCCCATCATCCTCCCGCATTGGCTACGTTGCACCGTTCCCTCTGTTACAAAGAAATAAACGAATCTGTTGCAACGAATATCGTCTCGACGTATATTTGTTCCTGTTATGGGTGAAGCACTTAGAAAACGACTGAAGCAGACGAAGCCGAGCGAGCCGGCCAACGAAGCGGTATTGAACCTGATGGTTGCTACCGGTTATCTGGCCGGGAAGATGGATGCCATCTGCAGCGACTTCGGCATATCGCACCAGCAGTATAACATCCTCCGTATCCTCCGGGGGGTGTACCCGGAAGGGCACCAGTGCGGCGAGATCGCCGTCAGGATGCTGGACCGCGCTCCGGATGTCACCCGCCGCCTGGATGGGCTGGTGAAGCTGGAGATGGTGGTGCGCGAGCGGCTGGAGAGCGATCGCCGTGTGGTGATTACCAAGATCACCGAGGCCGGTATGGAGCTGCTGTCGCGGATGGACCCCAGGCTGGCGGAGTTCAACCAGGGCATCCGGGCGAAACTCTCCGACGAGGACTGCCTGGAGCTCTCAAGGCTCTGCGAGGCCCTCTACGGCGACGAGCTGTAAAGAGCTCCGGAAAGGGATATTCCCTTTTCTCCGCTATAATATTTGTCGCAACGGATATCGTTTCAACGAAATTAGACTTCTCCCGCAAATTCAACACAGACGCTACACAGAAGGAACCTACGACCATGAACAACTACCTGCAGCCGATCTCGCGTGCGTTCATCGCGCTTCTGTTCATCTTTACCGGCTTTACCAAGATCACCGGGTTTGAAGGGGTAAGCGCCATGATGGGAGGGGCGGGCATTCCGGCCCCCGGATTGTTCCTGGTGGGGGCCATCCTGATAGAGCTGATCGGCGGGCTGATGCTGCTGGTGGGCTACAAGGTGCGCCTTGCATCGGTGGCGCTGCTGATCTTCATGGTCCCGACCACGATTATCTTTCACGCGGCCAACATCAACGCCACCCCGGCCGGGCAGATGGAGATCATCGGAACGCTGAAGAACCTGGCAATCATGGGAGGACTGCTGATAATGGCCGTCTCCGGCGCCGGTGCCTACTCGGTGGATGCCATGAAACTGCGCGAGTCCGGGACGCTCCGCACGGTGTAGGGATTTTCGATTTGCGATTTGCGATTTTGGATTGACGAGCTGGATGTCCGTGTTGCGTGGCCGGGAGTTCGTGGCGCTGGAGCCGGGCAGCACGATGATCGTGTGGCTCCGGAACAGCGGCTACGGACTACGGACAGCGGGCGCAGCCCGCGCACGGACTACGGACCAGTCCCCCTTTTTCCTGAGAACGAAGCTCTACGAACTATTCATTCCTAACCAGTAACTCATCATGATTTCTGTTCGGCCGGCAGACCAGCGGGGCCATTTCGATCATGGATGGCTCGATACCTATCACACCTTCTCCTTTGCGGATTATTATGATCCCCGCAACATGGGGTTCCGTTCGCTGAGGGTTATCAACGAGGATCGTGTGGCGGGAGGACGAGGGTTCGGCACCCATCCGCACCGGGATATGGAGATCATCACCTATGTGGTGGAGGGGGCGCTGGAACACAAGGACAGCATGGGGAACGGATCGCCCATCACCCCGGGCGAAGTGCAGCGCATGAGCGCCGGAACCGGCGTGGCCCACAGCGAGTACAACGGCTCCAAGAGCGATCCGGTGCACCTTTTGCAGATATGGATTCTTCCGGAACGCCAGGGCATGACCCCGAGCTACGAGCAGAAGCGGTTCCCCCCGGAGGAGCGGCGCGGCCGGCTCCGTCTGATAGGATCGCGCGATGCCAGGGAGGGGGCGGTGACCATCCACCAGGATGTGGAGCTCTATGCCGGCCTGCTGGAACCGGGGGAGAAGACGGCTCATGCGCTGGCGGAGAATCGCCATGCCTGGGTGCAGATGATCCGTGGGGAGATAACGCTCAACGGAAAGACGCTGAACGCCGGGGATGGCGCGGCGGTTACGGCCGAGACGAGCCTGGAATTTGCCGGGGTTGCGTCCGCCGAATTTCTTCTCTTCGACCTCGGATAATATCCGCCGGTGCCGGCCGCCGGACGGGCGATATCATACGGCTCACGGACCTTCTTCATCAAAGGAAGAACTCTCTTATGAACATACTTGCATTTGCGGCATCATTGCGGCGGGAATCCTTCAACAAACGCTTGCTGGAGATCGCCGTCGGAATAGCGCGGGAGAAAGGGGCGAGGGTGGATCTCGCGGATTTCAGCGAGTTCGATATGCCGCTCTATAATGGCGATACCGATGCGGAATCCGGCCAGCCCGCCGGTGCGCGCGAGCTGATACGGCGCATCGAGGCGGCCGATGGTATTCTGATAGCCTCGCCGGAATATAATTACTCCCTTCCCGGCGCGCTGAAAAATGCGATCGACTGGATTTCGCGCGCCAAGCCGATGCCGCTGCGGGGAAAAAGCGGGATGATAATGTCCGCCTCCAATTCGCATGTCGGGGGAATTCGCGGGCTCTGGCAGCTTCGTATCCCGCTGGAGGGGCTGGGCGTGTTCCTGCACCCTGATATGTTCACCCTTCCGCATGCGAATGTGGCGTTCGATCATGAGGGAAAACTCCTGGATGAGGGACATCATAAACGGCTGCAAACAGCGGTGGAGAACTATCTCTCCACGGCCGCGCGGCTTGCATCGGCAGCTGTATAAAAAAATATATGATGCGATAAAGAAATGCCCTTCGCAGGGTGTTCCGCAGTGCCCGTCCCGGTTCCGGGGCGGGCTTTTTTTTGCGCGGGGTCTCGGTCCACAATCGAATATCACATATACGTGTCAGGGAATATGGTTCCCGCATTGTTATTTTGTCTCCCGAGAGTCCGTCATCTCCATCCGAAGTCTGCTTCAGTCCTCTTCACGGATAATCCGCTCATGATAGCTCAATTGCCGGGGAATGAGTTGGAACGGTTGAAGGCCCTGCTGGAATATGCAATTCTGGACACGGCGCCCGAGCCCGTTTTCGACGATCTTACTCTGCTGGCCTCCCAGATCTGCGGAACGCCGATCGCGCTGGTAACTCTGGTGGATGCCGATCGCCAGTGGTTCAAGTCGAAGCGGGGGCTGGAGATCGGGGAGACCTCGCGCGATGTCTCGTTCTGCGCGCATGCGATTCTCCAGGACACGCCGATGATCGTGGCCGATACGCTGGAGGATGAGCGTTTCGCCGGCAATCCGATGGTGGAGGGTGATCCGCATATCCGGTTCTACGCCGGGGCGCCCCTTATCAACCGTGACGGCATCGCTCTGGGGACGCTCTGCGTGATCGACCGGGTTCCGCGCCAGCTCACCGCCGAGCAACTGGAGGGGCTGATGGCGCTGGGACGGAGGGTCTCGGCCGAACTCGATCTCCGGGCCGATCTGATCTATCTGGATGAATCGCTCGCCGAGCACGACCGGATGGAAAGCCGTGTGCGCGAGAGCGAGGAGCGCTACCGTTATCTGGTGGAGAATGCCAGCGATATCATCTACCGCACCGACGAGCAGGGCTATTTCACGTTTGTAAACGCGGCGGCGCAGAACCTCTTCGGCGGTGATAGCAGCCTTGTGGGGAGGCATTTTCTCGGTCTGGTCCGCCCGGAGTACCGCGGCACGGTGGAGCTGTTCTACGGCCGGCAGTTTCAGCGGCAGATGAACAACACCTATCTGGAGTTCCCGGCCTGTGCCGCCGATGGGAGCGAGATATGGGTGGGGCAGAACGTGCAGCTTATCCTGGAGCGCAACCGGGTGTATGGGTTCCAGGCGGTGGCGCGCGATATCACCGAACGGAAGAAGATGGAGGAAGCCCTGCGCGAAAGCGAGGGGGCCCTGCGCGAGAGCGAGGAGCGGTTCCGCAGCGCGTTCGATTCGGCTCCCATCGGTATGGCGCTGGTTGCTCTGGATGGCCGCTGGCTCCAGGTAAACCGGGAGCTGTGCGATATCGTAGGGTACGAGGAGCCGGAGCTGCTGGCGATGGGATTTCCGGATATCACCTATCCGGAGGATCTGGAGGGGGATCTGGAGAATATAGAGAAGCTGATGGCCGGCACGATCCGTTCCTACCAGATGGAGAAACGGTATGTGCACAAGCGGGGATTCATCGTCTGGGTGCTGCTGAGCGGATCGCTCGTACGTGGCGTCGATGGCGCCCCCCTGTATTTCGTGGCGCAGATCCAGGATATCACCGAGCGGAAACGGATGGACCGGGAGCTGGCCGAGGCGCGGGATGCGGCTCTGGAATCGGCGCGGCTGAAATCGGAGTTCCTTGCCAATATGAGCCACGAGATCCGTACCCCGATGAACGGCATCATCGGCATGACCGGTCTTCTGCTTGGCACCCGCCTGGACGACGAACAGAAGGGCTACGTGGAGACTATCGATTTCTCCTCGCGCGCGCTGCTGACCATCATCAACGATATCCTCGACTTCTCGAAGATCGAGGCGGGGAAGATGGTGATAGAGGATGTGGAGATGGATATCCCCGCGGTGGTGGCCTCTACCGTGGGGCTCCTCTCGGAGCGCGCCCGCTCCAAGGGGATCGGGATAGGCTGGATGGCCTACGGCAACATTCCGGGAAGGCTCCGGGGCGATCCCATCCGGCTGGGGCAGGTGCTCACCAACCTGGTGGGCAATGCCGTGAAGTTCACGCCGGAGGGGGAGGTGACCGTGCGGGTGCGGATGGAGCGGGAGAACGCATCGGAGGTGGTGCTCCGGTTCGAGGTGAGCGATACCGGCATCGGCATCCTGCCGGAGATCCATCCGCTGCTGTTCCAGGCGTTCACCCAGGCCGACAGCTCCACCACCCGCAAATACGGCGGAACCGGGCTCGGCCTTGCCATCTCCCGCCAGCTTATCGGGATGATGGGAGGAGAGATCCAGGTTGAAAGCACCGTCGGAAAAGGCTCCACGTTCTGGTTCACCCTGCCGTTCGGGCGGGTGGAAGCCGGGCCGGAGTTGCAGGGCCGCCAGACGGTTCCGGAAGCCCGGGCCGGCGGCGGGGAGGGGCAGGACTTCATCTGGAACCGCTCCGGGCACTCTCCCAGGATTCTGGTGGCCGAGGATAATCTCATCAACCAGAAGGTGACCGTGGGGCAGCTGCGGAGGCTGGGCTGCTCCGCCGATGTGGCTTCGAACGGTAGAGAGGTGGTTGCCGCGGTTGCCGGCCAGCAGTACGACATCATCCTGATGGATTGCCAGATGCCGGAGATGGATGGCTACGAGGCCACCAGGGAGATACGCCGGATGGAGGGGGCCGGGGAGCATCGCACCATCATCGCTCTTACGGCCAATGCCATGCAGGGGGTGAAGGAGCGGTGCCTGGAGGCGGGCATGGATGATTATATCACCAAGCCGGTGGATATCGGCGAGCTGGCCCGGCACCTGGAACACTGGCAGGAGAGAAGAAGGGACCGGCAGTGCGGGGCGATGCCCGCGGCCTCCTGTCCCATCGGAGAAGTGATCGACCGGGAGGTGATAGCGCGGCTGGTGGCGCTGGGCGATGACGACGAGGAGGGGATTCTCGGGGAGCTGGCGGAGATCTTCGGGCGCGAGGCACCGGAACGGTTGCATCAATTGCATCTCTCGCTTTCCGCCGGAAACACCGACGCGATACGCCAGGCCGCCCACAAGCTGAAAGGGAGCTGCACCATCTTCGGAGCCCGGCGGGCCGAACTGCTCTGCGGCGCCATCGAAGATGCCTGCGAGCGTGATGCGCTGGATGAGGTGCCCGCGCTCCTCCAGCGGCTCGAACCGGATATCGCGGAAGTGCAGTATGCCCTTGCGGTTCTTCGCGAAAGCCCCGATCAGTTGAAGTAGAAGATGAAGCATGGCGATAGAGGTGATAGAGGGTAGATCTCCGGCCGCCGTTCCCGTTTTGCCGTGGCGGAGCCATTCGCCCGCCCTGCCGCCATGGGGTCACTGGTGATACCGAAAACAACCCGGCCGGGCGCCGGCAGGCCGAAGGGAGCGTTGCCGCTGCGCGTATCCGGCAGCGTGGATCGCAGGAGGATTGATCGCCCCGGCATGCGTATCTTCGTGGCGATACGGTCGCCGAGTTCCACCAGCGCTTGAACCGTTACCGCTGCGGAGCACCCCAGGGGGGAACCACGAAAGCATTTCCCCCGTCTATCCTCATGGCACCATCCGGGGGCCTGATGTTCACTATCGCGCATAACTCTTTACCGATGCCCTTCATGCTACGAACCATCCTTACGGCTCTCTTCCTTGTTCTTCTGGCCCCCGCCATCCGGGCGCAGACGACCTACAAGCAGCCTCCGGATGCCATCACCAGGGCCATGACAGCGTCACCGCCGCCGGTTGTGCAGGTGAGCCCGCGCGGCGATGCCCTGGCGATGGTGGAATACAATGCGCATCCCTCCATCGAGCTTCTGGCCGAGCCGGTTACCCGGCTGGCGGGGCTTCGCCTGAACCCGGACGCAAACAGCACCCAGCGCCTGATAGAGTATGTGGGGATCTCCGTGCGCTGGCTCGCCGGCGGGCATACCGTCCGGATAGAGCTCCCCGCCGGGTCGAAGGTGGGCATGCCGGTCTGGTCGTACGACGGCGCCTTCATAGCCTTTCCCCGCTATCTGGATGACGGGGTGGAGCTCTGGGTCGCCGATCCGAAAACCGGCAGGGGGAGGCGCATCCCCTCGGTGCGTCTCAACGATGTGACCGGTGCGGCCATCACCTGGATGAAGGATAACACCCGCCTGCTGGTACAGGCCATTCCCTCGGGCCGCCGGGCCCTGCCACGGAAACCCCGTGTGCCGGAGGGGCCGGTCATCGACCAGACCGCCGGGAAGTTCTCCCAGATGCTCACCTTCCAGGATCTGCTCAAGAACACGTACGACGAGGAGCTGTTCACCTACTACGCCACCTCCCAGCTTCTTTCGGTGGATGCCACGACCGGCTCCTCGGTCCGGATCGGTGATCCGGCGATCTACCTGGGGGCGGAGTTCTCTCCCGACGGGCGTTTCATTCTCGCCACCCGGGTTCATCAGCCCTACTCCTACCGGGTTCCCTATTACTATTTCGCCCGGAGCGTGGAGGTGCTGGACCCGGCCGGCAAGCTGGTGCGCAGCATCGCCGAGCTGCCGGTCTCCGATGAGGTGCCCCGCAGCGGTGTGACGGTGGGGCCGCGCAGGGTGGAGTGGCAGCCGGCCAGACCGGCCCAGCTGGTCTGGACCGAGGCGCTCGATCGCGGCGACCCGACCGTCAAGGTACCCCAGCGCGATCGTGTGATGACCCTGGGCGCGCCGTTCCAGGGGGAGGCCAGGGAGCTGTTCAAGACCCGGCACCGCTTTATCGGGTTCGACTGGCTGCCGGGGCCGGACCAGGTGTTCATGACCGAGTACGACCGTGACCGCCGCTGGGTCACCACCCGTATGATGAGCCTGGCGGCCGGAGGGGATAGCGGGCGTGTGGTGTTCGATCGGAGCTCTAACGACGACTACGGCGACCCCGGCGATATGGTCTATCGTACCGGTCCCGGCGGGGAGCGGCTGATCGTGCAGCAGGGGGACTGGGTTTATCTCAGCGGGCGGGGCGCATCGGAAGCGGGGGACAGGCCGTTTCTGGACAGGATGAACCTGAAGACGCTCCGGACCGAACGCCTCCACCAGTCGGGCGATAGCAGCCTGGAGCGCTTTATCGCCTTTGCGGGGGATTCCCAGGATCGCATCATCACCCGCTACGAGTCGCCGGCGGAGCCCCCGAACTACCTGTCGGTGAATCTTGCCACCGGAGAGCGTACCGCGCTGACGGAGTTCGAAGATCCGGCGCCCGTGATCCGTACCCTGCGCAAGCAACTGGTCCGCTACACCCGCGCCGACGGTGTTCCCCTCTCCGGCACGCTCTATCTTCCGCCTGACTACCAGGAGGGAACCCGCCTGCCGCTCGTGGTCTGGGCCTACCCTCTGGAATATTCCGATGCGGGGACCGCCGGGCAGGTGCGGGGCTCGCCGAACTCCTTCACCCGCATACGGGGATACTCGCCGATCTATCTGGCGCTGGCCGGATATGCGGTGCTGAACGATGCGGCCATGCCGGTGGTGGGTGACCCGGAGACCATGAACGATACGTTCATCGAGCAGATCGTCTCCTCGGCCTCGGCCGCCATTTCCCATCTCGATTCCGCCGGGATCATCGACCGCAGCCGGGTGGCGGTGGGGGGGCACAGCTACGGGGCGTTCATGACGGCCAACCTGCTGGCGCATTCGGATCTCTTCTCGGCCGGGTTCGCTCTCAGCGGCGCCTATAACCGTACCCTGACGCCGTTCGGGTTCCAGGGGGAGCGGCGGAGCTTCTGGAACGCGCCGGATGCCTATATGAAGCTCTCCCCGTTTGCCAGCGCCGACAAGATCGATGAGCCGCTGCTATTGATTCATGGCGAGGCCGACAACAATCCCGGCACCTTCACCATGCAGTCGGAGCGGCTGTTCCAGGCGATCAAGGGGAACGGGGGAACCGCAAAGCTGGTGCTGCTGCCGTACGAGTCGCACGGATATGTGGCGCGCGAGTCGGTGCTCCATGTGATGCAGGAGCTGATCGAGTGGGCCGACAAGTTCGTCAAGAGCCGGCAGTCGGCAAACTGAGAGTTTCACGAAAAGCTTTGAATGCATTGGGGGATACGCGATAGCACAAAGGGGCTCCATTATCGAAGCCCCTTTTCTTATTACATCGTGCAGCTTGTAGGGGCCTGATACCCGCATAAGCCTTGGGAAAGGTAAACTGAGGGATAAGAAAGTGGCCGGAATACGAATGGTAGACCAGGAGGTATGCATAAGGTGGTATCGGAAGTGTTATATTGTACAGTACCCCCGCAACAGATGAACTGCATTTCAATTCAATGGAGGGTTCATGAATCGTGTATGTCACGTCGTGATGCTTGGTCTCATCACATCTCTCATGATCTATTCCACCATGACGGCCCAGGTGCCCGCAGGGGCCACACCACGCTCTATCTACATCCAGGACAGCATAGGTGTGGCACTCATTCAAGATGGGGATACAATCCCTCCCTCATGGGTTTCTCCTTCATATGCATATCTGATGTCATATGGTTCCACCAGCCAGACCGAATTCACCTTCACCGAGTGCAAGAACAACGGCGGGCTGCTGAAGCTCCTTTCCTGGAATCTGGATCGGAGAGTTCATGCTCCGGCCGAGTTGATGTCGTTTAACAGTAGAACAGTGAATTTTCTCCTTCGTGCGGGGGATACCATCAGCTTCTATCGGGAGATGAAATGGTACAATCCTACCAACAACCGTATGGACACCAACAACTACTATGCTCTCGATACGCTGGAGATGATAACCTATCTGGTAAATGCCGCCGATGGCAGTCCGATGGCACAGCTTGACAGTATCGGAGTGCTTCCGCGTACCACGCCGGGCATGCCGACCATTTATGGTGCACG
>JBMDXA010000015.1:0-63089 GCA_048594725.1 Candidatus Kapaibacteriota bacterium
ATACCTGATAGACCCAACAATGATAGATGCAACACGCAAAGCCGCGAAGCCGAAAAGAATATGTCTTTCTTTGCGCCTTCGCGGCTTTGCGTGGGGATTCTTTAAAGATTGGCTACTCAGGGTCGCTCAAGTATATAGTTGCCATCGAAAATTCCCCCTCCTACATCGTCAATTGTACATCGGCAACCTCTTCTTCCAATCGAAAATCGAAAATCGTCAATCGAAAATTCCCTTAATCTGTCCGCTTCCGGATTTTCCGGTCGTTCATCAGGATGTCCAGGACAAGCCAGAAGCCGATCCCGGCGGCGGCGATGAAGCAGAGAATGGCAAGGCCGGGATAGCCGAACAGCTGGAACTCGGTCTCCACACGCATCAGCATGGCCGCGCCCATGATAAGGGCGGCAACGATCAGCCCAACGGTGATCCGGTTTGCGATCTTCTGAAATCCGTCCACCAGCGTCTTCTCGTCAATCGCCTCCACCTGGAATGAGAGGGAGTTGTTGGAGAGGGCATCCAGTATCCGGTTGACACGCCCCGGCAGGTGCTCGAAGAAATCCTTCGTCTCCAGCATCGTGGTAAAGGCGTTCCCCGATGTGGCGCTCCGGAGCATCCGCTGGCGGAGGATGTCGGCGGCGTTGCGGCGTATCGACTCGTTCGGGTCGAACTTCGTATCCAGAGCGCTAGCCACCTCGTCGAGATTCAGGAGGGTCTTGCCCAGCATCGTGAACTCGGAGGGGAGGTTGACGCCGTTCTCCGCCGAGGCCCGCGATACCTCCATCACCACCCGCCCTATCTCGATATCCTCCAGGTTCGCGTTCTGCTGCTGCACCACCAGGGCGCCGGCGCGGCGGCGGAATTCCTGTTCGTTATAGTCGTCCCGCTTCTCTCCCAGCCGCAGTGCCAGATCAGCCGCTTCGTCGCTCCGCCCATCGGCTATCGCCAGCAGCAGCCGCAGGAGCTGATCCTGGAAGCGGGGGGAGATGTTCCCCACCATGCCCAGGTCGATCAGCGCGATGCTCCCATCATCCGTCAGAAAGACATTGCCGGGATGGGGGTCGGCGTGGAAGAACCCGTCCACCAGGATCTGCTTCATGTAGGCGCGGAAGAGCTGTTCGGCCAGCGCCGCCCCGTTGATCTCCATGCGCGCCAGGGGGCCGATCGAGGTGATCTTCTTCCCCTGGATATAATCCATCGTCAGGATCTTCGATGTGGTATAATCATCCACCGGCTGGGGGACGATGATTCTGGAGAACTCCCGGAGGTTCTCCCGCAGCAGCAGCAGGTTCTTGGCCTCCTGGCGGTAGTCGAGTTCCCGCACCAGATTCCGCTGAAACTCGTCGAGAACCTGAACGAACCGGTAGCGCCGCCCCATCTCGGTATGATGATCCAGGAACTCGGCGATCTGGTTCATTGCCTCCAGATCCTCGGCGATCTGCTTGCGGATGCCGGGGCGCTGCACCTTCACCACCACCGGGCGCCCGTCGCGCAGCCGGGCACGGTACACCTGCCCGAGCGATGCGCTTGCGATGGGAACCGGCGTGAACTCGGAGAACGCCTTCGAGATGCGCGCGCCGAGTTCCTCCTGGATGATCTCCTCCACCTGGTCGCTGGGAAAGGGGGCAACATTATCCTGGAGCCGCGCCAGCGACCGGAGGTACTGTTCCGGGAGCATATCCACGCGGGTGGAGAGAAGCTGGCCGAGTTTGATGAAGATCGGCCCCATCGCCTCCAGATCCTTCGGAAGCTCTTCGGCCTTGGGGTCCGCGGCCATCACCTCCTCGTCATCATCGAGCAGTGCTCCCTGCAATCCCGCGTCCTTGACGAAATCGGAATGGCCGTACTTGATGAGCAGGCGCGCCATATCCCTATAGCGCTTCAGATGCTCCGCCTTGAGTGAAATCCCCATGTACCAGCTCCCGGACAATTACCTCTGAGATAAGCTCGGTCCCTCCGGGAACGCCCTTGAAGAGCGCTGCCGGGGAGAACCTGTATACCGGGTGAACGATCAACATCCATACCGCTTTGTTCAGCACGCTGTGCCCGCTACACACACGGAAGCCTGAAGAGAGGGGGGAAGGATCAGGGAGAGATCAGGCACCCGCAGGAACGCAGCAGGAGGGAGCGGGGTGGTGGCCGAAACGGGACCGGGAGCCGCTCCATCACTGGAGTGCTCCCGGTATTGCTACTGATATGCTTTGTATGATCTACCTGCACGGTCTTCCCGGCAGGGGGGCGATATCATCGCACGAGCGTGGCCGGCGCGGTTGCTCTGCGCCCGCCATCCTCTACCATGATGAAGTATACTCCGGCCGGTGCGGCGATGCCGTCATCCCCAAGGCCATCCCAGAGTATCTCGCTGCTGCCGGCAAGGCTCTGCGGTCCCATCGTTCTGATGACGCGCCCCAGGCGGTCGTTGATCCGTACCTGTGCCGAGCTGCCGAGCGTTCGGCCGAAGGAGATGCGCGCCTGCGAGGTGATGGGGTTCGGGGCCACCGCCAGGCGGAACGCCTCGGAGGATGCCGTTCCCGTGGATGCCGGCGCATCCACGATGAGATCCACCGCGATCTGGATGGTCGATCCCTCAAGCTCCAGCGTAACCGTGGTCTGATAGGTTCCCTGCGGCGTATTCGGCTTCACCCTGAAGAAGAGATCCTTGGAGGTACCGGCCGGGATCAGGAAGTAGGGGATCACATCCCCTCCGAACCAGACATCGAGATAGTTCTGCGCGGTGCCGTTGCTGAAGATGATATCCTTCACCGTGGCCGAATCGCCGCAGCTGTTGGCGCTGATGACGATGCTGTCGCTGGTGCTCTGTCCGGCGTGGGCCCGCAGTTCGATATGATTGCGGTCGGGGTAGGCGGTCTTGTTGCAGATACCGTCGTGCAATCTCAGGGTATCGCGGTTTCCGGCGCGGTCGCGCACCTCCACATACAGCGGGCCGCTGGGATCATCCATCGTTCTGAAGCGCACATCGGCATCGTCATCCTGTGCCGGGCGGGTGAACGATCCCACGATCTGCCATTTCGAGCCGTTCACCACCGTAACGTTATCGATGCCGCTGAAATAGGCATCGGTGCGATCGGTAAAGCGCACGGAGACCTCATCCGGGGCGGTCTGCGGGGCGGTGGAGAGAACCCGTGGCGGCACCGCATCGGAGGCCGCGGCCGGGAGCCAGAAGGGGAGTGCCCAGGTATAGCTGCCGCCGAGAGTGCCGTTGTTGCCGGTAAGGGTTGCGGTGAACGGGTAGCCCTCCTGCGAGGTAAGGAGATATCCTCCCGGATTGATGGTCACGCGCGCATAATAGTACTCGGTGGAGCCTATGCGGTTGCTCAGCAGAGAGGGCTCCATCGTATGGAGCGGAGTGCCGTTCAGCATGATGCTGCGCAGCGGATTTTCCGGATCGTTGCTTCCGAAGCCGGGATTGCCCCTGGCGATGATCGTAAGAGTATGCTTGGAGAAATAATCGAGCCCGATATCGCTCGGTGCCACGAAGACGCTCCGGTTGGAGAACTGGCCGGTCCCGTACAGCGGGATCATGGCCGGAGCATGTTCCGGGTTGTTGTCGGCGGTTCCGCTGGTGCGCATCTGCGCCAGCAGCACCGGGTGCGAGGCCGACCAGAAGACCGGGCCGGTGATGGGCTTGCCGTTTACCGTGGAGCTATCGTACAGATCCCCCCCGTTGAGCGTCACGGTGATCTGTTCGGCCGGGGCTCCGGGAGGATAATGGGTGATGGTCACCTCGGTCTCATCGCTCGCCGCCAGCATCCTGAAGCGGTCCCCCTCCGGGCGCGCCGGCACCGAGATATACTCGGAGCCCCAGAGCGAATCCGGCAGTAGCATGGTTGCGTGATGGCTTCCCCACTGGTCATCCCTGATACTGCCATCGGCGGCGATCGGGGTGCGGACGTGGCTGCTCACCACCGCCACCGGGCGGCTGGCCTGGATATCGGAGATGCTGAGATCGGCTATCCCCGGATTGCCGTCGCGCGCCTTCACGAAATAGCTCTCCCCCTGTTTCAGGACGATCTTGGCATCCTCCCAGGCATTCTTCTTATAGATGCTGGTGCTGGGAGTGATGGTAAGCCGGGTGCTGTCGTGCATAGCCACCACCGCAAACGAGCTTACCCGCCCCCCCTTTGCATTCGGGAGGGTGAGGGGAGCATAATGGGTGCCCCAGAGATTTACCGGCAGTGCCGCATAGGCGCCGGTGGACTGGTAGAGGGAATTGACCACGAAGACCGCTATCGGATCGCGCGAGGTGATCCTGACGGCCGGCAGAGGGAACTCCTCGCTCTCCTTCAGTTCCAGATCGCGCGAGATCGGTATCGTCTTGATTTCTCCGGGTCCCACCGAGAAGGGGGTGGTGAAATATCCCTGGGCCTGTATGATCCCGGTGGTAGCCACCTCCGAGGTTATCAGCAGTCCCATGAACTTGGTGGCCGCGCCTCCTCCCTCCTCGTTCTGCGGGAACGTGACATAATATTCCGTACCCATGGCCGGGGCGGGCAGGGGGGCGTCGGAGCGTTGCGCCGATGCCGCGGAGCACGCACCTGCAAGGGCGGCGAGCGAGAGGAGGAGAGTACGCAGTCGTGATCCGTTCATGGACGATATCATACTAGAGAATGCTACAGGGGGTCACATCGGCATAGCCTGACCGGAGCGCCTGACCTCGGCGCTCCCAGGTTCAGGAGCTTGGTGCATCGTTGGTCTGGATGAGCACCTGCTGTTCGATCGGCTTCGGCATCTTGTTCTCCCAGGAGCGTGATACCCGGCTTTCCACCGCCTGTACCATCCCCTTCCCCTCGGCATAGAAGCGGGTGAAGATCTCTATCTCATCATTGCCGGTTATCGACTGCGGGCGGTATTCCACCTCGATCACGTTCTGGTAGATCGTGCCGTCGATCTTCCGGAAGGAGTAGCGCTCCAGGATCGTGGCTTTCCAGGGTACCCCATCGATGCTGTAGCCGCAGATCCAGGAATGATCCTTCACCAGCGGCGCCACCAGGGCCAGCTCGGCGGGAAACCCGATGTTCCGTGTCACGAGAGTATCCTTCATCGGAAGGAAGAGCCGGGGTGCCCGGTTACCCTCCTGCTTCAGCTCGTAGAACCGTTCCCCGTTCGTGTGGACGGAATCGGCGTGCGCCAGATGGGTTTTAAGCTGGATCTCTTCGGGCTTGCTGCCGTTTGCAAGGTCATCCACCCGGTAGGTGAGCACCTTGTCCACCGGCCACGAGTATGCCCGCACATCGCTCCAGGGAGCCTCGCTCGGCTGCGTCACATCGCATCCGCCGAGCGCCGCAGCGCAGAGCAGCGCGAGTGCCGACAAAGGGTATCGGCGTCCTATCGTTCTGAGCGTCTTGATATTCATTGCTCTCTTCGATACGGTTGTTTTGATTCCTTCCCTGTTCCATCCGTTCATGCCGGATTCATCATCACATCATTCCTGTACATCATCCCCGCCGCATGCCTCCCTCTCTTCCCATAACTACTATCTGCCTACTATCATGACCACCACCTAGAAGTGGTAGAAGATGCCGTAGCGCGCCTCGAACGACGTGCCCGTGTAGGAATCGGCGGCCTTGTCGCTGATGGACATCCCCTCGCCTCCTCCCTCCAGGATCTGCGCCCGCTGCTCGCCGATATAGCTGTACCAGTATTTGTTGATCCCGCCGCCTGCCTGAAGGCCTATATGATCGGTCAGCAGCCAGTGTACGATAAACGATCCCCCCGCCTTGGTATGCACCGGGGACTGTCCCCAGGATGCTTCAAGTCCCAGGCCGAGGTTGTCCATCACCGGGAGCCGGTAGTTGACCAGGAATTCCAGCAGCGCCTGCTTCTCCGGCTGCACCCGCACCCGGTAGATCGAGTCGATCCGGTTGACATCCCCGCCGACGCCGGTTCTGACGTTGTAATCCAGATAGAGGGAGACCCTGGAGAATGTGCCGTAGCCGAGCCGGGCACCGATGCCGAAGCGACCCTCGTCGAAGCGGTAGGTGAGATCGAAATGCCTGCTGTAGTAATGCGGGTCGGCCTCGGCCCCATCGTCGGCAGCGAGGCTGCCGGAGAGGATTCCCAGGTATTCGCCGTAGGAGATCTCCAGCCCGTTGCTCCAGAGGGAGGTTCCGGCGTTGCCGGGATCTTCCATGGGCGATTTATCGTTTCCGTCCGATCTCCGGAACGCCACTGCCGGGTCGATGGGGCGATCCGCCGGGGGCATCGCTGCCTGCGCGCCGTTGTTCCCGGAATCGCTCTGCTGCTGCTGCGAGGGAGCCATCCCGTTGCTGTGCAACGCGGCGTTCTCCGATGCCGACGTACGGTTCTGGCTCTCCTCGTTCCCGAGGTTCGAGACCGGCGGCTCGCTGGTGTGCGGCGTCAGAGCCGTGCGTGGCTCCGCGCTGCTCCGCGAAGCGATATCCTCCGATCCGTTTCTGCTCGTCTCCTCCGCCCGATCGCGGTAGACGATCTTTTCGCGGTACACCACGCGCGGGCTCTCGGCCCTGGCAACCGTGGCGGCGCGACCGCTGCCGGATGCCGCCGGTGCGGTTCCGGTGGCGTTCCCGTTCCCCGCGTCCCGGTTCACCGGCCCCGTTCCCCGTGCGGCCGGGCTGCTTCCTGCGCTCGCATTGCCCCCTGCGGCCGGCGAGGATGCCTTGTTCCCCGATGCGGATGCCGCGGTGGTGCCTCCTGCCGGTGGCGCTCCGGTGGTGCTTCCGCCATTGCCGGAGAAATCTATAAAGGTATTGGAGCCCAGAAGGTAGCCGGCCACGCCCACCAGGAGGAATGCCAGGACTCTGGCGAACCCTCCGGCATAGTTGGCCGCGGCTCCTCCCACGGTGCTGGCCGCGCCCAGACCGGCGAGGGCGCCCCAGATGGCGTCATCCTCCTCCGAGCTCAGTGCGCTGGCCGCACGGTCGCGCTGCATGGCCCCCTGGAGCGCCATATGGCGGCGGAAATCCAGCCGCTTCTCCGGGCTCACCGAGAGGGAATGCAGCAGTTCGGCGGTCTGCTCATCGCTGAGCGTGCCATCGAACAACTCCTGTATGCTATTGCTGATCATCTCTTCTTTATATCTCTATCTCTTACTCGGAGCCACGAAGTTCATCGAGACCCCAGGCGAGGCGTTCGCGGAGGATCTCGCGAGCTTTGAAAATCCTGAACTTCACCGTGGACATCGCAAGCCCGGTGATCGTGACGATCTCCTGGTAGGAGTGTCCTTCATATTCTCTGAGCACGAGCGCTTCGCGGTAGATTTCCGGGAGCTTCGCGATCTCGCTGGCGACCTGTTCGCGCAGCACCACATCCGAATCGGCTCCGGGGCTTATGCCATAGGTTGCGGTTTCATCGAACTGCGTATGCGACTTGGTATCGCGGCGGGCATTCAGGCAGAGATTCCGCGCGATGGTATGCACCCATCCCACGAAGTTCGTTCCCTGTTCGTAGCGCTCGCGATTGGCATGGACCCTGATGAAGACCTCCTGCAAGACATCCTTCGCCGCATCACGGTCGTTCATCATCCGCAGGCAATAGATGAACAACTGATTCTTGTAGCGATCGTAGATGGTACGGAATGCAGCCTGGTCCCCCCGCCTGATGCGCATCATCAGCTCATCGTCAGTGAGGTCCTTCTTCTTGGATGACCGCCGTATGAACACATCCGTAAACGTCACGTGAGTAGCGTTGAGTGAGCGGCAGTTCCTCCGCCTCCCGGTAGTTGACAGGAGCTGGCCCGATGCCGGCGTTCTCCCCGAAACGGGGCGCCGGGGGATCTCCGGTGCGGGTGCGTTGGTTCGGCCAGTGCGTGAGCGTTATCCGACAAGCTGCGAAGCCATACTATCGTCCTGCTGACCCTCCCGGCATCTTCCGGAGCCACCCGCCAAGAGTTGGGGAGCGTCGGAGGATTAACACCTCAAGACGGTTTTTGTTAGCTGCGGGATGGAGGATACATAATATTTTATCGGACGATAACGAATTCCGTTCGGCAATCCCCGTATCCGGGGGGCCATCCGGTCTGAACCGGTCACCCGAAGGGGGAAGCGAGGCATCTTCTCCCCCTCCTGGCGCCGGATCGTTCCCCCGATGCCCCTCATACCATGGTTGCCGTTCGTTCACCCGTACCCGGTCCGGGAAATCTGCCGGAGGATCGATGCACGCATTTCATTCCAGTCTCGCCGCCCTGTATCTGCCGGAACGTCCGGCCGAGGGGGAACTTCTGGAGCTATCGGAGGAGGAGGCCCGCCATCTGAAGGCGCTCAGGCTGCACCCGGGGGACCCGCTTCTGCTGCTGGACGGGCGGGGAGGGAGAACCCGCGCCACGGTGGAGCGTATCGAACGCCGGGGGGTGGTTCTGCGTGCCGGCACGACGGTATTGGACGGGGAAGAGGGGAGGCCGTATATTGTCCTGGCAATCGGCCAGCTTGCAGACCGTTCACGATTCGAGTGGCTGGTGGAGAAGGGGGTGGAACTAGGCGCGCGGGAGATCGTCCCATTGACTACCGCGCGCTCCGAAGGGCGTTTCCAGGCCGATCGCGCCGGGAGGATAGCGGTGGCTGCCCTGAAGCAGTCGCAGCGTTCGTTCCTGCCGCAGATAGCCTCGCCGGTTCCCTTTTCGGCGATGCTGGAGCGTCTGGGCGAGTTCGACCGTGCCTTTATCTGTCATGAGAGCGCTCCCATCGGCGATGCCATGGGGCGTTTTCTGCTATCTTCCCCTCTTTGTGGCCGTATCGCCATCCTGATAGGCCCGGAAGGGGGTTTTACCTCCGATGAGGTTGCAGCGGCACGGGATGCCTCCGCGCTGGTGGTTTCCCTGGGGGAATCGCGCCTCAGGGCCGAAACGGCCGCGCTGGCCGCCCTGGTGCTTGCCGCAACTCTCGCGGATTCGCACTGCCGGCAGGATTTTCCCCCCGATGGCACGAAAACAGCATCGGCAACTGGCACCTGATGCCGGTACCTGGTATGTAATGGACATCCCGATATATCGACGTACAGAACATAATGAGCGAAGGCAATCTGATCGAGGTCACTGACCTGAAGAAATATTTCCCGATCAAGCGCGGGCTCCTCTCGAAAACCGTCGGGCACGTCAAGGCGGTCAATGGGGTCAGCTTCAGTATCAGGAAAGGGGAGACCCTGGGTCTGGTGGGAGAATCCGGGTGCGGCAAGACCACCGTGGGGCGTTCGCTGCTGCGGCTGATCGAGCCCACAGCCGGATCGGTGAAGTTCGAGGGGAGGGAGGTGACCGGCCTGAGCGCATCGGAGATGCGGGATCTGCGCCGGCAGATGCAGATCATCTTCCAGGACCCCTATTCCTCGCTCAATCCCCGCATCACCGTGGGGGGCATGCTGAGCGAGATCATCAAGTTTCATGGCCTTCGCAAGAGCGAGGAGGATGTGCAGAAGCGGGTGCGGGAACTGCTGGATATCGTGGGGCTGCGCCCGGAATATGCCCGGCGCTACCCGCACGAGTTCTCCGGCGGCCAGCGCCAGCGCATCGGCATCGCCCGCGCACTCTCGGTGGAACCCAAGTTCATCGTCTGCGACGAGCCGGTCTCGGCGCTCGATGTGTCGATCCAGTCGCAGGTGATCAACCTTCTGGAGGATCTCCAGAAGGAGTTCGGCCTCACCTATCTGTTCATCGCGCACGATCTTTCGGTGGTGGAGCATATCTCCACCCGCGTGGCGGTGATGTACCTGGGAGAGATCGTGGAGATCGCCGAATCGCATGAACTCTACCGTAACCCGAAGCATCCGTACACCCAGGCGCTCCTGTCGGCCGTGCCGATCCCCGATCCGCGCCGCCGCCGCGAACGTATCGTCCTTACCGGCGACGTCCCCAGTCCGGCGAATCTTCCGTCCGGCTGTTTCTTCCATCCGCGTTGCCCGAAGGTAATGCCCGAATGCAAAGTCGTCCATCCAGTGCTCGGCAACGATGGCTCCGGCCATTTCACCCGATGCCTCCTCTATCCGGAGAGCGTTCCGTCGGCCGTGGCCGGGTCCGCGCCGGCCACCCATTCCCGGGCCTCGGCATGAGCGAGGGGCTGGGTAGGCTCTTCCGGTCGTGCTGGTACCTGGGGGCGTTCCTGATAACAGGATCGCTGCTGGCTAATGCCCAGAACCCAGGGCCGGATGCCGACAGAGGGGTGCAGGGATCGTTCAGGCTGGCGATGCAGGTTGATACGGTAAGGCCGGGCCCCAGGGATTTTCTGGAGCCGAATGCGCCGAACCCGTTCGGCCTGTTCAGCTCCACTACCCTGATAGGGTTTTCCATCTCGCAGCCCTCCCGCGTGGAGTTGCGGGTGTACGACTTCTTCTATAACGAGGTCGTGACCCTTGTGGATACCGATCTTCTTCCCGGCCGCCACGAGATTCGCTTCGATCCCCCCCCGACGATGCCGAGCGGTATGTACTTCTACGAGCTGAAGACGAGCCAGTTCCGCGATCTCCGCAGGATGGTCTATATAAAGTGACCGGCTGGCACGGGCTTATCCGGTGCCGGACGGTGTTGAACGCTGCCGACGCTCTCTCTTCAACCCCAAGAGTTGGATTGTTATGAAGTCACACCCTTGTACCACGGTGTTTCTCCTGCTTCTGCTTGCTGTCGCCGCCTGCGTCCCTCTGGCCGCACAGGACCTTCCGCGTCCTACCCCGGAGGCCCGCCGGAGCGACTTCACGACGGAAGGACGGGAGTTCTGGGTGGTGTTCCAGAAGAATTTCCGCGATTTCACGGTCGATGATAAGACCCAGGCGCAGAAGCCGGCCGATCCGCTTCAGCTGGAGCTGTTCATCACCTCCAGCGAGAACGCGCGCGGCACCATCGAGATTCGCGGCCTGGGCATCCGGCGCGAGTTCGAGGTGCAGGCCGGGCGGGTGATCTCCATCCCGATCGATACCGCCGCCCAGGTGCGCTCCAGCGAAAAGATCGAGGATCTGGCGGTCCATATCGTCGCCGACGAGCCTGTTGCCGTCTACGGCCTGAACCGCCGGTTCCAGACCACCGATACCTATCTGGCCCATCCGGTGAATGTGCTCGGCACGAGCTACCGCGCCATGGGGTATGCCTGGCTGCAGAACGATCTGCTCTCGCAGGTGGCGATCATCGCCACCGAGGATGAGACCAGGGTGACCATCACCCCCTCGGCCCGCACCCAGCGGGGGAAGCCGGCCGGAAAGCCGTTCGATATCAAGCTGAACCGGGGCGATGTCTATCAGGTCATCCCCAAATACGATCCCGGCACCAAGTCCGATCTTACCGGCACCCTCGTGGAAGCCGATAAGCCTATCGCCGTCTTCAGCGGGCATAACTGCGCCTACGTTCCCGATCCCAGGGTAAAGGCGTGCAACCTGCTGGTGGAGCAGTTGCCGGCGCTGCGCTCCTGGGGCCGCCAGTTCTTCGTGGGAACGCTCGCCGGACGCTCCAGCTCGGTGATCCGTGTGCTGGCCTCGCAGGATAGCACGCTGGTGTTCGAGAACAACAGGCTGGTGGCGGCGCTTCAGGCCGGAGAGTTCTACGAGAACAAGAATCAGACGCAGCATACCATGGTTACCAGCAACAACCCGGTGCTGGTGGCGCAGTTCTCCAAGGGGTTCGATAACGGCGACGACGTGGGCGACCCGATGATGATTATCGTGGCCCCCACCGAGCAGTTCCTCTCCGGCTACCGCTTTGCAACGCCGGTGCGGGGCTCCTGGCATCACTATATCAACCTTATCGTCCCCACCAATACCATCGAGGCGCTCCGTCTGGACGGCATGCCGCTCGATGCCCGCCTGTTCCGGCCGTTCGGGCTCAGCCTCTACTCGATAGCGCAGGTGGAGGTCAGCTACGGCACGCATGTGATCGCCGGACCGCAGCCGTTCGGCCTGTACAGCTACGGCTTCGGCTACGACGACGCCGCCTACGATGCCTATGGCAACGGCGGCGGCCAGTCGATGGAACAGGTGATCCAGTATCCCGATACGCTGGCGCCCTCGCTGAGCGCCACGTTCACCAACAGCGGGGGGAGCGAGGTGATAGCCTCGGTGGCCCGCGATGACCGTCTCAACGATCAGGGAATGGAGGATATCACGGTGGTCGATAGCGACAACCTGGATATCAACGTGGGGCGGTTCGAGCCGGGCGCGCCGCAGGTGCCCATCACCATCACCCAGGTGGTGGCGCGCCAGAACGGGTACGTCCGCTTCCGTCTTCGCGACAAGGCGGGGAATGTGAGCGTCCGGACCATCTGCGCGAAATACGAGGAGCGGGGTGATTCCCTCAGCGTGACGTTGCTGAGCGGCGATGAATCGTGCGATTTCTCCAGCGATCTGTTTATCGGGGGGATACTGAAATATGGAGTGCTGGACAACCGGGTGGATATCCCGGCCGGCACCGAGACCCTGGGCAACCCGGTGATCCTGAAAGGGAGCAGGGGGCAGCCGTTCTGGGGCATCAGCGCGTTTGCCGAGCAGGTCTACGAGGGGAATATCTTCCTGACCGGCCGCGCCGGCTTCGATATCATCGGCTCGGATGCCTACGGGTACTGGCCCGATTCGGTGGGGCTGCGCGCCGAGGATGGCACCCTTCTGACGGAGGAGTTCCATCTGGAGCGCCTGAGCATCCTTCTGACGCTCTCTCCCGGAGTACAGTATTATTTCGCCAAGCGGAAGGCCTATCTGTTCGGCCTGCTGAACGTCTCGCTGCCGTTATATACCTCCGAGACCTTCACCCGCACCATCCTCTCCCCCAGCAGCTACGTGTACGAGGGGGGGAGCGGTTCGCAGACCGTCTACGAGGGGAGCGGCCCCTCCGGCTTCCCGATCCTTCTGGTGCCGGAGATGGGCATAGGCGCCTCGGTGGAGATCGAATCCGGCTGGCGGGCGTTTGCCGAGCTGGGCGCCGGTTACTCCCTCACCTCGCTGGCTCCGGAGCGCGACTGGATCGTGAGCTATCTGTTCGCTCGCGGAGGGGCGAAGATCAGGTTCTAGATATTTTCGATTTTCGATTGGCGATTTTCGATTGGGGGGAAAGGCGAGGAGGGGATCATGATTTCTGCCCCGCAGGAAGAGCGTGCTGCCGTGATGGCTGCGGCCTTTTCTGCGGGGCGTTTTATTTCGATTGACGATTTTCGATTGGGGGAGAGGGGAGGAGGGGATCGGAATTTCTGCCTCGCAGGAAGAGCGTGCTGCCGTGATGGCCGCGGCCTTTTCTGCGGGGCGTTTTATTTCCGGCATTCCTGCACTGGACTACCGGCCTGGTTGGTAGAGCCCCCTATTGCTCCAGCCCTGCGGCCACCCGCTCCTGCAACTGTTCGGCGAACTCCCGCACGGCCGTCTTCTCCGACGAGTTGGGAGGAGGAAGGGGGGGATGGAAGATGATCGTGACCCGCACGTTCTTCAGCTTCAGCAGCTTCCAGCCGTGTTCGTCGAGTTCGGGGGAGGGATCGTACCAGTAGACCAGATCCTTGTTCTCGGAGGTGATGGGGATATCGCCGATGCTGGTATAGCGTATCGTGAACGGCTGCACCGGAAAATTCTCCGCCGCCATCGCGCCGAACAGAAACGGCTTGAAGCTTCCCACCCCTTCTCCGGGAGTGGTTACCCCTTCCGGAAAGAGGGCGATCCGTATTCCCTGGCGGGCCCGTTCCACGATGCCCGCCGAGGAGGCGATTGCCGAGCGGAGCGAGCTGCGGTCCAGAAAGACCGTTCCGGCCAGGCGCGCGAAGATCCCTATCACCGGCCAGTCCTTTACATCATGCCGCGAGACGAACACCCCTCCCACTGCCATTCCCCCCACCAGGATATCCAGATAGCTGACATGATTGGCTACGAAGATCAGCGTAGCGGGGTCCGGCCGGCCGATCCGCCGCACCCGTATCCCCACCAGCCATGCGATGCTGCCGCAGACCAGCGGCGTCAGCGCCATCACCGTACGGTAGCGGGCGCGTTCGCCGGCCAGGCTTGCAATGGCGATCGCCACGGCGCAGAAGGGGATCAGCAGCAGTATCGCTATCACCAGCAGCACAAGCCGCACGATTGCTCTGGCGGTGCTGTGGGGGATGGATTCGGGGATGCTCATTTCGTTATGTTGAAGATTCTTCGTCCGGGACGGGGCGTGCCTGCTGCCAGGCGTCATCCCTCCGGCCCCTTCTTATTCTCTGATCGCGATGCGAAAACTGATTCATGAGGAGATCCTGGAACAGCGGATGACCAACGGGGAGGCGCTGGCCGCCCGGCGGCATCCGGTTGCCGGTGTTCTGGAGGATATCCGCTCTCTGTATAACGTCGGCTCCTGCTTCCGTACCGCCGATGCGATGCTCCTGCGCAAACTGGTGCTCTGCGGGTACACCCCGGCTCCGCCGCGCAAGGAGATCGCCAAGACCGCGCTGGGCGCCACGGAGTCGGTTCCGTGGGAGTATATCCGCGATCCGGTGGAGGCCGTGCTGGCGCTGAAGGGAGAGGGCTACAGGGTCTATGCGCTGGAGATCACCGATCGCAGCACCCCGCTCCATCGTTTCGATCTTCCGGATGCTCCGGTGGCGCTCGTGGTGGGCAACGAGATCGCCGGGGTTGGCGGTGCCACGCTGGCGCGCTGCGACGGGGCCATCGAGATTCCGATGTACGGCGTCAAACACTCGCTCAACGTTGCGGTAGCCTTTGGGATAGGCATGTGGGAACTGGTGAAACAGGTTGCCTCCGGCGGCCCGTACTCCGGCGTGCCGGGAGGGGAGCCTGCCGGTTGAGGCGCTCCCCTCTGGTACGGCGATGCGCCGGAAGATCATCCGTATCAGATCTCGTTGAACTCGCCGTGCACCATCGAGACCAGGTTGCCGGCGAAGCCCATCACATCCTTGCCAGCGGCCTTGTTCTCCTCGCTTCCCATCGCCGCCTTGAATGCGTCCTTGTCGGCGAAATGCATCTCGGCGATCAGATAGTGGGGAGCCTCGCCGCTGAACGCGCGAAGGTTGCGGCTGACGAGCATTTTCTGCAGTCCCGGCACCTTCCGCATCAGCGGGGCATGGACCTCGTCGTAATGCTTGTCGAACTCCTCGACGTTCTCCGGCTTCGTGAAAGAGGCTATCAGCTTGTACATCGTCCGTTCTTCCTGGTTTCGTTGAGAAAGTGTTCCGTTCCGCCCGCCGCAATGGCCGGCGAAGGGGCGAATATAGCAGGTTGCGCCGGTTCCTGAACGCTCACGGCGGCGCGCGGTGCGGAGAATCGGTCTTCCCGGCCGGCAACGAAACCGGGCCGGAGGATGCCTCCGGCCCGCTCTGAATGTTCCCCGCCAGGGAGATGCTCAGATGGTTCTCCCCGGCGCGATCCCTTCGGATGCCGTGTCGATCGAATAGAGCGTCGTGATCCCCTCGGTGGTTGCCGCCTGTGAGGTGCTATTCTCCTGTGTGCGGTTGATGGCGTCCCCGGGGGCTTCATTCCGTTGCTCTGTGGCGGTCTGAGAGAGATTCTCCATCGTTTCCGCCGGTATCTCGCCTGGCTGCGTGGCGTTGCTCTGGGGCACCGAATCGGTGATCTGGCTGTTGACTGCTGTTGGAAATGCCATGGTTTGGGCCTCGGGTAGATGATGTGATGCGATAGCGCCGGTGAACCTGGCAGCTATCGGTTGAACGAACCTCTGCGGCTGCGGGATTGCAGCGGACTATCGCCGGAACCTCACCGCAGCGCATACTTCTGGTTGGCCTCGGCGGCGGCCTCCTGGAGAATCGCGGCGGTCGCTGGCGGTATCTCCACCGCGCCGGTCCATGGCGCCACCAGGGGAATTGTGGAGGGGAGCCCCACCGGCGAGCGGCCGTAGAGCTGCTGGAACATCACCAGCGCCGCGAGATAGGAGCCGGCCGGTGTGGGGTGGAGGCTGTCGGAGGAATAGAACCGGATGGTGGAATCGCGCCGCCAGGCGGCACGCCATGCCTCGCCCACCGGAAAGAGCATGCCGCCGGCCTCGGCGGCGGCGGCTCGGTACGACTCGGCGACCGCATCAAACAGATGCCGGTAGCCTTCCGGCGGCCAGACCGCGTAGAGGGCCGGCACCGAACCCGCCTTCCGTATCTCCCCGGCATACCTGCCGGAGAATTCCAGCAGATGTCTTCTCCCTTCGGCCAGCGCGGAGCTTCCCTGCTGGAGCACCACCACGTCCCACTTGTCGGCCGCTATCGAGGTATGCGATTCCTGGATGCCCCAGTGCTCCTCCAGACTGAACCCGCCATAGGCGATCATCCTGTAGGTGAACGGTTCGGCCCCTGCGGCCGCCGCCATTCCCTGAAGGAGCGCCGGGAGGTTGTTGGTGTAGGTAAGGCTGTTGCCGATGAAGAGAACCCTGGTCTTCGGCTTTTCCGGGAGCTGCTGCGGCTCGGAGGTGGTGGTGCAGCCTATCAGCAGCATCGCCATCAGAACGGCGCAGCGGGTCTCCCGGAGCCATCGTGCATGCCGGGGGGGGCGGTATGGCGGTATCCTCGTGATCGTGGGATGCATGGTCGTTTCCGGGATTGTTCCGTTCTCTCCGTCTATCGTGATGCCCTACCGGCAGTAGGTCTTCACCAGCGGTTCGGCCTCTTTCACCCCCATCCCCTCCGCCTTCAGGAAGTCGTCGCAGTAGATCTGTTTCTTCGAGAGCATGGCCGCATAGCCGCGCACCACATAGGCATAGCCCAGCAGCGGGTCCAGTTCGATGGCCTTGTTGGCGGCATACAGCACCCGTTCCAGCGTGGTTGTGCTGGTATCGCCGCTCCCCAGTTCCGCCGGCCATTCGATATGCGGGCCGGAGCTGGTGGCATCCTCGAGATCCAGGCTAATGGAGGGGATCTCCTGGTGAGCCGGCTGGTCGTGGTTCAGCAGGGCTATCGCCTTGAACAGATAGGCCGGCGCGAAATCCGGGCTGATGGCGATGGCCCGGTCAAGATCGTGCACCGCCTCCTCCCGTTTTCCCTGGAGCATCAGCAGGCTCCCGCGCTCGAAGTAGAGCTTCTCGGTGCCGGCCAGTTTCCCCTCGGTAGCGGTTTCCAGCGTCCGGTCCAGATCTTTCAGCGCGCCGTCGTAGTCCTTCAGCGCATAGCGGGCCTCGAACAGGCCGTGGTGCACCGACATCAGGGAGCTGGTGCGGAGGAAGCTGGTCTCGGCGGCGGTATCCGGCGGGGTGAAGTTCGCGAGCCGTTCCAGAAACTCCTCCCTGGCATGCAGCACCTGCACGTAATCCTTGATGGATGCCTCGTACATGCCGGCTGCCAGATGGGCGTTGCCACGGAAATAAAGGAGGAGCGGATCGTTCGGGAACTGCTTCAGGCCCCGGTCGTAGTTGGCAACCGCGCCGGCGAAATCGTTGCGGTTGTACGCGGCGATCCCCCGGTGATAATAATAGCCGGAATAGGCGGAGTCGCAGTGGCGCTGCATGGTGCGGCGCACTTCGATCAGCATCTCCGGATCATTCTTCTGCCGCTCCAGCAGTTCCAGCACCTTCCGGGAATCGCGGCAGGAGCCGTCCATATCCTCCATCTCGTAGCGGGCGATGGCGCGGTTGTAGTAGCCGTCGGTGCTGGCCGGATCGCGCGCCAGCACCCGGTCGTAATCGGCCAGCGCATCGCTGTAGCGTTTCATGTTCAGGTAGACCGTGCCGCGCGCCAGCAGGGCGCCGGCATCGCCTGAGTCGATGGCAACGCAGCGGTTCAGATCCTCCAGCGCCTTCTCCCACTGCTCGTTGGCGGCGTAATAGCGGGATCGGTAGAAATAGGGCTCCGCCGATCCGGGGTTCGCCGCTGCCGCCGCATCGAAATTCTCCAGTGCCGAGGGCATCTCCCCGCCCAGCAGATGGAACATCCCGCGCCCGATCCGGTAGACGGAGTTGCCGGGGAAGAGCCGCACGGCCTCATCGTAATCGGCCCCGGCCGCCGGGCGCTCTCCCATGGCCTCGTGGATCTGCGCGCGCATGTAGTGCGCTTCGGACAGATCCTCCGCCTGGAGATTCTTCTTCAGCTCGATGGCGCGGTTCAGAAATGCGAGCGCCGCATTGGGATTGCCGTTGATGGCCTCCAGAGCCCCCAGTTCAAGCTGGCATCGGGGACATTCCGGGTCTATCAGGAGCGCCGCGAAATAATTTTCCCTGGCCCTGTCGTACTGTTTCAGCGATGCATACGAGCGCCCTCTGGCAAGCAGATAGGCGGTGTTGTTCGGTTCGCGCGCCACCGCCCTGTCCAGCAGGGGAATAGTTTCGGCCGGCCGGCCCAGTCTCATCAGCGAGTCGGCACGTGCCAGCACCCCCTCGTCGTGTGCGGCCTGTGCGGAGGCTACTCCCGGCAGGGCTGCCAGGAGGAAGGCGATGTATCGTATGCGGGACGGGTTCATCGGAGATGCTCCCGGGGCTATGAGTGTATTGATAGTATCGAGCCGCCGTCGTGGCCCCACAGGGGATGAAGGCACGGGAGCGGGCGCCGGTGAGGGGGCAGGCCCCGCTCGGAAGGGGCTCGTGTGGTCTGAAGCAGCGTTGTCAAGGGCAACGGCCCTGCCCGCGGTAGCACCGGTGCGGGCTGGCCGGCGGATGTTCGGGGCGGAAAGCCGTGCGGAACATAACAAATCTTCCGCTCTATCGTTCGCACCTTTTGCTCTGTGCTGGGGAGAGAATGCAGTAGGAGAGCGGCTCACGCCCGCCGCACTACGTGGTAGTGGGGGCAGGAGGTTGCAGTGTTCCGGAAATAGCGGTCCCGGAAGAACCCTTCCGGAGCGATTTCCGGGTTGCGGGCGATGCCGGATCTGCTCTATCATCGGAGAGCGCCCATCCGGATATTCCGGAAGAGAAACCCTCTCTCCGGCGGGTGATGCCAGCAGCAACAGGAGATATCTTCAATGACCTATGTGATAACCCGGCTCTGCTCCGACTGCGTTGATACCGCATGTGTGGATGTCTGCCCGGTGGAGTGCATCTACGGCCTGGCCGCCGGCGATCCGAACTATCGCCGCCAGCTTTTCATCGATCCCGACGAGTGCATCGACTGCGGGATGTGCGAGCCGGAATGCCCCTGGATGGCGATCTTTCCCGAGGATGATGTGCCGGAGATCTTCAGCGAGGATACCGGGATCAACGCGGGGGTATTTCAGGATCATTCCAAGGACGAGTTCACCACCCGGCCGGAGCCGGTCCGCCACGAGCCGGGGGGCGATCAGATCGAAGAGAATTATCGGAAATGGGGGTTCACGCCGTGAAGATGAGCGCTATGGGGAATCGAAATGGTTCGGGCTATGAATGATATGAATGATCCCTCAGATGGAATCATCGGCTGTATCGTGGGCGGGGCTATCGGCGATGCGATGGGGAGCCCCTGGGAGGGAGGCGAGAATCGCGGGCCGGTGCTTGATGGTGTCCGCTGGCGAACAACGGACGATACCCAGTTGACGCTTGCAACCTGCGAGGCCATCGTCATGCGTGGGAGCCCCGATCCTGATGCGATGGCCGAGCGTTTTGCCGCCTGGTTCCGGGAGCGGAGAGTGACGGGGATGGGCGCCAGCACCTTGAAGGCGTTGCGGGAACTGGCGGCCGGAGGTCATTGGGCGCTGGTGGGGAGGAAGGGGGAGATGGCTGCCGGAAACGGGGCCGCCATGCGGGCCGCTCCGCTTGCGTTTATGCTCGATCCGGAGCGTGAACAGGATCGCTCCCGGATACGGGATATCAGCCGCATCACCCATCACAGTGACGAAGCCTACGCCGGCGCGCTGGCGGTGATAGCCGCGGTTCGTCTTGCCCGCTCCGGCATGCCGGACGATATGTTCGCATTTATCCATGCTGTTGCCGGTTCCCTGCCCGATTCCAACGTTCGCGATCGCCTGCTGGAACTTGCTGCTATCGATCCGGATGGGGCTCTGGCCGATGTAGTATCACGGTTCGGCAATTCCGGATATGTCGCCGAGTCGGTGCCATTTGCCATCCTGGCGTCGTTACGTGTAAGGGAGATGGGTTTCGAGGGAGTTCTTGCGGAGATCATCCGGTCCGGCGGCGATACCGACACCAACGCCTCCATCGCCGGGCAGATCATGGGGACCATGCTGGGGTACCGGGGCCTCCCGGCCGGTCTTGTTCAACGGCTTCCGGGAGGGGAGATGATTCTCTCAATGGCCCAGGCATTTTCCTCCGTGGTCGCCGGTCGGGAGGAGGGATGATGTGGTCCGACCAGCGATTCATCGTAGCTGCCGTGTCCCTGTCATCATCCATATTCTTCTTTGCACTTTATGCTCCTGCTCGTACGTTTAACCTCATACACGTACAGGAACTCTGTACAATACAGGGAGCGTTATGATACGGACGAACTATACGAATGCCCGGGAGAAATTCGCCGAGCTCTGGGACAAGGCTATCGATGACCGGGAGGTTATCATCATCAATCGGCGCGATCATGAAGATGTTGCTCTGGTGGCGGCTTCGGAGCTTTCAAGCCTGATAGAGACCGCTCATCTGTTGCGTTCGCCAAAAAATGCGCAGAGGCTTCTTGCTGCTCTTGCGCGCGCACGAGGAGGGGAGGAGGCTTCGCAGACGATAGACGAACTTCGAAACGACGTTGGCTTGTAAGCAGATCGTACCGGGATTATCTCTATGGCTTCCAAGCAGCGTAAGAAGGCAGCCTCTCAGCCGAGCGCGGAGAGACCGGCGCCTCGTTTCGTATTTCAGAGGGAATTCCGTGAGGACCTCAGGTACTGGGTTGCTACCGCACCACGGAATGCTCTTCGTGTGCTGGAGCTTGTGGAGGCCATCATGCGAGATCCTTATGACGGCATAGGGAAACCCGAGCCCTTGAAGTATCTCGGTGGCGATGTTTGGTCGCGGCGTATAACCGAGGAGCACCGTCTGGTCTATCTGGTAGCCCAGGAGCATATCGGCTTTCTGCAATGCCGGTATCATTACGACTGAAGCACCGGAAGAGCCTGAAGGCTATAACTGTTCTGGCAGCTCGGGATGGGAGACTCCTGAAACCGGGCTCCGCTTTGGAGATATCCCCGCCGCCGATATAATATTCTCCGCTCGATCCGAGTCAGTTCTATCCGGTGGTGTTCTGTATAATGCCGGGTAACGGGTCTCTTATCCGGGAGCACGGTACGCGGAAGAAGAGGAGTAGTACGGTGAAACGACTGGTAGTTGCAGCAGGTATGGCGGCCCTTCTGGCCGTGCGGGCATCCGGCGGGCCCTCCCCGGTCCCCATTCCCTCGGCGGGCGCTCCCGCTGCGGGGACGCGCACGAACATGCCGTTGCGCCTGATCGCGTCGCTGCCGGTAGCCGCTCCGATAGCGGTGCAGGCCGCCCAGGAGGATGATACCGTTGCCGGCCTGCCGTATGAAAAGAGGATGAACTCGCTGGTACGAAGCGTGACGATGGAGGTTCTGCGCCATACCGAGCGCCTCTTGTATCCCCCCACCATCCTCCTGAATCGTCCCGCCGCCCCCCTGCCGGAGCATCAGGAGGTGCAGAATTACATCGATGTGGCTGCCTCCGGTCTGGACCGGCGGATTCGAGATGCGATGCGGTGGATCGATGGCACGCACCGCCGCCTGCTGGCGCTGAAATATTATATGGCGCGTGGCGGGGATATCCGCTCGCGCTGGACCTGGACGCCGAGAGAGATCGTCCGCTTCAAGAAATCCTCCGATTATGCCGAGGCGCTCCGCGAGGTGGCGCGGGTGAAGGCGAAGTTCGCCGAGCTGAACCCCGGCTATACGCTCCAGGTCAAGACCGAAGTGCGCACCGTGGAGGAGCAGATCGTGATCTGGAACAGCACGGCATCGATACATGCCTCCGGCACCAAACTGCTGGAGCAGTGCCTGAAGCTGGTGAACGATTCGGCGTTCGATGCGGCGCCGGAGAAGGAGAAGATGAAGCAGTTCCGCGCCCTTCTCGCCTCATCGAAGGTTTCGTACGTCCCCACGGCGGCGGTGCCGGGGTTCTCGCAGCACGGGCAGCTGCGCGCCTTCGACTTCATCATCAAGCAGGGGGAGCAGATCGTGGCCGGCTCCGATGCCGCCACCATCCGCGCGGTGTGGGATAATTCCGGCTGGACGGCCAAGCTGAAGGAGGCGATCGAGCAGGCCAGCGACAAGCTCTCCGGCCCGCTCGCCTCCCCCCGCGAGCCGTGGCATTACACGTATGAGCACTGATGCCGATAGGCCCCTGTCGCGGCTCCGGCAGTCAGCGTGTGAGGGAATGGTCCGTAGTCCGTTCGCGGGCTGCGCCCGCTGTCAGTGGTCAATGGCTGTTGTTGCGGGAAGTGCGGGATCATCGTGCGTTTCCGTGGCAGCAGCGACGTACAACCGACTACGGACCAACTACCGGATCGCTCCTTCAGTTGCCACATTTCACTCTGTTCGATTATCCATTCTTTCCCGTATGCTCCCCACAACTATCGACCAGGTAATCGAGGCCCTGGAGGGCATCATCAGCCAGACAGCCGCCGAGGGGAGCCGTCTGGGGTATTTCGCGGCGCTCTACAACCGGGTTACCCAGGCGGTGCGCCAGGGCATCGCCGCCGGCCAGTTCGAGGACGGCGAGCGGATGGAACGTCTCGACGTCATCTTCGCGAGCCGTTATCTGGCCGCCTACAACCAGTATCGTTCCGGCGAGATGCCGAGCCGGGCATGGCTTCAGGCGTTCGAGGCGGCACGGAGCGATCGCCCCATCATCCTCCAGCATCTGTTCCTCGGCATGAACGCCCATATCGATCTCGATCTGGGGATCGCCGCGGCCCGTGTGGCCCCAGGCGCCCAGCTTGCGGGCTTGCAGGGGGATTTCAATCGCATCAACGATCTGCTCGCCTCGCTTACGCCCACCGTGGAGCTGGAGATAGACATGGCGTCGCCGGAGTTCCGGGAGGTGACCGGCCTGGCCCCGAAGCTGGAGCTGCATATGATCGCCTTCGGCATGGGGGAGGCACGCGCACGGGCCTGGGACCTGGCCGTCAGGCTGGCCCCGCTCGATCTCCCCGCGCAGACCGCCGAGATGGCAAGGAGGGATCTGGAGACCGTGGCGCTGGGAGAGGTGATACTGCACGAGGGGCTTGCCACGCACTGGATCTGGAAGCGGGAGAACAAGGACGTGCGCCACAACATCGATCTGCTGGCGCGCGGGGAGTTCCGCCTGCCGGGGGAGACGAGCCCCGGCACGCCGGCGGATTCACGCTGAGGGGTTGCCGGCAATATTCCCTGCGACCGGGGAGCATAACACAGAGACGCCAGGGGGCAGGACGGACGGAGTATCTCCTCCTACCCTGCTCTCCTGGCGTCTCTGTGTGGTTTCAGGAAGGTCTTCCCGCCGTTACAGCGGGATGGTCACCGCCACCTGCATATCATGCCGCGAAAAGGGAGTGATGCGATGTGCGGCGCCGGATGCGGGCCGCTGAAGCCGTGCGCTCGCCAGGCGTTCCAGCGGCACCGGAACACGTCCGCGAAGTGCCGGGCGGATCTCGTGCGGCCCGATGCTGCTCTGCTGAAATGCGATGGCCGGGCGGCGGCTGCGGTGCGGAGTTGCCGGGGTCATGGGGTGCTCCTACTGAAGAGATACGCAACGAAGCCCGCCGGATGCAGGATCTGGCGGGCTTCGAAGGATCCCAACGGTGTGTGTGTTATGGGATTAAGAGTTCCGGATTACAGCTTCTGCGAGACGAACTTGGTGCCGTCGCTGTAGGTGAGGGTCATCTTGTTGCCGGAGATCGAGTAGGTAAGCTCGTCGGTGGTACCAGCCTCCAGCAGCCCGCACTCGTCGTCGATGGTCGTGATGTCCAGCGTGTTGCCGGTCTTCTCGTAGACGAACTGCATGGTGCACTCGGCGCCGGCGTTGTTCTTCGCGGTCTGCGACATCACCTGCGGGGTGAACGACATCGTCACCTGGTTGGCCGGTGCGGTGCCGTCGATCGTCAGCACACGCCAGGTGCCCACCAGATCGCTGAGATTGGACTGCCCTTTTTCGAACACGTAGGCCACGCCGTCGTCGGTGACGGTGAGCTTGGTGCCGGAGACCGAATAGGTGAGCTCCGTGCTGGTTCCCGCAGCCTCCTCGTCGCAACCGCTGGAGACCATCGTCATCTTCAGCTTGTTGCCGGTGGCCGTGTAGTTGAACGTGCCGCTGCATCCCACGGCTCCGCTTGTCACGGTCGACTGGGTCTGGGTGAAGCTCCACCAGATGCCGAGGGCGCTTACATCCTGCCCTCCCTGGGTCAGCAGCTTCCAGCTTCCCACCACCGACTGCGATGAGGGCTCGGCCGGGTTGTTATCGGTACAGGCTTGCATAAGCAGGGCCATGAAGAGTACTGCAAGGGGGGAAAGGATCTTCTTGAGCCGGTTCATTCTGTTCTCCTGAATGGGATTGTGCATCGTAATCATGTGCGGTTCATCATGCGCCGGTGCCCCTCATCCGCCTATCCTCTGCGGGGATAACCCCGGCCCCGGCGCGTTTATCGTTTATTTCTGCTGCAAAGCTAGCCGGGTACCGGGATGACCCCCCTCACCCCAACGGGTGAGTCGGAGGGGTGATTTTTCCCGGACGGGGCGGCGGCTCATCTCATACCGGTAGCGACGGGGAGATCGTTGGGGGGAGATCCGTGATAGAGGTGATGTTGCGAACGCGTAGTTTGTCCGTCAGACGATGGCCCTCCGGGGCGTGACATCATCTATCCAGCCGCCGCCCGGATGCTCCTGTGGCCGCAGGGACGGCGCTGGAAGGCTTCGTATCGTTCACCGAACGCATTATCGATGAAGTTATCCCACAAAGCCGCGCGGGGGCTGATGCTTGCCGCGCAGGGGCTGGACCGCCCCCCTTCACGGAAGGCTACCAAGTCCGGGGTGCTGGAGACCATCCGCCGGATGCAGGCGTTGCAGATCGACACCATCCATGTGGTTGCCCGCAGTCCCTATCTGGTGCTCTGGAGCCGGCTCGGCCAGTACGATCCCCGCTGGCTGGACGAGCTTCTGGCCGATGGGGCGATCTTCGAATACTGGGCGCATGCGGCATGCTTCCTTCCGATCGAGGATTATCCCCTCTTCCGTCATCGCATGATCGATTCCGAGGCGATGGGCTGGAACTATTCGCGGGACTGGGTGCAGCGCCACCGCGAGCATATCGACCGCTTGATGTCCCATATCCGGGAGCGGGGACCGGTACGCTCGGCCGATTTCGCCAGGAACGATGGCCTTTCCGGCGGATGGTGGGAGTGGAAGCCGGAGAAACGGGCGCTGGAGATGCTCTTCACCACCGGAGATCTTATGATCGCCCGGCGGCACAACTTCCAGCGCATCTACGATCTGCGCGAGCGGGTGCTCCCCTCCTGGAACGATCGCGATCTTCCTCCGGCCCAGCAGGTGCGGCGGCGCCTGGTGCTGAAGGCCGTGCAGGCGCTCGGGGTGACCAGCGAGCAGTGGGTGCATGATTATTTCAGAACGAGGAAGGCGGAGACCCGCCAGATCCTGGCCGAACTGCTGGATGAGGGGGCGCTGCTGGCGGCCGAGGTGGAGGGATGGGATACCCCCGGTATAATCCACCCGGAGAATGAGTCGCTGGCGCGCACGGCCGCCGCCGGACGTCTCCGCCCCACGCTCACCACGCTCCTCTCCCCGTTCGATCCGCTGGTCTGGGATCGTGCCCGGGCTCGCGAGATGTTCGGGTTCGATTATATGCTGGAGTGTTATACCCCCGCCCCCAAACGGCGCTACGGCTATTTCACCCTCCCGGTGCTGCGCCGTGGCGAGCTGATTGGCCGTCTCGACCCGAAGGCGCACCGGAAGGATGGGGTGTTCGAGGTGAAATCGTTTCATCTGGAGGAGGGAGTGGAGCCCACCGATGAGCTGATAGCGGATGTGGGGGATGCGCTCCGGCGCTGCGCGCTCTGGCACCGGACGCCGGAGGTGGTGGTACGCTGGGGCAATATCCCCGGTCTTGCTGCGGCACTACAGGAAGGGGCCAGAGGGTAGAAGGAGCGGTTCAGGGGCCGGAGGAGCAGTCGCGAAGCCCGCGCGGAGATGCGTTCTCGAGCGGGGAGGGAAATCATCCTCCCGGCTGGTTCCCCGGTATGAGCTGCCTCACCCCCGGCGGGGGCTACGTTCGTACCCCGGAGGGGGGGCGATGGGGGATGTCCGCTCGGAAGCGAAAACGGCGGGGAAATTGCGGGGATGTGGCCGGACATCGCCGCTCGCCGCATGATTTCCCGGAGCGTACATGATGATCGTGAGGTGCTTTGATCCGCCGCCCGGTGAGAATTTCGGGCGATGAGAACGTTATGAGTATGATGATTATGAACAGATCGATGAGAAGGGTGGCCGGAAAACAGGCGCATGTATCCTGGAAGGAGGCCAGACGCATCCGTCTGGCCGGAACGATGCTGGTTGCGGGAATGCTCGCCCTCTGGTTCGGGGCGCTGGCGTTTATGCCCGTTCTGGGCGATGCCTACCGGTCGCCGGACTTCCTGCAGCGGATGGGAACCATCGCCGCGCACCGGAGCGCATGGCTGGGGCAGAACCTTCTCTTTCTGGCCGGCACCTGGGCTACTGTGGCCGGGCTTTCGTTGCTGGTGCGCCCCCTGACCCGTCGCGGGATGGGGCGTCCGGCCCGTCTGGGGCGCGTCGCGATGGTGGCCGCCACGGTGCTCTGGGCCTTCATCATCTACTTCATGCTCGCCATTCCGGCCGAGGATGTGCACGGTGCGGCGGAGCTGCCCGCCGTCTATCATGCCATCGATTCCTGGATCTGGCGCCTTGCCTCGGCGCTGACGCTCGGCTCCTTTATCGCCTACGGCGTGGCTCTGCTCGGCAGCGCTCTCCCGCGCTGGATCGGGGTGAGCACCGTGGCCGCCAGCACCGCCATGCTGGCAGGGGCGATGGTTGTGGGGGATGCGATGCCCCCGCTTCTGTTCTTCCTGGTTCCGTTCGCCATCGGAGCGGCGCTTCTGTGGCGCGCGCGCCGCATCACCCGATCCCGCGCTCCCCTGCCCGCTACATGAACGGCCGGTAGTACCATCGCCGGGTGATATCATCGCCGGAGCAATACTTCCTCCGCCGTATTCTTCTTCCTATCTTTCCCCTCCGGAATATTCTTCCGGTACGTCGTTACAGCAAACGAGGACATTCAGCATGATCGTCAGGGCAACGCCGTTCGGTACGGCAACTACCGGTGGATCTTTTTCATGGAGCGCGGGGCGCCGGCGCCTGATGCTGGCGGCGGTGCTTGCCGGGCTCTGCATGGCGCAGGGAGCCGCGCTGGCGCAGCTGCCGGCCGGTTCCGGCGAAGAGGAGGAGGGCGTTCCCTTCGAGTTCGTTCTGCCGAAAGGGTGGGCCTTCGACCAGGAGCATGCCGCCGAAGCCGACGCGGTCGTCATCTTCTATCCGGAGGGGAGCACCTGGCAGGATTCGAAGTCGGTGATCTATCTGAAAGTGGCCTCCAAGAAGGAGGGGGAATCGGTGGCCGATCTCATGGCTGCCGATAGCCTCAAGCTGGAGCAGGAGTTCCCCGGCGTCCGTATCAGCACGGCCCCCTCGTTACGGACGGTGGATGGGAAGATCGCGCCGGTGCGGCATATCTCCGGCGCGAAGAACGGAAAGCGCCAGGCGATCGCGTATATCGATGATACCGAATCGGTTATCACCCTGATACTGGTGGCACGGGGGGGAGAAGCGTTCGAGGGGGCTCTGGAGCCGTTCGAGTTTCTGACCGGTGCCTTCCATCTTCCCGAATGATCCTGGGGCGGGCGGGCGCAGGCCGTGCGCCCTGCAACGGTCCGTTTCCCGATCCGTCCCTGCCCTCTATCCAATACCCCACCCCTGCTCATCTCCGGATGTATCTTCCGGAGAGCGTTCCCGTGCATATCCCTGCAACAATCATTCTATGAGCGCCCGCCCATGAAGCGATCCATCTATCTTCTGCTCCCCATGCTCTGTATCTGCGGGGCGGCCGTTACCGCGCAGCAGAACGACCGTGCCGCCAACCTTGCATCGCTGGTGGAGGCCGAACGTGCGTTCGCCAGGATGAGCGTGGAGAAGGGGATGCGCGAGTCGTTCCTGGCGTATTTCGCCGAGAGCGGGATAAATTTCGGGCCGCATCCCGCCCGCACACGGGAGACGTTTCTGGCGCAGACCGGAGCCGGGGCGCCCATCACGCTGGAGTGGCAGCCGGTCTATGCCGACGTATCCGAGCTGGGGGAACTCGGCTACACCACCGGACCGTTCGTGGTCACCGACCGCAGCCCCAAGAATCTTCCCCCGGAACATGGCTGGTATTTCTCGGTCTGGAAACGCCAGGAGGATGGGGTCTGGAAGGTGGTGCTCGATAACGGCGTCAGTACCCCTCCCCCTCCGTCCGGCGAGGCCCCGGTGCTTGAGTCTGCCGGGCCCGGCACGCTGCCGAAACGGGAGGGGGATGTGGAGAACCGCCGCAGGATACCGGACAAGCTGGAGACGGGGCTGCTTCAGGCCGCCAGGATGAACGGCTTTATGAAGGTCTTCTCCGAGATGACCAGCGAGCGCGTCCGCTTCTACCGCAACGGCATGCTTCCGGTGATGGGACGGGATTCGATGGTGGCCTATCTGGAGAGCCGGAACCAGGAGATGAGCTGGGAGCCGGTGGCCTGGGATATCGCCTCCACCTGGGATCTCTGCTACGCCTACGGCACCTACGAGCTGCGCCGGAAGGGGGAGCAGCCTGCACTCCCGGAGAACCCGCTCCAGGAACATGGATACTACGTGCGGATCTGGAAACGGGAGGCCGATGGCAAATGGCGGATCGTGCTGGATGCCGCCCATCCGGTCCCGCTGCAGGATAGCCTGCGGGGTAAGTGAGGAGATTTTCGATTTGCGATTTTGGATTTTCGATTGGGGAAGAGGGAGGAGGGATTTTCGATTTGCGATTTTGGATTTTCGATTGGGGGAGGAGATTGACGATTTCAGATTTACGATTGACGATTTGGGGGAAAGAAGAGATTTTCGATTGGGGAGAAGGAGGGGATTTGGAGCGGATGTCACTATGGTTACTCTGTCGTGGCCCCCGGAGGGGGCGCCCATCTGTAGTACCTAACCCGCCTCACACTTGCCAGAAGCTCCGTAGGAGCGGCCCATTCTTCCCGGTCCGAAAAAGATTAACTCGATTGAAATCCGTTCTAGAGATCGAGGGAGGATCGCTTCGACTGCCGGCAGGAAAAGAAGAGGGAGCAGGGCGTAGGCCGGGCATAAAGGGTGGATAATGATATCGCCTGCTTCTATTCTCTTCTTCGCTTCTTTCTCTTCTTCGCGGCTCTGCGGCTTTGCGTGATATTCTTTCCCCACGCCGTCATCTCGCTGCTTTTATCACATCGTACACCCGCTTATGGATGAACAAATGGTTCTGGTGGTAAGCCTCTGGCTGCGCGATGGCGATGTGGCCGGGTTCGAGGCGTTCGAGCGCCAGGCCGCGCGGCTGATGGCCCGGCATGGAGGGCGCATCGAGCGTGCTATCCGCAGAGGGGCCGGCAGTCCGGATGATCCCTTCGAGATCCATATCGTCACCTTTCCCACCCCCGCCGCCTTTGCCGCCTATCGTGCCGATCCCGATACCAGCATGCTGGCTCCCCTGCGCGAAACCCTCATCGCACGTACCACGATCGTTGCCGGGCATGACGTGCAGGGATATTGAGGGCGAATGACAGCGGCAGATAACGCGTAGACAGCACAGAAAAAAGGAACATGGAGGGACGCGAAAGAAAATAACCTGCCCGATTCCCATCCTCTCTCCTTCTGCTCCCACCGGCCCCTGAACTCCTGACTCATCGGCTGTTCATACAAACTGTTAAGTGACAGGCGCGGCACGACTGGCGGAAATATGCTAGGTTGCTGTTTTGTTCTGTTACATCAATCCCGACATCTCGCAAGCAGGAGTATTAGCTATGGGTAGAGCATTTGAATTCCGCCGCGCACGCAAGGAGAAGCGGTGGGACAAGATGGCTAAGGCGTTCACCAGATACGGCAGGGAGATCGCCATCGCAGTAAAGCAGAGCGGTGGCGATCCTGCCACCAACCCGCGCCTGCGCATGGCTATTCAGAATGCAAAAGGGGTGAATATGCCCAAGGACCGCATCGAAGCGGCCATCAAGAGGGCGGCATCGAAGGATGAGAAGGATTTTCAGGAATCGACCTACGAGGGATACGGCCCGCATGGCATCGCCATTCTGGTGGAATGCGCTACCGATAATCCCACCCGTACCGTCGCCAACCTCCGCATGTATTTCTCCCGTGGCGGCGGCTCGCTCGGCACAAGCGGCTCGCTCGATTTCATGTTCGAGCGCAAGGGGGTCTTCAAGCTTCCGGCCGCAGGGGTGAACATGGAGGATCTGGAACTGGAGCTGATCGATCACGGCGCCGAGGATATCCAGATGGAGGATGAGCAGATCGTGGTCTATACCCAGTTCGCCGATTTCGGTGCCATGCAGAAGGCGCTGGAGGAGAAGGGGATCGCCGTTACCAGTTCGGAGTTGCAGCGCATCCCCAACACGACCGTGGAGCTCTCCGAGGAACAGCTGGAGGAAGTGCTGGATCTGGTGGACAAGATCGAGGAGGATGACGACGTACAGGCGGTATACCATAACCTCGCCTGAGAAGAGCCTGTCCCTGTCGCACAGTCGGCCCTCCCCGGTCACCCATTATGGCGGCACTATCCTCCGGGATAGCCTGCCGGGAAAATGATTCGGGGAGGAGCGGCCGGCCGTCAATCCTCCGGATAGCGTTCGTCGTGCCGGCGCTGTATCCACCAGCTCAGGAAGGTGGAGCCGGCAAGCAGGATGATGCCGATCATCGCGGTGATTCGTGGCAGAATCTCGATGGTGCCCAGCACCGTCAGCAGCCCAGTGATGCCGGGGATCAGCGCCCAGAAGGTCAGCCCGTGGCTTTTGCGCCAGCGCTGCTCCCGGCGGGAGTTTCCCTTGCGGGCATGGCTCAGCGTCATGATGAACCCGATCAGCGGGATCAGGCAGGCTATAACAAGGAGTAGGAGTTCGAATCCGCTCACCGTTTCCATCCGGTATCGATTATCATTCTCTCTGGTACAGCGCGGCGATTCGCTGCCGGAGTTTTTCCTTGGATACCACGCGCTGGCGCTGGATGCCGCGCGCGATAATTCCCTGGCTGTTGCTGGCCGTGATCTCGCAGGTGAGCGAGCGCCCGTCTATCTCGATCAGCCGGGCCGTGATCTCCACGATCCATCCCACCGGTGTGGGGGCCGTATGCTCCAGTTGCACGAACGAGCCCACGGCATCCTCCTCCGGTTCCAGGAACGGGAGGATCACCTGGCGCGCCGCATACTCCCCATGCTCCACCAGCGCAAACGTGGCGTACACCGGATGAATGGTGCAGCCGAAGAAACGCGCGGTCATCTCCGGGGTCACCCGTAGCCGCATCGAGAACTCATGGTTTGCAGGTATTGTTCGCACAGTCGGCGAATCTAGGGAATTTTCGATTTGCGATTTGAGATTTCCGGTTGGAAGGCGAAGAAGTCCCGCGCCTCCTCCTTCCTTCCGTTGCTACTAACTATTCACTCCAGCCGCCGCAGGCGGCGGACTACGAACTCCCTCATGCCCAACTCTGATATGTCGGTATACCCTTTTGTCGCCATCATCGGGCAGGAGGAGATGAAGCGGGCGCTGATCCTGGCGATCATCGATCGCGCCATCGGCGGGGTGATGATCATGGGGCATCGCGGTACCGGCAAGTCCACCACGGTGCGCGCGCTGGCGCATATGATGCCCCGTATCGATGCGGTTCCCGGCTGCCAGTTCCATTGCCTTCCGGGGGAGCCGCTCCCGGTCTGCGAGCATTGTACCTCCGGCCAGCATGCCGCCGGGCAGATCGATGTGCCGGTGGTGGATCTGCCGCTGGGCGCTACCGAGGATCGTGTGGTAGGAACCATCGATATCGAACACGCGTTGCTGCATGGGCGCAAACGCTTCGAGCCCGGCCTGCTGGCGCGCGCCAATCGCGGGTTCCTTTACATCGACGAGGTGAATCTGCTGGAGGATCATCTTGTCGATCTTCTGCTCGATGTGGCCGCCAGCGGCGTCAATATCGTGGAGCGGGAGGGGATCTCCATCCGGCATCCGGCGCAGTTCTCGCTGGTTGGCAGCGGCAATCCCGAGGAGGGGGAACTGCGCCCGCAGCTGCTGGATCGCTTCGGCCTGCATGCGTCGGTGGAGACCGAGCGCGATGTGGAACGGCGTGTGGAGATCATCCGCCGCCGCATGGCGTTCGATGACAACCCGGCAGCGTTCATCCGGGAGTACCAGGAGCAGACCGAGGCGTTGCGCGAGCGTATCGCGCGGGCGCAGGAGATGATGCCGGGGGTGCGGCTGGAAGATGAGTATCTGCTGATGATCGCCTCCCTCTCGGCCGAGCTTGGCATAGACGGGCATCGCGGCGAGCTGGTGATGGCGCGCGCTTCCCGCGCCCATGCGGCGTTTCAGGGGAACGATGCGGTCACCGCCGACGATATCCGTGCTGTGGCCCCACTGGCGCTTCGCCACCGGCTCCGGAAAGATCCCCTGGAGACCAGCGACCCCGGCACCCGCATCGCGGCAGTGCTGGAGAGGGTGACGAGGTAGGGGACCCCAGGAGTCTGGAGGCTGAGGAATCCAGATGTCGGAAGCGCTATTCCTTCTCCTCCCCCAATCGAAAATCCAAAATCGCAAATCGAAAATCGAACCTCCCCCAATCGAAAATCTAAAATCGCAAATCGAAAATCCCCCATTTCCTCTCTCGGCTTTCGTGGGCTATACGGTAGCGCGCCGGGCGTTGCTCTGCACGCTGGTTGATCCTACGCTGCGCGGCGTTGTGCTTTCCGGTCCGATCGGCACCGGAAAATCGGCGCTGATGCGGAGCTTCGGCGCGTTCGTGCGGGAGCATCTCGATCCGGAGTCGCCGTTTGTACAGGTGCCGCTCGGGGTAGGGGATGATCGCCTGCTGGGGGGGCTCGATCTGGATGCGGCGCTGCTGCATGGGGAGCGCCGCGTGCGCCAGGGTCTGCTGGCCGATGCCGATGGAGGATTTCTGTTCGCCGATGATATGCCGTTGCTGGAGGAGCGCTCCTCGGCGGCGATCGTGGGCGCGCTGGAGCGCCAGGAGGTGATCTGCGAGCGGGAGGGGCTCAGCGCCTGCCATAGCGCCCGCTTCACCCTGCTTGCCACCGTCGTGCCGTCGGAGCGCGACCTGCCGGTCTGGATGGCCGATAAAATCGCCTTTCTCATCGGAGAGGAGAATCCCTTCTCTTCGGATACCCTTCTGCTCCTGCTTTCGCGGCTCGACTGGTATCTGCGCGATCCGCGTGATTTTTACGAGCGCTACCGGGAGCGGGAGGAGGAGCTTGCCGGACAGGTTGCCACCGCCCGGCTTCTGCACCCTTTTGTCCAGCCCGGCCGCGAGGTGCTGGCGGAACTTGCCACGCGGGCTCTCCGCCTGAATATCAGCGGCAACCGCGCCGATCTGTTCGCGGCCAAGGCTGCGCGGGCGCATGCGGCGCTGCGCGGCTCCAGAGCGATCGAGGAGGCCGATATACAGTTCGCGATAGCTACCGTGCTGGCGCCGCGCGCGGAGAACGTGCCGGATGAGACGCGGCAATCCGATGAGCCGGACGACCGGCCCGGCCAGTCGCAGGCGGATCGGGAACAGGAGCCGATAGGGAGAAACGGTGGCGGCGGAGGGGGCGATGCTGACTCCGGCGAGAGCGGGGAGGAGAACCGGCAGGAGGATGCCGAGCGGAGCGGGAGAGGGGGTCGCGAGCAGGTGTACGAGCCGCTCGATTTCAATGCCGGGCTGCCGTCGCTGGGGGAGTTCTTCAAAAACTCGGGGCGGAATATGACCGCCGGGAGCCGAGGGGTTTCCGAGCAGTGGCGGCGGGGACGGCATACCGCTTCGGTGCAGCAGGAGCTGCCGGGCAAGCGCATAGCCGTGGGAGCCACGCTGCGGGCCGCCGCGCCCCACCAGAGCGCTCGCCGAGAGGAAGGGGAGGCCAGTATGGTGGTGCGCGCCGAGGATATCCGCGTGAAGCGCTACAGCGAGCGCGCCGGCACGCTCTTCATCTTCTGCGTGGATGCCTCCGGATCGATGGCGATGAACCGTATGCGCGAGGCGAAAGGGGCGGTGACGCGTCTGCTGCAGGATGCCTACGTCAACCGCGATACCGTGGCGCTGATAGCGTTCCGGGGTGCCGAGGCGGAGCTTCTGCTCCCCCCCACCAACTCGGTGGAGCGGGCCAAACGTTCGCTCGATATCCTCCCGACCGGAGGGGGAACTCCTCTTGCCTCCGCGCTCCTGAAGGCGTACGCTCTGGTGGCCGCCGCCCGCCGCCGCGGTGTGGAGCAGGCGCTGGTGGTGCTGCTGACCGACGGCCGCGCCAATCTTCCGCTTGCCGAGAGCGCCGCCGGGATGATTATGGAGGTGCGCCGCCGGCATGTACGGCAGGAACTGGAGCGCCTTGCGGCCACCTACCGGCGCGAAGGGATACGCTCGCTGGTGGTGGATACCAGAAGGACGTTCGGGGCGCAGTCGGAGGCGGTGCGTTTGGCCGGTATGCTCGGCGCGCAGTATCATTACCTTTCTCAGATCGATGCGCAGGGGCTTGCCGCGGTGGTGCGGCGAACCGGCAGCGGAGAATGATGGGGGCGGTGCGCGGGCACTTGCGGATGAGATCCGCAAGTGCAGAAGAGGGAAAAAATGCGTGCGAAACAGAAATATTATTGTATCTTCATCAGACGCAAGGCAAGTCGGGAATCTAGGCTAAATGAGCCGTCGTAAAAAAATCATGAAAGACCCCTTGCGTTAGGCGTCTGGATACATTAAGTTTGTAAAGCGCTTCGGTGCTCGCCAACGCTTGGCAAGTGTGCTTTGACATAAAGCATCAAGAAAATTTGGTAACCTCTAGCTGCCTAATAACAGCATGGGTATATCCTAGAAAGCCTCTCTATGATGGTTTTACACGTATGGGGACGGTGTAAGATTGTCAGGACTTCTCTCTCATATATACTCCTTTCGTTGTGGTGGTGAAACAAAAGAGGTAGGGGAATGCCCCTTGACGTGTGGTGACGTTAAGGGGCATCTCATTTTTATGTCAGTTCTTCTCCGCCGATATCATTTCCGCTCCGGAACCCCTCCAGTCATGCAGACGATTTATTGAGATGGCAAAGATTCGGAAGCCTCTCCCGGAAAACGATATTCCTGATTTTCAGGAAAGAAAAAGGGATACGGCCGAAATCGCCAGGCGTCTTCGGGCCTTTATCGATACCAGAAGCACCCACGGCAACGGTTCGACATTCATCGAAACCCTTGTCGCCACCATCCTCTCGCAGAACACTTCCGACGTCAACAGCACCCGCGCCTATATGGAATTGCGCGCAGCCTATCCCTCCTGGGAGGATGTTGCCAATGCCGACCGCGCGGAGCTGGCGCATGTGATCCGGGGCGGCGGGCTGGCCTCCCAGAAATCGCGCACCATCATCGATGTGCTCAATCTCATCCACGAGAACTACGGCAGTTTCGAACCGGAACATCTCGACTCCACCCCCGACGACGAGCTGCTCCGGGAGCTTACCTCCATGAAGGGGATTGGGCTGAAAACCGCCGCCTGCGTGCTGATGTTTTCGCTGGGACGTGATGTCTGCGCCGTCGATACACATATTTACCGGGTCGCCAACCGTCTCGGAATCGTCCGTGCCTCCACCGCCGACAAGACATTTCACGATCTGCGCCCCCTTATTCCCGCCGGAAAAGCGCGGCAGTTTCATGTGGATCTGATCCGCTTCGGCCGCCGTATCTGCAAGGCACAGCGCCCGCATTGCTTCGAGTGCCCTCTCTACGATCTTTGCCGATGGCCGGAGAAGGAAACATTTGCCCAGGCGGGACGTCCTGGACCACCGCCGGTAAGCGGCGATGTGCTGCTCCTCGATATCCTTCCCGAACGTGCTGCCCCGGCCGGGCGCAGACGGAGAAATTCCAGTACCAGGTGAATAGCGGAGAACCCCAACAGATGGAAGCAACTTCAGTAACGGCGGCGCTGCCGCGTGCGGTCTCCCTTCGGGAGCAGGCCGGATACCCCTCGTTCCTTTCCGGAGATATCCGCGAGGACGGCCTTCTTCTGAACGAGCCGCTCGGCGAACTCCGGGCGCTCCGCCGGCTCGATCGTTTTACCCCGGAACATCGCGGGGCGCTTGCCGATGCCATCAACGAGTGTCTCGTCCGCTGGGATGCCCCGGCGGAGGCGCTGGAGGCTGCCGCAACCCTGCGTGATCCTGATAGTTACGCTGTGGTGACCGGCCAGCAGGCCGGCATTGCCGGGGGGCCGCTGTATACGCTCTACAAGGCCATCGGGGCGGTGCGTGCCGCCGAGGAGCTTTCCCGGCTCCATCCGGAGCATCGCTTCGTGCCGGTGTTCTGGATCGAGGGGGATGACCATGATTTCGACGAGGCACGGAAGATTGCCCTGCTGGACCGCTCCGGCAACCCGCAGGCGCTCGCCTACGACGATGGCATCGCCGCTCCCCTGCATGTGGGCGACCGCGCCAACAGCGGGCCGGGGGTGGAGGCGCTGGCCGCATCGCTCCGCGAGATTCTTCCTCCCACCGATTTCACCGATCAGGCCATTGCCGTGGTTACCGGCTCCTACCGCGCCGGCGAGCGGCTGGCCGATGGATTTGCCCGGGCTCTCTATACCATCCTCGGCGAGACCCCGCTGGTGCTGGTGGATTCCCGCAATCCCGCTCTGAAACGTCTCGCCGCCGACCTGTTCGCCACGGAGGCTGCCGATCCCGCACCCCTGTTCGATGCCGTGCAGGGGCGCACCGCCGGTCTGGCCGGTGCCGGACAGCCCACCCCGATCTCCCCGAAACCGGGGGCGCTCTTTATCACCCACGAGGGTGAGCGCCGTTCGCTGGTGCCGGATGGGGATGGCTACACGGTCAAGGGAACCGGGCGGCATATGAGCCGTGACGAGGCTGCCGCGCTGGCCCGCACGAGCCCGGAGCTTTTTTCGCCGAACGTGGCGCTTCGCCCCATCGTTCAGGATGCGATCCTTCCCACCGCCATCTATCTGGGAGGGCCGAGCGAGGTGGCCTACCTGCGGCAGATACGGGATGGATACGATGTGTTCGGTATGGAGCCTGCCGCGGTGATGCCCAGGCCGTTCGTGCTGCTGCTGGAACCGAAGGTGCGGCGGGTTCTGGATGCCGGCGATCTGTCGCTGGAGGAACTGCTGGCAGAGGAGTTCGATGCGGCCGCCCGTGCCGTGGATGGCGCCGTGCTGGAGGAAGTGGAGCAGAGCAGGGAGCGGGCGCTGGAAGGGCTGCGGAGTGCGTACGCGGAGATGGAGTCTGTAATCAGAAGAATCGATCCGACGCTGGAGAAGACGCTCGGTGCCGCCGCTGCCGGTGCCACCAAGGGGGTGGAGGATCTTGCGAAACGTCTCGGCTCGGCGCTGAAAAAGAAGCAGCAGACCGAGATCGATCGTCTCGCGGGGGCACGCACCATGGTGATGCCGGGGGGATCGTTGCAGGAGCGGGTTCTGAACCCCCTCTATTTCATCGATAAATACGGTCTGGAGCGTTTTCGGGAGGCGGTCCGGGGAATCACCCTCCAGCCGGGAATGATGCAGGTGGTGGAGCTGTAAGAGCCTCCGTGATCCGTTCGCGGGCCGCGCCCGCCGGTCGCGGGAGGGCGGACTAGGGGAAGGGCGGGTGCGCATCGCGAAACCGCCCTCATCATATAGCTACGTTCTGTCCGGCGCTGGCCGCGCCCATCTCTCAGTGATGCCCGCTCTCGTCGGGCTGGAACTTCTCCACCTCTTCGAGAACCGCCGCCACGATCTCATCCTCCCTGATGCGCCGCACCACCTCTCCCTTGCGGTAGAGGATGCCCACTCCCTTGCCGGCCGCGATGCCGATATCGGCCTCCGATGCCTCGCCGGGGCCGTTCACCACGCAGCCGAGCAGCGCTATCTTCACCGGCTTCTTATAGCCCTGAAGCGCCTCCTCGAGCTGCCGCGTCACCTTGAACAGATCGATCTCCAGGCGGCCGCAGGTGGGGCAGGCGATGATCTCCACGCCGCGCGTGGCAAGGCCGAGCGAACGGAGGATCTCCTTGCCGACCTCCACCTCCCGCTCCGGCTCGTCGGTGAGCGATACGCGGATGGTATCGCCGATCCCCTCGGCCAGGAGCGTCCCGATCCCCACCGCCGATTTGATGGTCCCCACGCGTGTGGTTCCCGCCTCGGTAACGCCCAGATGGAGCGGATAATCGGTGCGCTCGGCGATCAGCCGGTACGCCTCTATCATCAGCCGCACATCGGTGGATTTCACGGAGATGATCATATCGCTGAAGCCGAACTTCTCGCCGATCTCGGCATGGCGCATCGCCGACTCGAAGAGCGCCTCGGCCGTGGGATAGCCATGCTTCTCCAGGATGTCGCTCTCCAGCGATCCGGAGTTGACGCCGATGCGGATGGGGATGCCGCGCGATTTGGCGGCGTCCAGAACCTGATGAATGCGCTCCTGCGAGCCGATATTCCCCGGGTTGATGCGCACCTTCGCCACTCCCCCCTCGATCGCCTTCAGGGCGAATCGGTGGTTGAAATGGATATCGGCCACGATCGGCACCGTCACCCCGCGCACGATCTCGCCGATGGCCTCGGCGGCCTCCCAGTCGTTGACGGTCACGCGGACGATATCGACCCCGGCCTCCTGGCAGCGCTTGATCTGCGCGATGGTGGCCTCCGGATCGCCCGTCTTGGTCTTGGTCATCGTCTGTACCGAGACCGGGGCTCCTGCGCCGACCGGTACGTTGCCGATCATCACGCGGCGGGTTTTACGGCGGCGAAACGGTGCGGTCGCAATCGGGAGTTCCTCCTGCGCGGAGCCGTTCTGCCCGAAAATCGGGATCTCGAGAGCGTTCGTGTTCATCTGGTATTCTGAAAGTCCTTAAGACGTGCGTTCGCTATAACTGGAGCGGGGAGATGATCCTTCCGGCGCGGCATCAGTTCGGCGCATGGTCCGGCATCCGGAACCATCACCGCATCTTCTTGCTCGCCTCCTGGAGGATCGTCTTCTCTTCTTCGGTCAGATTCTGATAGCCGGAGACGGAGATCTTGTCGAGAATGGCATCGATCCGGGCCTGATCGTCGCCGAAGTTCATCGAGGGTGCGGCCGCCCGCGCGGCATTCTGCTGCAGATCGCGGTAGCGGACGTCGACCACCTGCGGGTCCTGCGGCGGCCGGCTGGGGGCATTGTGCACCGTGAAGGGGGTTCCCTGGCCGACTCCCGATCCCCTGGAGCCTTCCGAGAGGCGGGGGAAGGGGACGTTGTTGCTGCCGAACTTCAGCAGCAGAAATCCCACCAGCGCCCCGCCCAGATGGGCGAAATGCGCCACCTTCCCCTGTCCCATGGCGTTGCTGCCGGTGATGCCGAAGTACAGGTCCAGCCCTATCAGCAGCAGCACCGCGTACTTTGCCCGCATCGGGATGAAGAACATGAACAGCAGCATCCGGTCGGAGAAGGTGAGCCCGAAGGCGAGCATCACTCCCATGATCGCGCCGGAGGCGCCGAGCATCGAGGTCTGATCCCCGATAATCATCATGATGATCGAATGGACGATCGCCGCGCCGAGACCGCAGGCCAGGTAGAAGAGGAGAAATCGTTTCGACCCCCACATCTGCTCCAGCTCCACGCCGAACATCCAGAGCATCAGCATATTGAAGAGGATGTGGGTGAAGTCCGCGTGCAGGAACATGTACGAGAAGTACTGCCACACGCCGAAGAACTCCAGGCCGATGGGCCAGAGCCGCCCGTAGATCGAGAGGTAGGAGATGTATCCCACCCCCGTCTGCGTGGGCACTTCCACCACGGCGAACTTCAATCCCGGCAGGATCAGTTGATCCAGAAGGAAGATCAGGACGTTGATCCCGAGCAACCACTTGGTTACCGGCGGAAACATGCTGAGGGGATTGCCGCCGAAACGGCTACCATAGTACGACATCGTTATTTCCCTGTAACAGGTCGGTTCAGTTCCGTCTGGAAGACGGCCGCCATATGGGCGGATTGTCCGGGCCGGTCTGGAGAACTATCTGATGCTGGTTGCAACATAGCTGCCCCCAGTGCTCCGGCCTACCACTCAAGTGCTTTCACTCCCGGTAATTCCTTTCCTTCCAGGAATTCCAGCGATGCGCCGCCACCGGTGGAGACATGGGTGACCTTCTCGGCCATGCCCAGCTCGGCGATCGCGGCGGCGGAATCTCCTCCTCCCACGATCGTCGTGGCGCCGCGCCCGGTTGCTACCGTCAACGCTTCGGCCACCGCCTTGGTTCCGGCAGCGAATTTTTCCATCTCGAACACCCCCATCGGGCCGTTCCAGACCACGGTTCTGGCCGTCGCGATACGCTCTGCGAAATCGATTCTGCTCTGCGGGCCGATATCCAGCCCCATCCAGCCGGCCTCGATCCCGTCCACCGCCGCTATCTTCGTCCCGGCGTCCTCGGCGAACTTGTCGGCCAGGACCACATCGGCCGGGAGAATCAGCGCCACCTTCTTCGATTCGGCGTCGGCCAGGATGGTGCGTGCCAGCTCGATCTTATCCTCCTCCACCAGCGACGATCCCACTTCCTTTCCCTGCGCCTTGAAGAAGGTGAACATCATGCCCCCTCCTATCAGGATGGTGTCGCAACGGTCCAGCAGGGCGTTGATGACATCGATCTTGCCGGAGATCTTGGAGCCACCGAGGATGGCTACGAACGGGCGTTCCGGGTTGCTGACGGCCTCGCCGAGAAACTTCAGCTCCTTCAGCAGCAGGAACCCTGCGGCGCGCTCCCGGATCAGCCGTGCCACCCCTTCGGTGGATGCATGGGCGCGGTGCGCGGTGCCGAAGGCGTCGTTCACATACACGTCGCCCAGCTCGGCGAGCTGGCGTGCGAACGCTTCGTCGTTGGCCTCCTCCTCCTTGTGGAACCGGAGGTTCTCCAGCAGCAGTACCTCGCCATCCTGCAAACCCGCGGCCATCAGCTTCACCTCGTTGCCGATGCAGTCGGGGGCCAGCCCCACGTCCTTGCCCAGCAGCTTGCCCAGTCGCTCGGCGGCGGGGCGGAGGGAGTATTTCTCCTTGCGTTCCCCTTTCGGGCGTCCCAGATGGGACATCAGGATGGCGCGGCCGCCATGCTCGACGATATAGCGGATGGTCTCCAGCGATTCGGCGATGCGCTTGTCGTCGGTGATGGCACCGGAATCATCCAGAGGCACATTGAAATCCACGCGCACCAGCACGCGTTTGCCGGCGAGATCGAGCTGATCGATTGAACGGACGTTGGTCATGACACGGATGTTACGTTATCGATGAAAGACAACAGAAGGGGGAAGGTACGAGAACGGGCGGAATTGAATGTCCCGCCCGGCCGTTTCGGTGCTTGATTGTTGATGCGGTGCCGTTCAGGCATGGGTCCGTCGTCAGTCGTACGTGGTCCGTCGCCGTTCTACCGGGATGCCGCGATAACCGGGTATTTCCGGGAATAACGGCAACGGGCAACTGGCAGCGGGCGCAGCTCGCGGACTGACCACGGACCACACCATTACATCGCTGCGATGCGCTCCACCAGATCGACGATGCGGCGGGAGTAGCCGTACTCGTTGTCGTACCAGCCCACGATCTTGATCTGCTCTCCCATCACCATTGTGGAGAGGGAGTCGAAGATGCAGGAGTGGGGGTTGCCGACGATGTCGGAGGAGACGAGCGGGTCCTCGGTGTACTCCAGGATACCCTTCATCGCCTCGGTCTCGGAAGCCGCCTTGAATGCCGCGTTGATCTCCTCCTTGGAGGCCTTGCGTTCCAGCACGGCGGTGAAGTCGGTCACCGAGCCATCCGGGGTGGGCACGCGCAGGGCGAATCCGTCCAGGCGTCCCTGCACTTCCGGGATCACCAGGCCGAGGGCCTTGGCAGCACCGGTGGAGGTGGGGATGATATTGACGGCGGCGGCGCGGGCGCGGCGAAGATCGCTGTGCGGCAGGTCGAGGATGCGCTGGTCGTTGGTATAGGAGTGAACGGTGGTCATGAAGCCGCTCTTGATGCCGAAGTTATCCAGCAGCACCTTCACCATCGGCGCAAGGCAGTTGGTGGTGCAGCTTGCATTGGAGACCATCTTCACATCCGGGGTGAGCACGTCGTCGTTGACGCCGAGCACCACGGTGGCATCCATCTGATCCTTGGCCGGCGCGGTAAGCACCACGCGCTTTGCTCCGTTCGCGAGATGGCGCTCGAGATCGGCCCGCTTGGTGTAGTGCCCGGTCGATTCCACCACCACATCCACCTCGCCCCACTTCAGCCCCTCGATGGTCTTCTCGGCGCTGATCGTGATACGCTTGCCGTCAACGATCAGATCGTTGCCGTCAACCTCGATGGTTCCCTGATAGCGGCCGTGAACCGAATCATATTTCAGAAGGTGGGCGAGCGTCTTGGCATCGGTCAGATCGTTGATGCCAACGAAATCGATTTCCCCTTTGCGCGCCATCGCATGGCGGAACACCAGACGGCCGATACGACCGAAACCATTAATTGCAACACGGACTGCCATAGTGTGTGCTCTGCTCCTTGAGGGTTGGCCCGAGCGGGCATGAATAGAACGGAAAACAAAAAGCATTCAAACTTACGAATTCCGCAGGTGCTGCTAATGACAGTCGGTAACAGGGGCACAGCCCGGTTGCTCCTGCCGCGGCGGTGCCGGGGGGGCGGCTGTATCGCGGCGGCGGCGGTATCGGGGAAGCCCGTAAGAATCGTGCGCCGCAACGCCCGGCATCGCTATATTCGCCAACTTCTTTTTAAGAGAGAATTACGCACTACATTTTTCAGCAAAGGAGCTATTCCTATGTCCGAAGCGGTAACGCCGCGCAGCCAGGATTATTCCGCCTGGTATATCGAGGTAATTCAGCGAGCGCAACTGGTGGATTATGGTCCGGTAAAGGGGACGATGGTGATCCGCCCGTACGGATATGCGCTCTGGGAGAACATCCAGAAGCAGCTGGACACCCGTTTCAAGGCCACCGGCCATGAAAACGCGTACTTCCCGATGTTCATCCCCTACTCGTTCCTCCAGAAGGAGGCGGAGCATGTGGAAGGATTCTCCCCGGAGCTGGCCCTGGTGACGCATGCCGGCGGCAAGGAGCTTGAGGAGCCGCTGGTGGTGCGCCCCACCTCCGAGACGATCATCAACCATATGTACTCGCAGTGGGTGAAGTCCTACCGCGATCTGCCGATCCTCATCAACCAGTGGGCGAACGTGGTGCGCTGGGAGCTTCGTACGCGGCCGTTCCTGCGTACCTCGGAGTTTCTCTGGCAGGAAGGGCATACCGTGCATGCCACCGCCGAGGAGGCCGAGGAGGAGACCCTCCGGATGCTGGGCGTCTATACGGAGTTCTGCCTGAACGAGGCGGCCATTCCGGTGGTGCCGGGGCGCAAGTCGAACATCGAGAAGTTTGCCGGCGCGGTCCGCTCCTACACCATCGAGGCGATGATGGGAGATGGCAAGGCGTTGCAGTCCGGCACCAGCCATAATCTGGGGCAGAACTTCGCCAAGGCGTTCGAGACGAAGTTCCTGAACCAGCACGGCGAGCTGGAATATGTCTGGCAGACCTCCTGGGGAGTGAGCACCCGGATGGTGGGCGGAATCATCATGACCCACGGCGACGACAAGGGGCTTATCCTGCCGCCGCGCCTTGCCCCGGTGCAGGCGGTGATCGTCCCGATCTGGAACAAGGAGGAGGAGAAGCCGGCGGTGAAGGAGAAGATCGCGCAGGTGGAGGCCATTCTCCGCGAGGCGGGCGTGCGGGTCAAGAGCGACCTGAGCGAGCAGGAGACCGCCGGATGGAAGTTCAACGAGTGGGAGATGCGGGGCGTGCCGCTGCGCATCGAGATCGGCCCGAAGGATGTCGCGAAGGATGCGGTGGTTTTCGCCCGCCGCGATCGTCCGGGAAAGGAAGGGAAGCAGTTCGGCATCCCCACCGCCGACGTGGGACGGGTGGCCGTGGAGTGGCTGGAGGATATCCAGGCCACGCTCCTGAAGCGCGCCACCGAGTTCCGCGACAACAACATCGTGGATGTGGAGAGCCCTGAGCAGTTCCGCGAGGTGGTCACCTCCGGCAGGTGGGCACGTGTATGGTGGGCCGGCAGCGATGCCCAGGAGCGGGAACTGAAGCAGGAGACCGGCGCCACGCTCCGCTGCTATCCGATGGATCAGCCGGGAGGCACCGGAACCTGCTTCTTCACCGGTGCGGAGGCCAGCGAGGTTGCGCTCTTCGGAAGAGCATATTGAGGATTTTCGATTTGCGATTTTAGATTTTCGATTGGGGAAGAGGGGGGAGTTGACGGAGCGAGGGGGCGGAAGGCAGGTGAGCTGAACCCATCTCCTTCCCTTTATGGCCCCCGGAGGGGGCACCCATCTGTAGCATGGACGCTCCCTTCTCCCCACTTCGGAAGCTCCGTAGGAGCGGCCCATTCGTTCCTCTGAGAGAGGGCAAACGCTACTGAAAATCCGCTCCAGGAAGAGAAGAGAATCTGCGATGAGGGGAGCCCGTTGCCGGCCTCGCCGTATCGTCAGTGGAGAGCATTCTGCAAGCCCACCCGGCAGCGCCGGAGTGGGCTCTTTTTATAGATGCACTATCCCCGCCCCGGTACGGTCTCCGGCACGATGATGGCGTGGCAACGGCGTCTGCGGCGGAGGGTGCATGTTGCGGGTTGTTCTTTGCTGCGATGGAAATCCTAACTTCGTGCATTCATAATCTCTCACCTTGATGTCCAGGGAGGTTCGTATGAAGAGTCATCAGAATCCGAAGCATCTGTTCCTGATTGCGCTGGCGCTCTGCGCGCCGCTGGTATACGGCTGTAGCGATAGCCCCGCCGATGCCGCTGCGGACGGGGAATACGCGGAGATAGAGAACGCGATTCATGCGAAGATCAACGCCTATCGCGCCACCAAGGGACTGCCGGCGTTGTCGCCGGTATCGGTGATGGTAACCCAGGCGCGGCTGCATAGCAGCAGCATGGTGAGCCGGAACTCGCTGGATCATGATGGGTTCGAGGGGCGGGTGGAGGAAATCCGGAAGAGCGTGGCGATCGGCAGCGCTGCCGAGAACGTGGCGTTCAACGGGGGATTCTCCGATCCGGCCGAGGAGGCGGTTCAGGGGTGGCTGGGGAGCGCCGGGCATCGCACCAATATCGAAGGGGATTACAATGTGACCGGTATCGGCGTGGAGCGGAACGCCGCGGGGGATTATTATTTCACGCAGATCTTCGGCAAGCGCTGATGGCATGATGTTGTAGAGAACAGATCTGTTTTTGTGGTAGCTGGTATCGTTAACTATCGTGCATTATGGGTGAATTGATTCGGCAGCGTCTGGAGCAGACGAAATCGTTCGAGAATGCGGCGCAGGAAGCCATGCTGAACCTGATGATCGCAGCCGGGCATATGAACGACGCCAACGACAGGATCTGTGCCAAGCATGGCATTACCCGGTCGCAGTACAATGTGCTGCGCATCCTCCGCGGTGTCCATCCGGCGGGGCATCCCCGGCAGGAGATCACACGCCGCATGGTGGACCGCTCCCCGGATGTCACCCGGCTGATCGATCGTCTGGAGAAGGGGGGACTGGTGGAGCGGGACCGCACCGACGAGGACCGCCGTCTTTCGATAGCGCGGATCACGCAGAAGGGACTGGACCTGCTGGACCAGATCGCTCCGGATTTCGATACTCTCTACCGGCACATCAACGATCTGATGAGCCAGCAGGAACTTCAGGATCTCTCCCGGCTCTGCGAGAAGATCTACGGGCGCGCCGAAGAGTAGGTATGCGTTTCCGGGAAGAAGCCGGGGACCTGACCCATTCCCAGTGGTCCGTGCGCGGCCTTCGGCTGCTGCCAGTGGTTCGTGGTGGTTGTTCCTGGAACTATCCGGTTATCGTGTTGTTCGGTAACCGCCACGGACAACGGACTACCGACCACGGACTACCGACCACGGACGTTCTCCCCAATCGAAAATCACTCCTCGGAGACCACCCATCGCTCAGCGATCTCCTCGGGGATTCCATCGATAAAGCGCGAGGGTTTCGAGAGCACCATACCGCTTTCGCGATCGTAGATATTGGTGGGGTAGCTGATAGCCAGGCGGTCCTTGGCGCGCGTGGTAGCCACATACATGAGCCGCCGTTCCTCCTCGATCGCGTCCAGGTTTCCCGCCGCATAGATGGAGGGGAACCGGCCATCGAGCGCCCAGATGATGAACACCGAATTGAACTCCAGCCCTTTTGCCGAGTGGATGGTGGAGAGCACCAGTTTCTCATCCTCCTTTCCCGCCTCCTCCATGCCGATCACCGACTCGGTGGGGGGCTCCAGCGCCATATCCGAGAGGAACGAGGCCAGCGAGCGATAGCGGGCGGCGATCTCCGCGAACATCTCCACATCCTTCAGCCGCTTGTTGTAATCGTCGTATTTCCCCTTCATGATAGGGCGGTAGTATTCTATCAGGCGGTCCACCTTCTCCGGCACCGAGAGGCGTTCGGTCTTCAGTTCGCTGAGGGTGGCAAAGAGATCGCCTATCGCATTATTGCCCACACGGCGGGCAAGTTCATCGCTGCCGCTTCCTATCTGCAAGCGCTCGGCGGCTATCTCCTCGATCACCCGTTGTGCGGTGCGGGGCCCCACCCCCTGAAGCAGCAGCAGTATCCGGTTCCAGCTCACCACATCGCGCGGGTTGTGGAGCACGCGGAGATAGGCGATCAGATCCTTCACATGCGCGGTCTCGATGAACTTGAATCCACCCATCTTCACATAGGGGATATTGGCCTTGTTCAATTCGATCTCCAGATCGAACGAGAGGAAGCTGGAGCGGAAGAGCACCGCGATATCGTTCAGCTCCACCCCCTCCTCGCGCAGTTCCAGCACCCGCTGCACCACGAACTGCGACTGGAGCTGCTCGTCGGAGGCGGAGATGATGGCCGGCATCTCGCCGGTTGCGCGTCTGGTGTAGAGGTTCTTCTCGTATTTCTCGGCCGCATGGCGCAGCACCTCGTTGGTAAGATCGAGGATCGGCTGGGTGGAACGGTAGTTCTCCTCCAGCGTGATGACGGTGGTGTTCGGGAACGACTTCGGGAAATCCATGATGTTCCGGAAGTCGGCGCCCCGGAAGCTGTAGATCGACTGGGAATCATCTCCCACGGCCATCACATTCTGATGCTTCTCCCCGAGCAGCCGCACGATCTGGTGCTGAAGCTTGTTGGTATCCTGGTACTCATCCACCATGATGTAGCGATGCTGGTCGCCGAGGCGGGCGCGCACGTCGGGGAATCGCTCCAGCAGGGCCATCATATTGATGAGCAGATCATCGTAGTCCATCAGGTTGTGCGACCGCTTGTAGTCCTGATAGCCACGCGCCAGACCCTGGATCTCCTCTACCAGCCTGCGGTACTGCGGGTATTCCTCCTCGATGATCTCTTCAACCGGGGTAAGCCTGTTGACCGACGAGGAGATCATCGAGCCGAGCGTGCCCTTGCGCGGGAAGCGCATCCCCTTGGTATCGAATCCCATTCTGGCCCGCAGCAGGTTGATGACATCCTCGCTATCCCCCTGGTCCAGAATGGTGAAGCTGTTGGCGTAGCCGATGGTGGCCGCATGCTTGCGGAGTGTGAGATTGGCGAAGGAGTGGAAGGTGCCGCCGTTGACCTGCTCGGCCTTCTGTCCTACCAGCGCCGATGCGCGGCGGAGCATCTCCTGCGATGCACGCCGCGTGAAGGTCATCAGCAGGATGCTCTCCGGCCTGATCCCCAGCTCGATCATGCGCGATACGCGGTAGACGAGCGTGCGGGTCTTGCCGGTTCCGGCACCGGCCACCACCAGCACCGGGCCGTCCACCTGCTCCACCGCCGCAAGCTGCGCCGCGTTCAGTTCGTCGGCGTAGCGGATACGGAACTTCGGAACCCCTTCGGTCTCGCTCTTCCTCTTGAGAACGAACGTCCTGCGCGAAGAAGGCTGTGCGGATTCAGGGAGGTTGCGAGGGCTTTCGTCGGAATCGTTCTGCGTCATGATGATAGTATACGAAAGGGACCCCACACGGCATCGCCCGTCCTGCATCGGGGGGCGCTTACAGCCGTGGAGGGGCGTTCCGGTCGCGCTTCAGCGTCACGTTGTAGGGGAGCCAGTGCTCGCCGGTGGTCTCCCCGACGATCCGCCAGATCAGGGAATCGCCGGAGCGGATGATGCGCGCCCGCCCCTCTACCGGATCACCTTTCTTGTCCAGCCCGTAGGTGCTCTGGAACGTCACCGCGGCGTTCCGGCCGTTGACCCTTCCCTGGATCGTCTCTTTGATCTCGGTAACCGGGTCGTCCGGATTGCGGCAGTCCACGCGGCGTGCGTTGGAGGTTACCGAGCAGTGAAATCCGCTCAGCGCCGGGCCGTTCTCCCGGAGCGAGAGTGTGAAGACCGCCCCTTCCTCCCCTTCCCATCGCCACTCCCCGCTGAACTTGGAGGTGTCGGCCGCCGCCGCTGCCGAATCGCCTGGAGGACCCTGCAGGGAGAACTTCAGCGTCCGTTTTCCGGTGGCCGATACCCAATCCCCCGTCATCGCGTCGTTGTCGGTGAACCGGCCGAGGAACTGCCCGGTCTGGCGTTTCGGGCCATTTCCCCATTCATACAGGATGAACTCGCCGCTGGGCTCCACATGTCCCTGTACTTCGATATACGTTCCCACCTTCCGGTAGCGATAGCGGCCGTACAGCTCATCCTCCCGCCGGCAGAGCTGCATCTGCACCGCCAGCGTATCGATGGTGCCGGTATACCAGGGGCAGTCGGCGGGGATGGAATCGGCCGGCTTCCAGGTCACGGTATCGGCAGAGGGGACGGGGGGCGCCTGGGAGTGCGCGGCCGTATCGGTGGCGGGGGCGCCCGGGCGCTCCGTGTTTCCTTTACAGGATACGAGCAGCGACGCAAGAGCCAGAAGGGGGAGGGAGAAGAGCTTGAAGGTATGATTCATCAAAAGCCGGGTTGGTCCGCGTACATCAATAGTGAAGTACCTACGGATATATTCTCGGAGATGTGTTGCCGCGGAGTGTGGCTCCGCGACCTCGGCGAAGGCTATCACCGGCAGAGCCGGACTCCGCCCGGACAGGCGCAATGATACTCACGGAATGCCAGAACGCGTATCCCGAACTACGTAGTAGATAGGAGCGGGCCGTTGGTACCGGGCAGGAGGAACCGGCCTGTGCACGGAACCTCCGCCCGGTAATTTCCGACTCTCGATATCTAGTCGAACGTGAACTCCATCGTTACCGGCTGCTCGCTGCCGCGGGGCTTGAAGCTGATCTCCCCAAGGTTGTAGTATCCCTGCGGGGTGCCGAGTCCGGAGGGGATCTTGGCACGGAGCGTTTCCGGGATGTACGGATACAGCAGCGTACCGAAGCCTCCCAGCGAGCGGGGATCGCTCGGGCGCACATGATGCTCGGTGATCTGGATCGGTATGCCCTTGATGTTCTCGTAGTTGGCCGAACCGAAGATCACCTCAAGAGTATAACGGGTGCTATCGGCTTCCCGATAGAAGTTCGGAAGAAAAAGCCAGGTCGAGGGGGTGTTGAGCGGTTCCTCGGCCTGCACATATCCGGATTCGTCGACGATACGGACCAGGATGTCGGTGGCGCGCATGTACTCCTCCGGCGTGAACTTCGGGGAGATCCAGAGCGCCCCGTCCCCCTTGCGCATCGTGATCGGCATCGACCAGGTATCGCCCTGCATCGTATCCTGCATCACCCGTCCGTATCCCTTGATCGTGTAGGTGAAATCTCCCTCCACCGGACGCCTGCCGGTGGAGCGCGCCTCCACCTCCAGCGTGCCGGAGCCGCCGCTGCGCACCACCTTCGGCTCCATCGAGAGCATCAGGCAGCTTGCGCTCAGGGTGAACTCCGACTCGGAGCCGCCCCCTTCGAATGCGTCGGCCTGCACCACCACCTCTATCACCCCATCTCCCAGCGCGTCGATCGCAACGGTGTTGGAGCCCTCGGCCCGGTCGGCCCCCTTCACACGCGGCAGATAATTCTCGGTGACGCCATAGCGATCGGAGATCTTGCCGGAGACATTGGAGCGCGAGCCCTTCGGCACGCTCAGGGTGAAGGTGACCGCCGCGGCCCCGGCCGGAGGAGCGAAGTAGAATCGCCGCGTGACCCCGGCCGGCAGTTTCTGCGACGGGGTGGTGACCGTATAGCTGTTCTCCGGCGTGAAGAAGTAGGGGACGATCACCGTGTTCACCAGCTCGAACTCGATCTCTCCCGGCGATGCCGGCCCGCGCGAGCTTGCACGCCGCGCCACGATACGGCCGGAGTACAGGCCCGGCTCCTTCATCTTCTCCGGATCGTACACCACATCCACCTGGGCGTTGTCGCGCCCTCTGATATAGACGGTCTTCTGCACGGTGCTGAGCCACGGCGCCGTGGGCTCCAGCGTGTAGGCGCGGAAGAATTCTTCGCTCTGCGAGGCGCTTCGTTTCGGGATGGCGCGGGAGATCGTGAAGCCCTGCCGCCAGTCCTGGTCGGGGATGTAGGAGCTGCGCCAGAACGCCGTGGTGCCCCGCCCGTCCGGATAGTTGGGGGAGGTAGTGGAGATGGTATAATCCTGGAATCCCTCGGCGTAGCCGCTGCTGCGGAAATCGCGCAGCAACTGGTAGGCGCGCCGCACGTTGATCATCCCCCCTCCCTGTTCGATCAGAGGATAATCGGGGAGGATCTGCGCGGAGCTGCGAAGCGCCCGGCGGAGCAGGGCCTGCGTGGGCATCCAGGTGGAATCCTCCTGGCGCATGGCGCTGAGAAGGATCGCGGCCACGCCGGCGGTATAGGGGCTTGCCATGGAGGTGCCGCTCTCGCGCGACTGGAACGCATAGCGCGGGATGGTGCTGACGGCGGTGCCGGGGGCCAGCACGTCCGGCTTGTCCACCTCGCCGCCGCGCGAGGAGAAGTCCCAGATGATATCGCGATCCAGCGATGCATTGTAGCCGTCGCGTCCTATCCCTTCCGGCAGGGCCGCTCCCACCGATATCACCCGCGATGCCGCCGCCGGCAGCCCGACCGTGGAGAGACCCGGCCCCTCGTTGCCGGCCGAGATTACCACATACAGGTTCGGATGTTCCGGCAGAAGTTCGTCGATGAACTTCTCCATATCGGCACGCCCCTCGTAGGCCGAGCCGATGCCGAAGCTCATGTTGACGATCACCGGGATGCGCTGTGCCTGAAGCGAATCGGCCAGGCGCGCCGCATACTCGTAGGCGCGCCGCATGCTGCCGGTGACGGTGTTATCCTTGGCGGTGTCGCCGGAGAACTTGCCGGAGATGATCTTTGCTCCCGGCGCCACCCCGTTGAATCCCGGCTCCCTGTTGATGCCGAAGCCCGAGGCGATGCCGGCCACGTGGGTGCCGTGTCCCCCCATATCGTAGTGGAAGCTGGCGGTCTTCGCCTCCGGATCGATCGTGGCGGCGAAGGTGAGAGGGGATTTCAGATCGGGGCTCTGCTGCCTGAACTGGATGGTCTCGTGGTTGACCCGGTAGCTTGCCACGCCGCGCTCCCCCGCCAGATTCATATCGGCGTCGGTGTCCAGCGCCACGCGCCAGCCATCGGCGGCACGGTAGAGCACCGCGCCGAATTTGGAGCGTGCCTCGCCGTCGCCGTCGAAATCGCGCACGGAACTGTTCCGGTAGACCGATTCATCCATCACCCCCACATAGACCGTGTTATCGGCGGGGGGAGGGGTAAGCTCGGAGATGCCGCGCAGTTTCAGCCCGCCATCGGCCGATGCGCCGCCATCCTGCATCTTCGCCGGGGAGAACCGGACGACGTTGGAGTTCGAGAAATCGATCGCATCGATCACCTTCACCTCGCCGGTAGAGGTTTTTTCGAGCCCCGGAATGGACATATCCACCCCGGTGTCGAAGACCAGGATCACCACGCCCCGTCCGTCGTAGGTGGGATGCCGCAGCAGAAACGTATCCACTCCGGTTGTGGAGAGCGACATGAAATTCCAGGGGGGGAGATAGGGGAGCTGCCCCGAGCTGACCGAATCGCGGAGCGCCGGGGATTGGGCCGGCGATGCCGCGCCAGGGGTTTCCTGCTGCTGTTCCGGGGCGCGCTGCGCCATCTGGCCGGTGCTCCCTCCGCAGGAGGTGAGAAGCATGGGCGATGCCAGCAGAAGCAATGCGAGCGATGTTCTAAGCACGGAGGAATCTATTGATGTTGACTACTGTTCGGAATACAATCGGGGAAGCGGTGTCTCGCGCCGGAAGCGATCGACCTCTGCGTCCTGTCCGGTTCGGGCAGGCATTCCGGACCCCCTACGGTCGTATCGCCGGCGGGATGCATGGCAGAAGAGACCATCCGCCGGTGAAACCGCAATATAAAGGTAAAGCGTCCCCCGGTTCGCCGGCTATGGGATGAATTCCAGATGGTGATCGGCTTCCAGCGGAAGCCGCATCCGTATCCCCCCGTCGTGCAGTTCCAGCGGAATACCGTCCAGGATCGCACGGCGGTGCCCCCGTACCCGGAGCGTCACCTGGTGCGCTCCCACGCGGATCACATGGCTGAAGCCGGCCAGTTTCGGGGCGATGCGAAGTTCATCCCCCGTGATGCTTGCCCCGGCGATATGCCCGGAGACCAGGATGAGATACTGCGCCCATCCCCAGACGATGATGCCGATGGGCGGGTACGGCGGGGTCTGGCGCTCGCCGTAATATTCGAACCAGCTTCCGCCGGGGCCGGCCGCATCCAGCAGCCAGCCGATGGTGCGCTCCGCCCGTTCGTGCAGTCCCGATTCCAGTTCGGCGGCGGCCATGAACGCCGAGGCGAAGGCCCAGGGGCCGGGGGAGTCGGGATCGGAGTCGATGTTGTAGCGGGCATAGCCGCCAACCCCGGTCGGGTTCCAGAGCGCCTCCAGCTTCCGCATCGTCCGCAATGCCAGTTCGCTCCGGGGATCGACCAGGCCATAGATCACCGGGAGCGCCTCGGCGATATCCGGTTCGCAGGCTCTCGGGGGAGGATCGGTTGCGGGGGGGGAGGGAATATAATGGAGATATCCTTCTTCGCGGTATCCGGGGTCGGGCGTCATATGGGTCTGGACCGAGCCGTCCGGCAGGCGGCGATGGATGAACGTCCCATCTTCCACCAGCGACAAGCCGGGATGGCGGAGCATCGCCTCGCCGATCTGCGCCGCTCCCTGCGCCCATTCTGCCGCGTGTTCGGTATCGCCGACGGCGGCGGCCAGCTCGGCGGCGCGTTGCAGTCCCACGGTTCCATAGACCTGGTGGGCCAGCTCGAACCCCCGTTCCACCCCCATCCAGGGGGTGCGCTCCCAGAGATCGCGGCGGGTTTCCAGGAGGCCGGAGGGATGACGGAATTCCGGACGGAGCAGATATCCGGCGATGGCGCCGATCCGGCTCCAGTAGGTATGCAGCAGCGATTCGTCGCCGCTCCAGCGCCAGTACTGCCAGAGCGCGTCCAGCACCGCCCCGTTGCCGTTCAGCTCGGACATCTCCCCACCGCGAAATCTCCCCGCCTCGGCTATCATGCCCTCGGCGTTGGAGAGGCGGCGGAGGATGTTCACCAGCACCTGCCGCGACAGCTCGAACAGGCCGGAGCGCGCCGCAGCGATGGCGACCATGGCCGCGTCCATCCCCCATTCGAAATCATACTGCCAGATGGAGGCATCGAACCGCCCGTTCTGCGCCACCGCCGCGCGGAGCGAGATCTGCGAGATGCGATACAGATCCATGATCCGTGCGCCAAGGGAGCCGGGATCGTTTCCGGGAGCTGATGTATCCGGGGTTCCGCCGGGGGGGGCGGCCGGTACGGCGGTAAACGATGATGTTCCGGGAAGAGAGGAGAAGCGATGCTCCGGCGGATAGAGCGAGAACTGGTGCGTTCCCGTGGCATCGATCGAATAGATGAACGTGGCAGCCACCTTCTGTGCATCGGTACCGGCCGGAACGCTCAGAAAACGCTCGAACGCCCTTCCCGCCGGAACCGCATAGAAGGAGATAGCCGCGTAGCCGGAGGCGTGGAGGATGGAGCTTTCCTGGGTTCCGAACTCGTCGAACAGGAGAGGGTTGGCGTAGAGCGCGGCTTCCAGTTCGGCGCTCGCCGGTTGCGGGGAGGAGAGCCGGACATCGCGAATCAGATTCGATGTCCCCTCCTGGATATGGAATCGCTCCGTCACCGCCACCGGTCCCGCGTTCCAGGAGACCACCACCGCCGGTACCGCTCCCGGTTCCCACCGGACCTGCACGCTCGCATGCTCCGGCCGGTAGCGCACCTCACCGATACGGACCGAGAGCATCGTCCGCGACAATCCCAGTTCCGGATGCGAGAGGAGCGATCCGTTCTTGCGCGAGATCCTGGCCGGATCGTACAACATCAATCCGTAGGGGGAGGCGCCGGGATGGCGGCTCCATTGCAGCACCGCCAGGGTGCGCCCGTCGCCCAGAAAGAAATAGTCGGTATCGGGAATCCTGGTTTCGAGATCGAGCATAAACGTCAGGACCTTTTCGATTGGAAAAGCGTGTATCCGAAGGATGGGGCGGGGAAGCCGGAGAGCTGAAAGGATGTTGTACAGAGCAGCAGGAAAAAGTCTACTGCGAACCCATCCTTCTCTCCTGCTTCCGGTGATGCATCTGGCATGGTTGGGTCTATCAGATCTATAATCGCCAATCGAAAATCCGAAATCGAAAATCTAAAATTCCCTACGTCAGCACCGCTGCCATGGTCATATACAGCCCCACGATCAGCGCTACAAATCCTATGCAGACGAGGAGACCGACGATATCGGTGCGTGTGGGGCGCCAGAACTCCCAGTCGGTGCCGGGGAGGATCTTGTCCCGTTCCACCAGATCGGGGTTGTCGATCTTCTCCTGGACCAGCCGTGCATCCAGTTCCGGATCGGCGACGGCGGGGGTATGGATGCGGGCGTAGAAATCGCGCAGCACGCTCTCGGAGTTCCTTCTGGTAATCATGGAGAAGAGGATCAGAAGGATGAACGGGAGGAGGGCATCGAACAGACGCGCGGCGCTCAGAATGCCGGGGCGGCTCCAGGAGGTGAAACCCACCCCGACCCTGCTCATCAGCCAGATCTGCGGGCGGAAGAGCCCGCGCCCCTCCAGCGGGGATGCGGTATCGGCGGGGGTCTGCCGCACCACCGACTCGAAATAGATCGCCGCCGGGGGGATGCGCTCCTGGCTCATGAGACGCTCTCCGGGCGATGCGGCCCGCCCGGCCGCCACATCCTCCGCCGTGGCGCGTGATTCCACGTTCACCATCCGTTCGGTGGTCTGAACCGTCAGAGCCGGATCGGTACCGGCGATGCGGGGAATCTGGAGAGGAATGATGACGGTAAGGATGATGGAGATAATCATCTGCGCTGCCACCGCTCTGGTGTTCAACCGGCGCCAGAAGTACACCAGCCAGAAGGAGGGGCCCACGATGGTGCCGACCGAGAGGATGTATTTGAACACCGTCATCAGCGTTTCGTTGGCGAGCTGGCGGGCGAACAGGGCCGAGACCAGCAGTATCAGCGCAAGGATGATCCGTCCCAGAAGCATCTGCCGCCGTTCCGGCGCATTGGGATAGAGGGGCTGGTAGACGTTCTTCACGGCTGCCGCCGATGCCTCCAGCGAGATGGTGGAACTGCCGTCCATATTCGCCGAGAAGATTGCGGCGATCATCAGCCCGATGGCACCGGAGCCGAGGAGATCGCGGGTCATATGCCCCCACACCGCCGCCGGATCGGAGATCTGCCCGCTGTACAGCCCCACCGCCAGCAGGCCGGTGAACGCCCAGGCGATCATCATGAAGCGTTTGAAGATGGAGCCGGAGACGAACCCGATCCTGGCCGCGTTGTCGTCGCGCGCGGAGCCGCCGATCATAAAGCTCTTCGGGGCGTTCACCACCAGGTTCAGCAGCGCGAAGCTGGCTACGAAGTACCAGGTATAATCGCTCGTGGGGGAGGAGCCGAACACCTCGAAGAAGCGTTCCGGCACATTTCCCTGCAAGCCGGCCACCCCGCCGATCCGTTGCAGCGCCACCGGGATCAGCCCAAGCGAGAGGAAGACAATCAGCACCCCCTGTATCACGTCAACGATGGCTATCGCCAGCAGCCCTCCCAGCGCCGTATAGGCGGCTATCAGCAGGGCATATATAATATAGAAGGTATCGAGATCGAGATAGGAGACGAACGAGCGGAGTTCCCCCAGCTTCTCCCGCTCCTGAAGTTCTCCCAGCCGTCCCTGCCGTTCCGGGCCGAGGGTGCCGTAATCGAGCTTCTTCAATTGTTGCAGTTCGTTGAACCCCTCCACACTATGGCGCTCGGCGAGCGTATATTCGGCCGCCGGTTTTACCATGATCGCCTGGAGGGTCTTGCCGGTGAGCAGGAACCCGAATGAATTGGCGTAGACCGCTACTGCCAGAAGGACGGTGGCGTACAGGCCGGCGAGAAAACGGCTTTCGAAGCGGTGGAGATACATATCGCCGGGGGCCAGATACCGGGTGCGGCGTTGCAGCGCGGCGATAAACCATTGAAACGGGGTATGGAAGAGGACGAGGTTCTGAAACCAGACCCCCTGGAGACCCTGGCGGTAGATTTCGCTTGTCACACCGGCGGTCTGCCCGGCGTCTGTCATGTTCCCGAAGTTGAGGAACCCGATCAGCGCCCGCCCGAACGAGCGTTTCCCCTGGTAGAACCCGCTTGTATCGTGTACCCGGCGGCGGGCCCAGAGCCCTACCAGGACCATGATGGCAAGGTACAGGGCGATAACAAGCCAGTCGATCAGGTGCAGGCCGAGTGCGGTCATAGTGAGATGCTCCGGGACGCTTGGTGACGGCAGAGGGGGTGAAAAATACGATGAAAGAGGAGGAAAGAAAGTGGAAGATGAAATGAACAGGGCGGAAACTTTTCTCGTTGTCGCGGGTTTTGATATTGAGTAGATTGTGAAACGTAGCGCCTAAAATGACAGATTGTACAGCCTACAACCATGCAAATCTGAGTCTCCGCCGCAGCGCGGGGGGCCATTATAATGGGTTCCCGGCCAGCTGGGGAGCGGTATGTTTTTCCCTCCACCTCCCTTCCGAGATCGTTCAGTACTGCGAACAGGGAGTCCGGTCATGTAGGCGCAATTCTTCGTTTTCAGGCTATTTCAGCCTCTCGGCATCCTCCGGGGCATCGGCTCCGGCGCGGGTGCCAACCTCTCCCCTGGCCGTTCAGCCGGAGCGTCATCTCCAGTGATATCGCGCAATGGTTCGTGCCGCATGCGTGCCTCCGGTGGCACGATGAGCCGGTACGGGGAGGAGTAGTGAGAAGAAGTTCCGTCGGTAAAAATTTTCAGTGCACGATAGATCCTGTATAACCTTTTAGACCATAATCACTATTCAGGAGCCAACATGCGGTTTCGTAAGATTCTTGCAGCTCTGCTTATAGCCGTTACGGCTGGCAGTAGCGTGGCCCTGGCGCAGGTTCTAAGTCAGGCCTCTTTCAGGGCCCCTTGGAACGGGTATACCGCACAGCGTATCCCGGATGCCTATGTTACGATCATAGGCCAGCCCGGAACGACGCTGGTGCCCAGCAGCCAGACTGCCACAAACACGTCGCTCTACAACCTGACCATTCCGTTCGCGTTCCGGTTCCTGGGAACCAACTACGCGGCCAACACGGTGACCAGGGTTGCAGCAGCGGGCTACATCTCTTTTGCGAGCCCGAGCTCGCCGGGTACTCCCACGCTCGCGCAGGACGCGAACACCCGTCTTATCGCCCCGTTCTGGAGCGACCTGCAGGCCAACACGGTGCAGGAAGGCGGCATCTACTGGCGCGTCGACGGCCCCATCGGTGCCCGTGTGATGACCGTGGAGTGGCGCGTGATGGGTGTTACCACCTCGCAGCCGACCCGCAACCCTGGCGAGTTCCAGGCGAAGCTGTATGAGACCAGCAACAGGATCGAGTTCTTCTACGGACCGAACTCCATCAACCGTTCGCAGACCAACACCAGCCTTGGTGCGATCATCGGTCTGAAGAACACCGGCCAGAGCAACACCGTTGGTGGCGCTGAGGACGACTCGCAGAAGTTCCTCATCTTCCCGAATCCGGACCGGGTTCGTGACACCATCTATGTGACCCGTACCCGCGTGGGTATCGGCGCTGCCGGACAGACCGCTGAGAACACGGCAAACTGGCCGTACACGATCACCGGCCTTACCGGTGTTTCGCCGTGGTTCAACTACGGCTTCCCGACGCTGAACGGTCAGCGCATCGGTTTCCGCATGACCTCCGTGACCGACGACGTGGCCGCCGACCAGGTGACCTTCGAGCCGTCGCGTCCGGGCAACGCATTTGCACAGGGCTCCTCGTTCCTGATCCGCGGTGTCTTCCGCAACCTGGGAACCAACGCCATCAACAATGGTGGTGTTCCGGTGACCCTGCAGATCCTTCGCGGCAACTCGGTGATCGAGACCCGTACCGGCACCGCCTTTACGGTTCCCACCGGCACCGGCGCAACCTCCACGGTTTCGTTCGTTCCGCCGATCGGCTCGTCGATCACCGCCATCCCTGGCACCTACACCGCGCGCATCATCGTCAACATGAGCTCGCCGACGGACCAGGATCGCACCAACGATACGCTCAACCAGACCTTCTTTGTTGTGTTCCCGCGTGACGTCATGCCGGACCGCATCATCGAGCCGGTTACCTATACTCTCCAGACCCCGGCCGTTTATACGCTGGGTGCGGGTGTGCAGGTCGAGGCACGTTTCCTCAACCTGGGCCTGCTGACGCTGAACAACGTGCGCGTCGGATATATCATCCGCGACGCTCTCTGCAACATCATCCACACCAGCAACTCGGTTGTCCGTGGCGACTGGGCTCCGCTGGAGTACCGTGATGTGGTGTTCGACTCGTGGACTCCGGTAACGCCGGGCCAGTTCTACGTTCAGGTCTTCACCGACTTCAACGAGGATGAGCAGCGCAGCAACGATACGCTTCCGAAGTACCCGTCGTGCGGCCGCGAGTTCAGCGTTCGCTACGAGCGCGAGCTTCAGGTTCGCGAGGGAACGCTCGGCGGCGTGGTGCCGTTCAGCGGTGGCGATTATCCGGTCGGCCGTCCGATCAACGTGAACATCGCCTATCGTAACAACGGTATCACCGACGCTACCAACGTTCCGTCGCGCGTGGTTATCCGCGACCCGAACGGCGCTGTTGTGTATGATCGCACCACGACCGTTCTGACGGTTCCGGGCGAGGCTTCGGGTAACGGTACCACCGTCTACTCTCCCTTCCCGTACTTCGTGCCGACCAGCGGCCCGGGCCAGTACTGCGTCACCGCGACGATCACCGACCCGACCGATCCTGTTGTGAACAACAACACCGCCACCTGGTGCTTCAACGTGCGTCCGCCGCTGGCCGGCGTGATCTACGTGGGTACCGGCGAGCGCTTCCGCACGATTCAGGAGGCCAACGACTCGCTCTACTATTATGGTGTGGGCGCTCCGGTGACCTTCAAGCTCGTCAATGACGTGTATACCGTCCGTCCGGACAACGACAACAGCCTCCGTCCGGCACTCGACGCCCGTGGCGATGTCTATGGTAGCGGTCCGAACACGATGGTTACCTGGATGGCCGCCGAAGGCAAGACGAACGTCCGCATCATCCTGAAGTCCCCCTCGGGCACCGGTATCATCTACGGTCAGCGCGATACCAACAACCCGACCGGATATATCACCTGGGATGGCGGCGTCACCAAGAACCTGACGTTCATTCTCGACACTGCCGGCAACAAGCCGCCGGTGCGCGCGATTCCGTTCGAGTTCGCCCAGGGCGCTTCGAACTACACGATCCGCAACGTGAACATCATGCCGGCCTCGATCGCTCTTGGCCGCAAGGATTCCTCGATGCTCCCGATTCCGGAGTTCTTCCGCAGCATCACCACCTTCCGGTATATGAAGGATGATTCGCTGCGCTTCTCGGCCGGCATTCTGGTGCGCAACAGCGCCCCGTCTGACGGACAGAACCAGAACCCGACGCAGCGCGACACGCTCTTCAACCGGAACAATACGTTTGAAGGGAACGTGATCAAGAACTTCGCTTATGGTGTTGTCTCCATCGGCGCTGGTCCGCTCTTCCGTATCGGCAACAACGCCTATACCGAGTACACGAACCAGAACAACCGCATCCTCAACAACCGTATCGACAGCGTTACCCGTGCCGGTATCGCCCTTGTATACGAGCAGGGTTCGGAGATCGCCGGCAACGAGATCACCAGGGTGATCAACAACACCGCTCCTGCTCTCGGTACGCCGCATGCGGCCGGTATCTGGGTGAGCAGCGGTGGTATGATCGGTGCCAATGCCACGAGGAACCGTGGTTATTCCAGGGATCTGCTGATCCAGCGGAACAAGATCTCGAACCTCGTCGCTTCCACCGGCAATGCCGCCGGTATCTGGGCCGAGACCAACGAGAACGTCTTCTTCGAGGCGACCGTGTACCGCTTCCCGGCAAACGCCGCGACCAACTTCCGCATCTGGAACAACATGATGTGGAACTATCGCAGCACCGTTGCCGGCAGCACCATGGCCGGTATCGCACTGACGATGGCCGGTGATACCCGTATCGATTTCGTGACGGGCGGCAACAACATCGACAACAACACCATCTTCAATCAGGCGGCAACGACCACGACTGAATACGGTGTGGTGACGCAGCGTGCCACCGGCACGGTTCGCAACAACATCATCTCGATCCTGAGCCCCTCCAGCAACCCGATCGGCCTTGTGCTGCAGGGACCGGAGCTGAATCAGCGTGTGGTGTCGGATTACAACCTCTTCTGGGTGCCGAACGGTAGCGTCGGAGCCCTGTCGAACCTCTCGGTCACCGGCTTCAACATTCCGTCGCCCCCCACGGCCCGGACGCTGAACCAGTGGCGCGCGCTCAGCGGCCAGGATCAGAACTCGATCGAAGGCAATGTCACGACCGAGTTCGTTTCGACGACGCCGGGTTCGGAGGATCTCCATATCCGCACTACCACCGTCGGTTCGCTTGCGAACAACCGTGGCGTTGTGATCCCGGGTATGGCCGTGGATATCGACACCGACCCGCGTAACCCGGGTGGTGGAACTTCCCGTCCGGACATCGGTGCCGACGAGTTCAACGGCGTGGTTCGTAACAACGACCTGCTGGCCGAAGACCTCATTGCTCCGTCCGGCTATCGTGCCCAGAGCGGTCAGTTCTCGGATGCCGAGTACGTGATGATCGATTCTGTGGTGGCTCTGAACGGCCGCTTCCGCAACATGGGTGGCCTGCCGCAGCTCTCCAACAACGTGCGTCTGTCGATCGAATACTACAGCCCTACCTCGTCGTCGTGGATTCCGGTCGCCAGCCAGCCGAGCTTCAACCAGACCGCCTCGTTTGACGTTGCTCAGACCAGGACGATCGAGTTCGGCAACTTCGCACCGCGTTCGCTGCGCCAGTTCGGTATCAACGACGCCTACTTCGGTCTGAACCCGAACGTGACGCCGCTGTACCGTATCCGTCTGACGAGCGCTACGGACGACTTCCTCGGAAACAACATCTACGAGAAGACGCTCCGCTTCTATGTCCGCCGTTCTACCCGCCAGGCTCTCGTCTCGGTGGAGAACCGCACGACCACGATGCCGGCCGACGCTATCGGCAAGTCGAACAAGCTGAACGCAGATACCCTGCTTGCAGCTCTGGATTCGATCAACTGGGAGCGTGCCGACAATAGCGGTCTTGAGGACTTCGACCTGTTCGATCGTGATCGCTGGCCGAAGGAGAACCTGAACTTCCGTCCGTGGAAGACGGTGATCTGGGCCCAGGGCGCAGAGCCGCAGGGTCTGGAGCCGGAAGAGCGCGCAGCTCTGAAGGTGATGCTCAACAGCCGCGACATGTACAACCGCTCGAACCTGATCATCGCTGGTCAGGACGTGGCCCGCATCCATGACGTTAATCTGGACGCGACCAACGGCAATGTCTCGGACATCGAGTTTGCGCAGACCTACCTGCGTGCCGACTACCGTGGCAACACCAACCCGGCCAACTACTCCAACCGCGTGATCCGCGGCGTGGCTATCAACCCGGGCCGTTACGAGCGTATCAGGGCCACCGGCGTGGCTGGCGACAACCCGCCGATGCCGTCGCTCCTGCGTCCGACCCTGGGCGAAGGTATCGCTCGTGCAACGCATCACTACTGGGAGCAGGAGTTCGGCGCGTACGTCGACTCGGCTGCCGGTGTGGCTACCTCGGAGATGAATCACAATGTCATCTACTACGGTATCGACTGGCGTCACTATGGCCGCTTCGCCTTCGAGGAGCGGAGCTCGGGTGCTCAGCGTCTGCTGCTCTCGGCTCTGGACTTCACCAACCAGTACCAGGGTGTGGTGCCGGTGAAGGTGAGCGCATTCGATGCAAACCAGTCCGGCCGCAAGGCTGTGCGGGTTGAGTGGGCCACCGCTTCGGAGGTGGAAGTGGCGTCGCTCGAAGTGGAGCGCGCTGTGATCGAGCGTACCGAGCAGGGTGTGCGTGAGGGCGTCTATACGCTCGTCGACCGCAAGGCCCCGGCCGGCACGGCAACTCGTGGTGCCAAGTACAGCATCCTCGACCAGAATGTCGAGGTGGGTGCCGAGTACCGCTACCGTCTGGTGAGCGTGGGCCTTGACGGCTCCCGTTCGGTGGACGCCATGGATGAGGTGAAGATCATCGGTGCTGGCGAAGCTGCCGGCTTCGTCCTGAGCCTGCAGCCGAACCCGGCTCGCGAGTTCACGACGATCGAGCTGCGCATGCCGGAAGCCGGCAAGGCCACCGTGAAGCTCTACGACGCTGCCGGCCGCCTCGTGCGCGTGCTCGTCGACAGGGCCGAGCTGCAGGCCGTTTCCAGCCTCGAGCTGAACGTCCGCGATCTTGCCTCGGGTGTGTACACGATCGCTGTTGAGACCTCGACGACCAGCCTGGTCCAGAAGCTCAACGTGCAGAAGTAAGCACAGTAGAATCGATGTGCAGTCGGGGGCCCCACCCCAAACCCCTGGGGGGCCCCTGGGGTTTTTGGGGGTGGGACCCAACATAACACCCAAAAA
>JBMDXA010000150.1:0-1571 GCA_048594725.1 Candidatus Kapaibacteriota bacterium
TGTGCTGGAGCAGCCGCTGTCCGTTGAGATTTCGCTTCGGGTACCATCGGCGGGGCCGGTCACCATCTGCATCAGCCTGGAGGAACATCTCCCCTATTTCTTTATCAATGGGGGCAACCAGGTCAGAGAACTGCGGTTTACACGAACATTCGGATCGGCAGGAAAGAATACCGCCCGATTCATGGTCTCGCTGATGAGCATGGCATCGCAGCCGGAATCCGATCCCCTGCTGACGGTGACGGCCGCAGGTATCGATGGAAGCAGCATACCGTTCAAGCTGGTTCTGGGAAGAGAGCGGACGGGCTGAAACAGGATGATCTGTGGCGGTACTACCAATAGCTGAACCCTCCGGCTTCAGGGCGGGCCGCCATCTCTGCGGGGCACGCCCTGAGGCACGTATCTTTCACGAAGGCTGCTACAGGCTCTCCCCGATCCATCGCAGATACGCTTCCGATCCGGCCACCACCGGCAACGCGATGATCTCCGGAACATCGTAGCTATGCAATTGCCGGATTCGCCTCTCCAGTTCCGGGAAATGCTCCCGATCGGTTTTAATCATCACCATAGTTTCGGTGGCCTCCTCCACCTTCCCCTCCCATCGGTACACCGACTCCACCTCTGCGGCGATAGTGCAGCAGGCAGCCAGCCGCTCCTCTACCAGCCGGCGGGCAATGCTGCGCGCCTCGTCACGGTTCGCAGCGGTCATCATCACGACAAGAGCGTTATTCATCGGTAGGGAGTTTGCAGATAATGGTTAGGAACAGAGAGAAGGTGCGCGGGCAGAACGGCTGTCCGGTAGTCCATATGCGGGTTGCGCCCGCTGTCAGTGGTCCGTGGCCTGTAAGGATGAAATTCCTGGGCCACCATGGGATTCCCTTCCCCGCAAAGGACAACGGACTACTGACCACGGACGTTCCCATCAAATCGAAAATCCAGAATCGTAAATCGAAAATCCCTAAAACCGGATCGTTCTGGTAGGATAGGTGATCGCGATGCCCTGCTCCCGGAAGCGCTGATGGATGCGTTTCATCAGCTCGTGCGAGGCGAGATATTTCTGGTTGAAGTCGTCGATGGAGACGAACAGCTTGGTAACAACGCCGGACCCGCCGAACTCCTTGAACCGGACCGTGGCGGCAGGCTCGGCCAGCACCCCTTTGACCTCTCCCACCGATCGCGCGGCCTCATCCAGCAGCAGGCGCTCCACTCCCTCCAGATCGCAGTCATACCCGATGGTCACCGTCACCTCGATACGAAGCTGGGAATCGGGAAGATGGAAATTGGTGACGGTGGTATCGGCCATCTTCTTATTGGGAATAATGACCAGATTATTATGGAACGAGCGGATCACCGTATAGCGCCAGCCGATATCGTAGATAAATCCCTCCTCGCCGGACTCCAGCAGCACATAATCGTTGATGCGGATGTGCTGCGAGAGGGTCATCGCGATGCCGGCGAAGACATTCGAGAGAGTATCCTGAAATGCCAGCGCCACGGCCAGACCGCCGATACCGAGCGCGGTGATGGCCGGGGCCACCGAGATATCGAACATCGAGAGGATGATGGAGGCACCG
>JBMDXA010000151.1:0-42389 GCA_048594725.1 Candidatus Kapaibacteriota bacterium
AAATCGTCAATCGAAAATCCCCACATCTCGACCCCCAATCGAAAATCGAAAATCGTCAATCGAAAATCCCCAGATCTCGTCCCCCAAGCGAAAATCGAAAATCGAATATCTTCAATCTCACATCCCCCGCTCGCCTCCCCCTTCAGATAGCGCCGGACTTCTTCGGCGCAGCCGAGCGCCAGGGCCGTGCGGGCGATGGCGGCGGCGCGTTTGAGGCTGGTGGAGCGGATGCGGAGTTTCAGCGGTCCCAGCTCGAACGGCTGCACGGAGAAACGGCGGATGCCGATGCCGAGCAGAATCTCCGTGGCGAGCGGGTTGGCCGCAAGTTCCCCGCAGATCGTGATGGGGATACCGGCTCTGGCCGCGGCAACGGCGCTGGCACGGATCAGCCGGAGCACCGAGGGATGAAGTTCGTCGTAATAGCCGCGCAAGGCATCGTCGGCGCGATCCACCGCCAGGGTGTACTGCGCAAGATCGTTGGTGCCGAGCGAGAGGAAATCGCACTCGCGGGCGAGCGCATCGGCGGTGAGCGCCGCCGCCGGGGTCTCTATCATCGCTCCCACCGGCATATGCTCGTCGAAGATGATGCCGTCGGCACGCAGGCGTGTGCAGACCGAGCGGACCACCTCGCGGAACTGGCGCATCTCCTCCACGGAGGAGACCATGGGGAACATCAGGCGAAGATTTTTCATCGACGAGGCGCGGAGCACCGCCTCCACCTGCCGTTCCAGCAGATCGCGCCGTTGCAGCAGCAGCCGGGCGCCGCGCAGCCCGAGCGGCGAGCTTGCTCTGCCCCATAGTTCCCCGGCCAGTTTCTCGCTTCCGATATCGAACGCCCGGAGGGTTACCACCAGCGGGTAGGCGCGCTCGGCGAGCTGGCGGTAGTAGAGCAGCTGCTCCTCCATGGAGATCTCGGTGGTGCGGTCCATCACCAGATATTCGGTCCGCATCAGCCCTATCTCCTCGGCACCGTTCTCCACGGTTGTGGCAAGCTCGTCGATCATATCCAGATTCGCCGCCAGCACCATTCTCTCCCCCTCCTCGGTTTCGGCAGGAAGACCCCGCAGGGCCCCGAGCTGTTCGCGCTGCGCCTCAAGCTCCCGTTTCCGCTGGCGGTACAGTTCCAGTGTGGCCGGCTCCGGGTCGATAACGACCCGTCCGGTATATCCATCCACGATCATAGTGGCGTGGGGATGGGCTATCCTCCCCGCATCCTTCACGCCGGCCACCATCGGCACGCCGAACGCGCGCGCCAGGATGGCCGCGTGAGAGTTGATCCCTCCGGATTCCAGCACGAACGCCGATGCCCGGTTCCGCGCATAGAGCACCGCATCGCTGGGGCTGAGCGCCGAGAGAACGAGCACCGCATCGTTGCTGAAGAAATGATCCACCGGGGTTTTCAGCAGGCAGGTGATGAGATGCGACTGGAGGGCGCGGATATCCTCGGCACGCGAGCGCATGGTCTCGTCGCTCGATCCGGCGAATATCTCCGCAAGGCGTCCCATCTCGCGTTTGATGGCCGCGTGGGCGCTGCAGCGGTTGGTTCGGATGGAGTCTGCGATGGAGTTGCCGAGCGATGGATCGCGGAGCATCATCCGGAGGGCCTCGAAGATCTCGGCACGGTCGTACACATCCTCGCGGGCCATCAGTTCGATCTTCTCCAGCACCTTGTCGGCCTCGGTGATGGCCGCCTCCAGGCGTTCCAGTTCCACCCCCACTTCCTCCTCGTCGAGGTTGTGGATCTCCAGGCTTATCTCCTCCTCCTGTGCGAATATCCAGGCATGGGCAATCGCGATCCCCGCGGAGGCCGGGATGCCCTCGAGGATGCGCTCGGTCTGAATCGCTATTGCGGGTGAGTTGGTCAAGAACGAACAGGATAAAAGTGTGCGGGCGCAGCGTAGCCGTACGCCGGCCCGGCGCTAAAATACGTGTTGGGAACGTCAGTTCGTAGCGAAGTACCTACGGATATGTTCTCTGAGATTTCGAGTGCAGTTGGCGCGCAGTTGTACTCCGTGCGAGGTGGGAGCAGCCAGCATAATGTTATCGGTGATGGTTCCTCTCTGGTGTTGAGCATTGTTCGCGCGGAGTCCCGCTCCGTGCGCCCTGTTGCAGGGGAGGCCGCGGAGTACAACTCTGCGCCAGCACTCTACAAGACAGAGAACGGCATATCCGGAACCATTCTCGCAGGTACGGAGAGCGATTTCAGCTGGGTTTACCCTATCATCCGGCAGAAGACTGGGCCGCTCCTACGGAGCTTCCAAAGGAAAGGCTAGGCTTCATACCTACAGATAGGTGCCCCCGATGGGGGCCAGAACCGATCAACTCAAGTGAAATCCGCTCTAGTAGTTGAACTGAAGACAAGCCGCAGATCGATTTCCCTCCCTGTCTCTCTTTCTCTTCTCAACTCCCAACTGCCAATTCCTCACCATCAACCCCCATCTGCCTTTTCTGCATAGCCTCCGCCAGTTTCCGGTGAATGCCGCCGAATCCTCCGTTGGACATCACCGCCACCACATCGCCCGGTCGCACGTTCCGGCGGAGGTGCTCCACGATGCTATCCACATCGGGGAGAAACCGGGCCTGTACGTTGCCGGCGGCCAGATCGGCGATAAGGCGTTCCGGATCGAGCCGTTCGTTCTCCGGGAGTTCATCGGCGCGATCGATCTGCGCCAGCGCCACCATGTCGGCATCGAAGAAGCATTCGGCCAGTTCCCGCTGGAAAACGTTCCGGCGGGTGGTGTTGCTTCGCGGCTCGAACACCGCCCAGAGGCGTTCCTGCGGATGGCGGAGCCGGAGCGCGCGGAGGGTTTCGCGGATGGCCGTGGGATGATGGGCGAAATCATCGTAGATCCTGATCCCATCCCACTCCCCTTTCAGTTCCAGCCGCCGCTTGGTGTTGATGAAGCTCCCGAGCGCCGTGCCGATCTCATCATACCCTATCCCGATCCACCGGGCAATGGCTATCACCCCCAGAGCGTTCCTGACGTTGAACTCGCCCAGAAGCGTGGAGGTGATGCGGGCCTCGGTGCTGCCGTTGCGGATCACATCGAAGCTCGTGGAATCGGGACCGTACTCTATCCCCCCGGCGCGCCAGACGCACCCCTCCCCCAGCCCGAAGGTCTCCACCGGGGAGAATGTATCCCCGATCACCGCCGCCACATTGGGGTCATCGCCGTTGGCGACGATCAGCCCCGCCGACGGGACGATATTGACCAGCCGGCGGAAGGAGAGCAGGATCTCATCGAGCGAGCCGAAGATATCGGCATGATCGAACTCGATATTGTTGATAAGAAGAGCGGTCGGCAGATAGTGGACGAACTTGGAGCGTTTGTCGAAGAAGGCGGTATCGTACTCATCCCCCTCCAGCACCACCAGATCGCTCCGGTCCCGGTACTGCCATCCGCCACCGAAATTTCCCGGCACCCCGCCGATCATGAAATTGGGCTCCTGCCCGGCGCTCTGGAGGGTCCAGGCCATCAGCGACGAGGTGGTGGTCTTGCCGTGGGTGCCGCTCAGCACGATGGAGCGGCGCCCCTGGATAACCTCCCGTTTCAGCAGTTCCGGGAGCGAGGTATAGGGGAGCCTGCGGTCCAGGGCGGCCTCAACTTCGCTGTTGCCGCGCGACATCTTGTTGCCGATCACCACCAGATCGGGAGCGGGCTCCAGATGATCCGGGGAGAATCCGTTCATGATCGCCACGCCGGCATCGGCCAGCAGATCGCTCATGGGGGGATAGATATTCTGGTCGCTGCCGGTGACGGTATGTCCCTTGGCGCGCATCATCAGCGCCACGTTCCCCATGGCCGCGCCGCAGATGCCGATGAAATGTATGTGCATGTAGGAGCCGTATTCTGAATGTAAGGCTGCGAAGATAAACAAGTCGGGGAGTCTGGGGCAGGGCAGATAGATCGCTCCTGCTATGCATTCCGCTCCGCTTCATATATCATTCACGCTGCCAGGCGGATCACCAATGGCAATCGCAGAAGAATGGTCTCGCTCCTCCGGAGCTTCCTCCACCCTCGGATATGTTGTGCTACAGACGGGTGCTCCCGCTGGGGGCCAGTGGAATCGCCGGCAGACGCACGATGGAGTATGGAGTGTAGAACAGTCCCTTCCAGAAGTTGTGGCTTCCAGGAGTTGCGACCGGCAGACGCACAACGGAGTGTGGTCCAGTGCAGCGGTCCCTTCCAGAAGTTGTGGCTTGGAGGAGTTATGACTTCCGGGATCTGTGGAGGCTAGGGTTCCACCGGGATGGCCCCCGGAGGGGGCACCCGTCTGTAGCCGAAACGCCAGCACTCCTTTCTACGGAAGCTCCGGAGGAGCGGCCCATTCTTCCGTAGCAGCAACGCGATGTCTGCATCTGGCCCCGGCTTGGGTTGAATACTACCCGCTCCCCGCTACTCTCCACCGCCGCCGACGGACGCGAACGGACCTTTTTCTTACCTTGCCGTATGAGTTCAGCCAGTCTTGCCGCGAGCACGGGGAGTGTGGAGGAGGCCTTTGCCTATTGCGAGAGGCTTGCCAGGGGACATTACGAGAATTTTCCCGTGGGATCGGTTCTGATCCCCCGTTCGCTCCGGCCCCATTTCTACAGCATCTATGCCTACAGCCGCACCGCCGACGATATCGCCGACGAGGGGAGCCTGGATGCGGAGACGCGGGTGGCGAAGCTGGACGACTGGGAGCGGCAGCTTCGGGAGGCATACCGGGGGAGGGCGGAACATCCGATCTTCGTGGCGCTGGCCGTTACCGTGCGCGAGCGCTCCATCCCGATGGAGCCGTTCCTCGATCTTCTGAAAGCGTTTCGCCTGGATGCGCGGAACCAGGGATTTGCCACGACCGATGATCTGCTCCGGTATTGCGCCCATTCGGCGAATCCGGTGGGGCGGCTGGTGCTCTATCTGTTCGGGTTTCAGGATGATACGCGGTTCCGCCGGTCGGATATGATCTGCACCGCCTTGCAACTGGCGAACTTCTGGCAGGATATCTCCGTGGATCTGCCGCGCGGCAGGGTCAATCTCCCCCGCGAGAGCCTGGAGCGGTTCGGCTACTCGCTGGAGGAGCTGCATGCCGGGGTGTTCAACGAACGTTTCCGGGCGATGCTCCGGCATCACGTGGAGCAGGCCGAGGAGCTGTTCGGCGAGGGGCGCCCGCTGATAGCCTCGGTGCCGTCGATGCGGTTGCGAAACGAGCTTCGTCTGGTCTATCTGGGAGGGGTACGCATCTTGCGGAAGATCCGCAATCTGGACTACAACGTCCTTGCCTCCCGTCCGGAACTGGGGATCGGGGACACGTTGTGGATGATGAGCCGGTTTCCTCTGGTATGATCCCGGCGCCGCGCCGGCCCGAAACCGCGGGCCTACCAATAACTCACCGTAACCGGACGTCCGCAATTGAACTCTTTCCTTGTCTTATAGATGGATTTTTGCTTATATCAACAGGATAGATATAAACAGGTCAGTTCTTGATGCAGAATCTGGTAGTATCCGACACCGAACATGATGCGCTGCTGCTCCAGCAGTCGAAGACGAGTTTCTATTACTCGTTCTCGTTGCTTCCCCGCGATGAGCGGGAGGCGATGCATTCGGTGTATGCATTCTGCCGGTATGCCGACGATATCATCGACGAGGACGAGCCGGGGGTGGAGCTGGTGGAGCCCTCGTTGCGCGCGATGCGGAAGCGGGAGCGGCTGAACCGGCTTCGCGCCGAGGTGGAACGTTGCTATCGCGGAGAATCGCGCCATCCCATTCTTCTTCCTCTTTCGACGGTGGTGCGCCGGTTCAAAATCCCGAAACAGTACTTCCTGACGTTACTGGACGGGATGGAGATGGATCTTGTAAGGAACCGCTATGGCACCTTCGAGGAGCTGCGGGAGTACTGCTACTGCGTTGCCTCGGTGGTGGGGCTGATCTGCATCGAGATCTTCGGATATCAGTACGAGGAGACCAAGGAATATGCGGTGAACCTTGGCATTGCACTCCAGCTCACCAACATCCTGCGCGATATCAAGGCGGATGCCGCGCGCGGCAGGATCTATCTGCCGCTGGAGGATCTTCGTGCGTTCGGGTATACCGAGGAGGATCTGATGGCGAACCGGTACAACCTGCCGTTCATCGAGCTGATGCGCTACGAAACCCGCCGTGCCCGGGAGTTCTACGGGAAGGCCCGCGCAGCGCTCCGCCCGGATGAGCGCAAGACCATGTTCGCCGCGGAGATCATGGACGCCATCTACTACCGGATGCTGGAGAAGATAGAGCTGAACGAATTCAACGTCTTTGCCAAGAAAAAGATCGCTGTCAGCACCCCGCACAAGATCTGGATCGCCATCAAGCTGTGGCTGGTCACGCGTGTGCTGACGAACCGTAAGACGATAGTCGATTGACCGGTGCGGGAGCCATTGCGCGCTCCCGGGGCCCAGGTTCATCGGTGAACTTTACATGACGCCGTAACTCACGATGCCGTATGAATAGTAGGACACTTCAGGCCGCCTTCGTTTCCCTCCTTTCGGCAATGCTCGTTGCCGCCTGTTCCACCAAGGGGCCGGATATCGTCGATCCGGAGAGCAGCGCCCGGCGCCAGGTATCCCTGTTCGGTATCGATGGCGACAGCACGGGGGGGGAGGTGCTTCTGTACAGCGAGAAGAAAGGTCTCCTTACCGACAGCAATTTCGCCTCCGCCAATGGCGGGCAGCCTCTTGACCTTCCCGTGGACGGCATCTACGAGAACAGCGGGCAGGTGTATCTGCATCATCGCGAGGATCATTCCGTTACCGTGCTGGATCTGCAAACCCGCAGGAGGCTGGCAACCATCACCGGGTTCATGGGAAACCTTACCGGGATGGCCTTCAGCAACATGTCGCAGGGATGGGTGGTGGCCTCCGGATCGCTGGATCTGTACGAACTGGATCTGAAGAACCTGAGGGTTGCCCATACCTACCGGCTTCCGGATTCCGCCACGAGCGTGGGAACGGTGAAGCAGTCGGTGTTCGTGGGGGTGAAGGGGCCGGAGAACAGCGGCCGGGTGGCGGTGTTCAAGAGCAATGCCCGGACGATCGCCATAGAGCGAATCCTCGAGTTCCCCTCGCCTATCATCTATATGTTCCCCACGACCGACAGCACCCGCTGCATCATGCTGAGCTCCGGCGGTGCCACCTCCAACCCGACGCTCTACTACATCAATGCCACGACGCTGGAAAAAGAGGATGAGTACGAGATCACCTCTGTGGACCTGACCGACTATATCGGGCAGCAGCCGAACTATGCCGGCTATACCCGCAACGATTATCTCTATCTGGCTACCCCCTCCACCCTGCTGGAGTACGATGTGCTGGGGCTCAACAGCCAGGAGGTCTTCATCGGCTCGTATAGCGCCATTGCCGTCGATTATATCACCCAGCTCCTGTATGCGTACGATCCGGGGCGCCGGGCGGTGCTCCGGCTTACCTCCACGGGCGAGGAGCTTCCGGAGATCAGCGTCCCCTCGCCGGTGAATGCCATCAAGTTTCTCGGTTCCAACCGGGTGGTTATCCCCGACTGACGCCCGGGGAGAATCCGGGCCTCAACCGATCCAAGCTCTCGGCGCCCCGTATGCACATGCCATGCGGGGCGTCCGTATATTATCGGGATTCCATCGGAATGCGGGGATACCTGATTGACGATGTCCGGGAGCGCCCGCCGCCGATGCGATAGACCGCACTCCGATGGAACACCCTCGCAGGCAGTTCGCGCCTACCGGTACATACCAACGAACAACCGACCTTTCATGAGCAACTCTCAACGGGACTGGCGGATGCCCTCCGGCATCTGGCTGCTGATCCTCACGATCGCATCGCTTGCCGTCTATTTCTCCAGTCTTCATATCTGGTATTACGGCGATGATTTCCAGTACGTGTACGAGGACCCCGCGTCGAGAATCTTCTATTTCTTCTCCCATCCGAACCTCTTCCACGGCTTCTACCGCCCGGTCAACTCCGCCATCATCGCGGTGGTGCAGGTGTTCTTCGGGTTGGAAACCTGGCCGATTCATCTCATCAATATCCTGGTTCATGCTTTTCTCTGCTGGCTGGTCTTCCTCTTCATGAAGCGGGAGGGTTTTGCCACCTGGCAGGGGGTGCTGGCCTCGGCGTTCATGGTGGTATCGCAGGAGAACGCGAGCGCGGTGCTGGGGAACGATACCTTCTCGCAGATCAGCGGTACGCTCTTCGGCTGCCTGAGCGTCTGGTTCCTGTATCTCGGCTACTACCGTCGCGACCCTTCCGGCGAGTCCCTTCCGGCAACCGCCGAGGGTGCCCCCTTCCCGCTCGGCTATTATCTGCTGGCGCTCTTGTCGCTGGCGGTATCGCTCGCCTCCAAGGAGACCAGCGTGGCGTTCGGGCCGATAGTCTTCTGCTTCCTCCTGGTGAAGAACTGGAAGATGCCATCCTGGGGACGGAAGATGGCCCAGACTGCTATGGAGACCCTGCCGTTTCTGGTGCTGACGCTCCTGTATATCTGGACGCGCGCGGCGATAGGGCTTTCGCAGCCCACCACGGCCAACTCCGGCAATTACGGATTCGCCATCGGCCCGAACATCATCCAGAATCTGGCGCAGTTCCTTTTTGCAGCGGTGGTGCCGGCATCCAGCGCAAGCGCGTTTGTGGCGATCAAGCAGCGGGATATGGTGGTGATAGGATCGATAGCCCTGGGCACGTTCATCTTTCTGGGGACCACCATCTACGGCCTCTGGCGCTCCCACCGCCACCGGACCATTCCGGTGATGGTGCTCTTTGCGCTGCTGGGACTGGTGCCTGCCATCTTCATGAATCATGTCGGCGAGCTGTATCTCTATAACTCCATGCCCTTTATCGCCGTGATCGCCGGGGCGGGACTCGGGGGGCTGGTAGAGCTTCTGCGCGGGCGGCAGGGAGCGCTTGCGGCGTTCTGGATGGCGATGGGAGTTTTCGCCATCGCCCATATCATCGCGGTGCAGCAGAAGGCCGCGGTGATGCATACCAACGGAGCGCGCGCCAGAATGTACCTGGCGCAGATCAAACCGCTGGTGGCCGGGGTGCCGAAGGACGGGCATCTGCTGCTGCTGAACCCGGAGGAGTGGGAGCCGGAGTATTCGGTCTATCTGATGAAACCCTTCAGCGTGTTCAAGTGGGGGGTGCATATCGTCAAGCAGGAGAGCAACAGGTGGGATATGGAGGTGGAGGTGGTGGAGAAGCCCGATCTGCATCTGCCCCGCTATCAGGAGAACTCGCTGGTGCTGGCACTGGAGGGGGATTCGGTGGTGGTCTGGAAGAAGCCGGTCTCGCCGGCAGCAGTTCCGGAGCCGGGGAAATAGGGGCGGTTACAAACAGATCCAGGGGGAGGCGGCGGCCTCCTCTTCTCTATTCAAAATACTCTCCGTAGCTTCGTTGGTCTATGGGCCAGCCTTTTATCATACATGAACGAGTCCGGTGGAGCGATTGCGATCCGGCACAGATCATCTACTACGGTGCCTACACACGGTTCTTCGAGATCGCCGAGACCGAGATGTACCGATCGATCGATCTCCCCTATGCGATAGCGTTCAGGACGCTGGGCTGCTTTCCGATCCGTGCGGCCTACCACTGCGAATATCGTTCGCCGGCGAAGCTGGATGACCTTCTGGAGATCTCCATCTGGATCAGCCACTGGGGGCGTACCTCCCTTACGGTCTCCTTTCGATTCATGCGCGCCGGAACCGATGTTCTTCTGGCCGATGGCTACTGCCGCCTGGTGACGGTGGATCTGGAGGAGAAGCGCCCGCTGCCGATACCCGATCTTCTTCGCGAAGGCCTGGGTCGCTATACGGTGCTGGGCACCGACGCGGATTCCCCGGCCGGTTCATAGCCGCTCCACGGGAGATTCTCCCATGCCGGCGGGGCGGGATACTGCTATCCTGTCCCCCGCCGCACTACACCCCGCCCCCAAGGGGATCAACAGCTTCCCCCGGCGGACGGATCTTCTCTTCTTCAGCGCTCTTCACAAGAATCCGATGATTCGCACTCCATTAGCGGTCTCCCACCGCAGCAGCCGGATCGATGCCCTGCATTACGGTTCGGTGGCGGTTGCCGATGCAACCGGCAGCATCCTCTTTTCGGCCAACGATCCCCATTATCCAACCTATCTCCGCTCCTCCATCAAGATGATCCAGGCGATCCCGACCGTGCTGAGCGGTGCGGCCGACCGCTTTGCGTTCACCGAGGCGGAGCTTGCGATCTGCTGCGCCAGCCATTCCGGCGCCAGCTATCACCTCAGCACCGTGCAGGAGATGCTGGAGAAGATCGGCCTGGATGAGCCGGTGCTGGGCTGCGGAGTGCACGAGCCGGATGACCGCGCCGAGCGGAAACGGCTCATCTGCTCCGATATCCCCCCCTCCCAGCTTCATAACAACTGCTCCGGCAAGCATACCGGCATGCTGGCGGTGTGCCTGGCGATGGGATGGCCCATCGAGAATTATCTCTCGATAGAGCACCCGCTCCAGCAGTGGATCTACGATCTGATGGCGGAGCATGCCGGTATCAGCCGGGAGAATATCGGCGTGGGAATCGATGGCTGCTCGTTGCCAGCCTTCTATATGCCCATCTCCGGTGCGGCGGCGGCCGTGGCCCGGTTCATGGACCGCGCAAACAGCGGTGAGCCGGCGCAGAACCGGATCGTACGGGCCATTACCGCGCGTCCGGAAATGATCGGGGAGCATGGAGGGTTCGATACCGAGCTGATAAAGGCGCTCAACGGGAGGGCTATCGCCAAACGCGGGGCCATGGCGATGTTCGTGGTGGGAATCAATAGCAGAGAGTACGGGCCGCTGGGCATCTCCGTAAAGCTGGAGGATGGCAACATCACCCCGATGCCGGTGATCGTGATGCGGGTGCTGGAGGCGATCGGCCTGCTGTCCGATGAGGAGCTGGCCCTGCTGGAGCGCTACCGCTCGATGCCGATTCGCAACTGGAAGGGGATCGAGACCGGGGAGATCGCCACCAACTTCACCCTGAGCGGAGCCGGGGAGGGATAAGGAGAGGATTCCCTCAACTTCCCGTGCCCTTCTTCCGGCTGCTGCCTTCCCTGCTTATGCCCTCTATCGGTGCCGAAAACGAACCGGGCCGTCGCTGCTGCGATGGCCCGTAGTTGTTTATCCCCTTTGTTCTCCCCTCAGTTGTTGCTTGCCCCTTCCTGAATCCAGATCTGGATGCCGCGGCGCTGGTTTGCGTTGATGAGAAGCGAAATCGGTACCTGGATATGCGGGAGGCGCCCTCCCACGATCTGCCCTAGCACGCTGCTGGCGGAGTCGCCGGGACGTACGATGCCGGGACGGCGGAACAGGTCGAAGTACGAGACCAGGCTCAGGTCGCCGGCACGGTCGATCTGGTTATGGCATCCGCTGGCGGCACATCCCAGCTCGAACAGCGGCAGCACATGGCGCCCGAAGCTCACCGCCGAATCAGGGAAGATCACCTGCTCCGGGCTGGTGATTGTCCCGCTGTCGCATGACGCCAGAACCAGCGGCGTAACGATCGTGATCAGGAGCGGGATATAGGAGAGAATGTTTTTCATGATCGGCCCAACATAACGGGGAGAGTTCACCGGAAGCAATGCAGTACCAGACGAACAGCGGGCGGATAATAGTTAGCCAGTGATAGTTCGTAGAAGAAGATGCCGGTATCGGTCACTCCATTGCCACTCTCTGGCAGCTACGTCCGCTGCAGGCGGCGGACGATGATGTGCTATCTACATAGTCATCTTGATACTTAAGGACCTGCGGATATTGAGATCCCCGGTACTGTTCGCGCGGAGTTTGACTCCGTGCGAGGTGGTAGCAGCAGGGGTCGCGGAGTCAAACTCCGCGACAACACCGAAGAAGAATGTCAGGAAATTTCCTCCCAGGTACTCAATAGCTCTCGCTTTCGTTCGGGAAATCGCCGCTTCGCACATCTTCGCGATAATGGCGTGCCGCCTCCGTTGCGCGTTCCGCAAACGACTCGTAGCGCCGCACGAACCGGGGGTGGAAATCCTGGGTAAGCCCCAGCATGTCGGGGGAAACGAGTATCTGGCCGTCGCAGTGGGGGCCGGCGCCGATGCCGATGGTGGGGATGGCGAGCGCCTCGGTCACCCTTTTGGCAAGCTCGGCCGGGATCTTCTCCAGCACGATACAGAACGCCCCGGCCTCCTCCAGTGCCCGCGCATCCGAAAGGATCTTCTCCGCCTCCTCCGGCGTGGTTCCGCGCGGGCGGTATCCGCCGTACTGATGGATCGACTGCGGCTGCAGGCCCAGGTGTCCCATCACCGGAATCCCCACCGCCGTCATGCGCCGCACCGTTTCGGCATGCTCCACTCCCCCCTCCAGTTTCACCGAGCTGGCATCGGTCTCCTTCATGATCCTTCCGGCGTTGCGGAATGCCTCGTCGGCCCGCACCTGGTAGGTCATAAAGGGCATATCGGCCACCACCATCGCCCGCTCCACCCCCAGGGTTACCGCCTTGGTGTGATAGATGATCTCATCCAGCGTCACCGGAAGCGTCGTCTCCCGCCCCTGTACCACATTGGCGACCGAATCGCCCACCAGAAGCACATCGATCTGCGCCTTGTCGAAGATGCGGGCCATGATGGCATCATATGCCGTCAGGGCGCTGATACGGGCTCCCTGGCGCTTCATGTCCTGAAGGCTCCGGGTGGTTACCCGTCTGATTTCTTCGTTCATGAAGAAGGTTCCTTTGAATGCTGGAGGGCGTTGCAAGAGATGTCGCCGGCAGGCTCGATGTCCTGTGCGACCGTGGGTGGCAGAGGGGCCGTGATATCGGCCGAGAGGAGTATCCCCGCCCCGAACGTCTCGGCGAAGCCGGCACGGAGCGCACAGGCTATCGTTTCGAACGGTGGGAGCATTCCCTCCAGAAGATTCTGAAGGGTGGCGGTGCGTTCGGCAAGCCGGCCGCGCAGATCCGCACGGCGCGATTCGGCGGCATGCGGATAGAGCAGATCGATGATCCGGAGATGGGCCTCTCCCAGCAGCAGCGATCCATGCTGCAGGAGCGTGCTGCCGTAGCGGCGTTGTGCCGAGCCGAGCAGCTTCTTTCCATGCCAGGTCAGTTCGCTCAGCGCCGAGGCGCTGAAACAGCTCGCCGACTCTTCCATGGCGTAATGTTTCCGGAAATCGGGCTGGGTGCGGCTGAATTCCAGGTCGCGCGCTCCAAGCATCTCCAGACCCCGGCGGAGTGCGCCGTTGATTCTGGCGTAGGTCTCATGGATTCCCGCGCCTCCGCTCGGCATCGCCACCGCGTAGGTAAGCTCTTCGGCATGGAACACGGCACGCCCTCCGGTGGGACGCCGTACCAGCCCGTAGCCGAGTTGTTCCAGCAGTTCCCTGTCGATGCTTTCGTCGCTCTGGTTATAGCCGAGCGAGAGAGTCCAGGGGCGCCACGAGTAGAACCGCAGCCGGGGGATGCCATCGATCCCGCAGGCCCGCGCCATCTCCTCGTCGCGCCTCATATGCTCCGGGCCGGTGAGGTCCGGTTCGATACTGTACAGCCAGAATTCGTTCACAGGGGTCAAGTTACCGCCAGCGTGGCAAGATTGGCAACGTTCGGCTCCGGGAATCGCCGCTATCAACTATGACGAAGTGTGTGCGAGGGAGCCGGAGCATCCGGAATCAGAGGGTTAGCGGGAGAGCCTGGTCCCCGCCGCATCGAAGAAATGGAGACGGTCGGAAGCCGCTCGCAGATGAATACGGTCGCCGTAGGCCAGCCTGCTATCCGGATGCACGGCCGCTATCGCCAGGCCGCTCCCCGCCGCGAAATAGATATAGGTCTGATTGCCGAGCGTTTCCACCACCTCCACGGTCGTCGGGAAGGAGAGAGGGTCGGAGGGATCGCTCAGGAAGAGATGTTCCGGGCGTACGCCGAGCGTGGTGGCGCTATCGAACGAAGGAGGGATATCCTGCAACGGGAGCCGCAGCCCACTCTGGCCGGTTTCATGGAAGCTGAGGCCTCCCTCGGTACGCCGGATGCCCCCCTCCAGGAAGTTCATGGCGGGGGTTCCGATAAATCCCGCCACGAAACGGTTGGCCGGGCGGTTGTACAGTTCCAGCGGGGGGGCTATCTGCTGCACCTCCCCCCGGTCCATCACCACGATCTTGTCGGCCATGGTCATGGCCTCCACCTGATCGTGGGTAACGTAGATCGTTGTGGCCTTCAGTTCATGATGGAGTTTCTGGAGCTGGGCGCGGGTCTGGGTGCGGAGCTTGGCGTCCAGATTGGAGAGGGGCTCATCGAACAGGAACACCTTCGGGTTGCGGACGATCGCCCTGCCCACCGCAACACGCTGGCGCTGGCCGCCGGAGAGCGCCTTCGGCTTGCGATCCAGGAGGGTCTCGAGTTCCAGCATGCGCGCGGTATCGGTTATCCGCTGCTGCACCTCCCCTTTCGGTGTCTTCCGCATTTTCAGGGCAAATTCCAGGTTCTCCCGCACGGTCATATGAGGGTAGAGCGCATAATTCTGAAACACCATGGCGATATCCCGGTCCTTGGGATGGATATGGTTCACCACGGTATCGCCGATCCGTACCTCCCCATCGCTTATCATCTCCAGGCCGGCTATCATCCGGAGCGTGGTGGACTTGCCGCAGCCGGATGGGCCGACGATCACCAGGAATTCCCCGTCGGGGAGCTCGAACGAGACACCGTTGACGGCGACGGTGCCGTCATCATAGCGTTTTGTGACATTCCGCAGGGAGACATGTGCCATACTCGGTAGATATATCGGTCAGGGATTGCCGGCCCCTCGCTCGGCGGGAGTTCCGGGAGCCATCCGGGAGTGGATGGCGCCAAAAATAAAACGCGCGCCGCCATCCAGGTGGCGACGCGCGAACAACATGCGGAAAAATACTACCGCAGGAAGAGAAACGGTTCCCATTCACGTTCCACGGTTCCTACCACGCTCTGAATGAACGTCACATGGTTGGGGCGGATCGGTTTGGAGCGGAGCTTCATATTCGCCTCCTCCGGGGTTTTATTCCCCTTGCGGTTGTTGCACCGCACACAGGCGCATACGAGGTTCTCCCAGGTATCCCCGCCGCTTCGCGATTTCGGGATGATATGATCCACCGTCAGCGGGGGAGTAGTCTTGCCGCAGTAGACGCAGCGATGGTTATCGCGGCGCAGGATGTTTTTCCGGGTCAGCTCCACCTTCTTGTACGGAACATGAATGTAGAGCGCAAGGCGTACCACGCTTGGGTAGGGGTACGCATGCCGTATGGTCCGTATCGCCCGTTCCGGGCGGGACGCAATCAGTTCGGCCTTGCCGAGCCACAGAAGGACGATAGCCTTCTGGACGTTGCAGATGCAGAGCGGTTCGTAATTCTGATTGAGGATCAGAACCTTGCCACTGAGCATTCCGTTGGCGGACGTGCCGTTAACGGGCGCGGCGTAGCCGTCGTCGGTAATCGGAGTGAACGTAGCGAATGGAAGCCTCCTTTAAGGTTACAGCCTCAACTCGAACTGAAAGGGACATAGGGAGAAAGTACGCCATAGTTTCAGGAATTTCAAGCCGGGCCGGGAGGTTATGCATTCATCATCTCCGGCCGTTATGAAACCGAGGCGCCGGCCAGTGCCGACTTCTTCTGCTCCAGTTTTTCAAAAAGGGTATCGAACGATTTCTCGAATTTCTCCACCCCTTCCCGGAGCAGCGCGTTCATCACCCCGTCCAGATCGATTCCGGCGGCTGCCAGATCCTTCATGACCTGGCCGGATTCTGCCATACCCTCTTCAATTTTCGGCTGCGGGCTGGCATGATCCAGAATCGCTTCCAGCGTTTCGGGAGGTACGGTATTGACCGTATGCGGGCCAATTAGATTGTCCACATACAGGAGGTCGGAATAGTTGGGATTTTTCACCGATGTGCTTGCCCAGAGCGGACGCTGCGGCCGTGCTCCCTTTGCGGCGAGCTGTTCCCAGCGATCTCCGCTGAAAATTCTCTTGAATTCCTGATATACCAGCTTGGAATTGGCAACGCCCGCCCTGCCACGCAGTGCAAGCGCCTCCGGCGTACCGATTTTTTCGAGCATCGGATCGATCATCGTATCGATGCGGCTAACAAAAACACTGGCTACCGTGTTAATGGTTGCTATCTCGCCTCCGGCCGCGACCCGGTCCTCAAGTCCGGCCAGATATGCCTCGGCAACGGCTCGATATTGGTCGAGGGAAAATATCAGGGTGATATTTACGTTCATCCCTTCCGAGATGCAGCGCCGTACGGCTGGAATGCCTTCGGGAGTCGCCGGAATCTTGATCATAAGGTTCGGGCGGTTGATGGAGTTCCAGAGATGCCGGGCCTCGGCGACGGTTTCTTCGGTTTTGGCGGCGAGTTTCGGATTTACTTCAATGGAGATGAATCCGTCGGCACCGTCGGACTCCGAATAAACCGGCATCATGACATCGCAGGCCGCGGTGATGTCACGGGTAAAGAGCCCGGTAGCAATGTCGGCAATTGAAAGCCCCTGCCCCCCAAGTTCTCTGATCTGATCGTCGTAGGTATTCCCCCCAGCAATCGCTTTTTCGAAGATGGTGGGGTTGGATGTCATCCCGCGGAGCCCCTGGTCGACCAGCTTTTTCATTGCGCCGGATGCAATAAAATCATGGCTGATGAAGTCGTACCAGACCGACTGGCCCTGCTCGAGAATCGATTGTAGCGCGTTCATATTGCTGTACGGTTACATGCGTTTGAAGGGGTAGCCGGTACCAACGCCCGGCCATCGATAGCTCCAATATCCTCCTATCCGGCGTTAGGTCCAAAAGTCATCATGTATAGATTCATAAAGTGAATCATGCTGCGATGGCGCGGAAGTGTTCTGATGTGCTGATGAAAGGAAAGATGCAAAAAGGGAACCGATACGGATATCGCGGAGTATTATGAAGTATACGGCTTGTCGTAATGAACGAACTGTCCCGGATCTCGAAGGTATTTGGCAAACAGAGGCATTGTTTATATACTGTGTAATGACTACGTCATCGCATCCGTCAGGACGTGATGATATTAAGTAGGTGGTCACCCCCAATCCAGCCTATTTCCTGGTGTTCCCTGTCAATTTTTAGTAAACGGTAATTCCGTCTCCGCCCTCGTGGTAGAGACCGGAGCCCCCTGCTGATATCATGGCCGCTGTCTCGGCGGTGCATGTAAGGGAGGAGTACCGCCTGCGATAAACGGTGAATTTCAATTTTTAAAAAATTTCCGACAGTAGAGTTTTCATTCCCAACGTATATCCGAGTCTTTAACTCAAGTCCAAGGAGAGTTTGCACTATGCGATTGCCTCTACCCTCTAAAAGAGAGCGTTGGTACCGCTTTCTGCTCTTAGCATTCGTGCTGCTGGTTGGTTCCAGCGCCGCGCAGGCACAGCTCTCGAGCACCTATTGTTTTGGTGTGTCGAGCGGCTCCCTGTATGAACTGTCGTCCCCTGTCACGATTACTCCGGGCAGCCTTGATGACGCAGCCACGGCTGTGTACAACATCGGCTTCAACTTCGTCTTCAACGGAACTACCTATACCCAGTTCTCGGTCAGCACCAACGGCCCGGTGAAGCTGGGCGGGACGGCGGTGAACAGCACGCTGACGAACAACCCGCTGCCGACCGCTGCGGGCGACTACCCGATTCTGAGCGCATTCCATGACGATCTTTACATGCGCCCGAATGGCATTCGCTATTCGCTCATCGGAACCGCTCCGAACCGTGTCCTTGTCATCGACCAGAACGTCGAGCGCTACCCTTCGGGTAACTCCGAGGACTGGACGATGCAGGTGGTGCTGTTCGAGGGGAGCAACAAGATCGAGTTCCGTTACGGTGCTTTCACGGTGCTCACCACCGCCAATGCGCTGAGCGGCTTCATCGGCATCGCTGCAAGCAACACCAATCTCATGGGTGTGAACCCGACCGGCCCGACCATCTACACCAGCGGTAGCGTTGACGTACTGCTGCCGGAAGTCAACACGATCTATACGTTCGGTACGTACGCGGTGGGTATCACCGGTAATGTGGCCCAGGGTGGAACGCTCGCCATGAACAGCGGCGACAACCTCCTTACCAACGTGATGCTCGATCCGGGCACCTCGCAGGAGTTCACCCCGTTCGCGGTCTCCTCGATCGCCTGCGGTCCGGCCAACTTCACCTATACGATCACCGGCACCTACGCGGCCGATTACACGATCACTCCGGGAAGCTCCTCCATCGCCAGCGGAGCCTCGGTGGCACCGAAGCTGGTCTTCCGTCCGGGCGGCTCGGGTCTGCGCGATGCAGTCCTGACGGTCAGCGACGGCAAGAGCTTCACCCGCACGTACAACCTCCGCGGCCGCGGAAGCAGCCTCGCCTATATCGGCTATCCGGCCCAGGGGGGCGTTGTGAACATGCCCAGCGGTTCGGACCTGATGGTCGGCACCCGTGTCGATCGTATGGCAACCGGCACCTTCACGCCGTTCACGGTTAATAATATCGACGGAAATCCGGCAGGACCGGGTGTGAGCCTCACCTACCGTATCGTCGGCAAGAGCGGCACCCAGTACTCCATCTCGCCCACCACGGTGGTGCTTGGACCGGGGCAGTCCTCCACGCCGGTGCTCACCTTCCGTCCGACGGGTGTGGGCGTTATCGACGACACGCTGATCATCACCTCCTCGGAGGGGACCTCGCGCCGCTTCCCGCTGAAGGCGATCTCGGTTGCGGCCGGTGCACGTTTCAGCGTCAACGGTGTGGAGCTTGACTCCACCACCAACCTGCTCGGCAATCTCTATGCATGCACCGGTTCGGAGGTGGTCTCCGTTCCCATCCGCGTGCAGAACATCGGTGTGGGTACCTTCCGCATCCTGGGTCTGGATATGTTCCTGACCGATACCACCATCCGCCAGGGTGTGCCGGAGTATCCGTTCCTTCGCAACGAGCGCGGCCAGATGATCCCCGCTTCCGACTACTTCCTTACCGAGCAGCCGGGTGTGGCGCCGTATGAGGCGAACAAGTTCATCACCTATCCCTATGCTATCGAGGAAGGTGGCGAGCGTACCCTCTATCTGAACTTCCTTGCCACCAACCCCGGCAAGCGTTTCGGCCGCTTCTATCTCCGTACCAACGGTGTCACGTTCAGCAACTCCGATACCGAAGGCCTGGTCCGCGAAGGACTCCTCCGCTTCGGCGTCTTTGGCCGTGGCTACGGTGCACGTCTTGCCGGCAGCGTCAATGGCGGCCTGATGAAGCCGGTTGTGTTCCCGGAGACCAAGCTCGGCACCACGAGCACTCAGACCATCGAGATCTTCAACTCCGGTCAGTGCCCGCTGCGTATCGATCTCAGCAAGCTCTCCCTCACCTCCGGTGATGTGGATGAGTTTGCGATCGTCAGTCTGCCGAGCAGCAACATGATCGGGCCGGGTCAGTCCGACCGCATCGTGGTAAGCTTCACGCCGCGCCAGGCCGGTTCGCGCCGTGCCAGCCTCCGTCTTGTCACCAACGATTCCACGATTCAGGTTCCGGGCATCGTCGAGCGTGGCGTTCGCTACCTTGACCTGTTCGGCGGTGGCGGCACCGATCTGTATGCCAGCGGCCATAACTTCGGCCAGGCCCTGATCGGCGGCACCGGAAACGAGCAGAAGCGCGGCATCGTCCGCATCGTGAACACGCTGAGTGCCCCCGTGACGGTGAACAACCTCACGATCACCGGCACCGACTCTGCGGACTTCCAGAAGGGAGGCGTCTGGCCTGCTTCCACCATGTTGCAGCCGGGACAGGAGCTCTCGCTCGAAGTGATCTTCGCTCCTACTGGCGGCACGCCGGGCCCGCGTTCGGCCGAAGTGAAGGCATCGCTCCTGGGCAGCAACGTTACGGTCTCGGCACCGCTCGCCGGTGTGGCCGGCACCCGTATGGCAACCGCCAACCCGAAGGCGATCAACTTCCCGATGACGACCGCCGGCAAGCAGCAGCGCCGTATGGTTTCGGTGACCAACACCGGCACCATGCCTCTGATGCTGACCCAGCCGGAGATCATCGGACAGGGAAGCGAGTACTTCAGCGTGGGCAAGATGGCCCGTCTGGAGCTTGCTCCGGGACAGACCGAGTATGTGGAGCTGACCTTCGCCCCGCGCGATCCGGTTTCGGTGAGCGTGATTCTGGAGTTCGGCGGTAACATGACCAACGGTCCTGTTCAGATCGAGATCGGCGGCTCTTCCAAGACCCAGAACCCGAATGATCCGAACATCGCGATCACCGGCCGTGACGGCGTGATCGAGAACGGTGTCGGCATGGTGGAGCACTCTGAGGATCGCTCCGTCAGCGGTGTGGGTTCGGAAGCCGCCAGCGGTATGTCGCTCAGCCAGAACGTGCCGAATCCGGGCCGCGAGGTCGTGGAGATCAGCTATGTTCTGGCCCAGGCCGGCCAGGTGGAGCTTGTACTCTATGACGCACAGGGCCGTCTGGTCCGCCAGCTTGATGGTGGCTATCGTGCCGCCGGCGAGCGTGCGGTGCGCGTGGATGTGCGTGACCTCGCCAACGGCACCTACTTCTATCGTCTGACGGCGAATGGCGTAACGCTCAGCCGCTCGATGAATGTCGTAAAGTAGGTCTCCGCCCTGACAGAGAGTACCTGATGAACGAAGCGGATCGTGGTTGCTTCAGCGGCCACGGTCCGTTTTGGTATCTACGGGAAGAGACCCGGAAGAAAAGATTTCTCCCCGCTAACAAATCATTCCATTGGTGTGTTAGAGGGGGGCCAGGAGAATACGGAAGCCTTTTGGGAGAAACTTCTTGACTTTCAAGTAATTTTTAACGAATCTCGTAGACTTCCGTACGAGCCTTCTCGGCAAACGAGGGCATTTTCCTCGGTTTTATCCGAAATCCTCTCCGCGGCATGCGGAGCAGACCGGCCCTCGAAGCCAAAACGATGTAAGATTGACTCCTTCAGATAAAATCCATCTAACCATTAACCTACACTAACAGGAGCAGCTAATGCGAAGAGTTTTAGCACTTCTTTGCGCTGTTACGTTCGCCCTGCCGAGTGCGCTCTATGCACAGGATGGCGGGGGTAAGGGTAGCGATGACGAACTGCTGCGCCGTAGCGAGGATGCCTTGGGATCGTATCCGGGAGGGCCTGCCGCCAAGGCTCCTCTCTCTACAGGATACTATACCGCTGACAACGATGCGCCGACTATTGGCGCTCCGTGGGCACCGAGCTTCCAGTTCCTCGACACTACGGGGTCTGAGATCCAGGCGTGGAAGCGTATCCTTTCCGGACCGAGACAGCGTACCGCTGATTACTGGAAGAGGCCGGAGAGCGAAGGCCTCGCCTACTTCCGTAACCCGAACAACATGAGTGATTCGACCAACGATGCGTTCGCTGGTCCTATCGCCATCGGGTTCCCGTACTACTACTACGGTCGTAAGTACGACAGCTTCTACGTTTCGACCAACGGTCTTATCGCCCTCTCGAATCGTCGTTATCAGTACGACGAGCTGGGCAACCGTACCGATTACGAGCCGGTTTCGGACAACCCGGCCGCTCGTACCGGAAATGTGGCTACCGACGTAGCCGACGACTACGGCTATCGTGTTGTGGCGCTCAACAGCAGCACCGCAACCACCGCCGGTATTCTGAATCCGAACAACGGCCAGTTCCCGCAGGGCACGCTGAAGAGCGTGATCGCCCCGTTGTGGGACGATATGGAACTGTCGCAGTTCAACCCGACCACGAACATCCCGGATGACTTCGGCAAGGCATACTATCGTCGCGATCGCGGCAATAGCAAGCTGATCATCTACTGGGCGAACATGTCGATGGTGGGAGCCAAGACCACGCCGCTTGGAACGATCACCGCTCCGCCCCGTGGCCTGCGTGCGAACATCCAGGTTGTGCTCGATCGTAGCGACAGCACGATCTACTTCAACTATCGCTTCCCGACGACCGACCAGGCCAACAACTCCTCGGTGTGGGTCATCCATCGCATGAACTCCACGATCGGCATTCAGAGCCACGATCAGGAGTTCACCAATTACCTGACCAACAACAGCATCAAGGTAAACGGCGATCCGGCGAGCACTCCGCATCCGGGACTTGCAATCAAGTTCAAGCAGTGGAGAAACATCGTGCGTGTGCAGCGCGTCACCTTCCAGGTGCCGAGCCGCTTCACCTCCGGTGCGTTCATCGATCTGCCGGCCACCCAGCTTGTCAACAACTACGAGCTGCTGCTCGGACATCCCCTTCTCGGTGTGATCCGTCCGGTTGGTGTGGTGCAGAACACGTCGAGCGATGTCGGCCCGGTGAACATTGTGCCGCAGCCGGTTCGTTTCAACGTGATCTTCCGTATTCGTGACCTGGTGAACGTGAACTCGCAGCCGCCGTACCAGCGCACTGCGGTCACCAACAGCCTGTATCCGATCTTCGGTTCGAACGCCACGCGTCCGAGCGACGAGACGATCATCTTCGATCCGTACTACACCAATCAGAACGTCATCCGTCAGGCTGGCCGTTTCCGCGCCGAGGTCATCTCGACCGATCGCGGGCCGAATGGTGAGAACTACAACCAGGAATGGAACTTCGACGATACCACGGGCGTTCGCCTCTTCGGTATCCGCCGTCTGGAGGCTCCGTTCTTCTCCACCTTCGACAACTACGATGTGTCCGAGGGTGAAGGCGAGATTCCGCCGGTGTTCGAGTGGGTGACCATCGGAGCACAGGTGAGAAACGGTGAGGAAACCACCTACAACCCGCCGCCGCCGAGAGGCCAGGTCGGGAACCGTCTGGCTTCGCCGGTCGTTCAGTTCGACCGTAAGGAGCATGGTGGCAACTACTACTTCAACAATGCCCCGGGGCGTCTGTCGGGAGATACCCTTATCTCCTTCCCGATCAACATCAGCTCGATGCTGACCCGTCCGGTGATTGTGTTCTCCTATCAGCGTTCGGGCAAGCAGGCCGGCGGTTATCCGCGCGGTTGGTCCGACCAGGTTCGTATCGGACCGGAGCATGCAACCTACAACACGGCCAAGACCGCGTTCCTGACCGGGTTCCCGGATGCGCTCATGATGGAGTTCGCAGAGCCGAGCTACAACGGTATCGATGGAATCGTGAACATCCTCGACTGGCGTGAAAACGCCTTCCGCGATATCACGCAGCCGATCCTGTGGCCGAGCACCTCGCCGCGTTGGGGTGTGTTCGGTGGCGGTGGATACTCCGATACCCTCGGCCGTATCATCACCAACGAGTTCGATGCCGGTAAGGACTTCGAGTTCAACCGTGCCTACGTTCCGGTGCCGGCTCGCTGGTGGAAGAACGTTGCCGGCAACAAGTACTTCCGTTTCCGCCTCCGTATGGAAGCCAAGATGGACGGAAGCCTTGACCTGCCGCCGTCGGATGATGGTGATGATATCTTCGTCGATAACATCATGATTCTGGAGCCGGATAAGCCGGAAGTCGAGGTCACGTCGGTCCGTGTGGACTGGCCGTACACCCAGGCTCCTGCTTCGCAGGCACGTGCAATTCCGATTTCTGCCAAGATCGGCAACAACGGCGGCACGACTGCCAACTCCTTCGGCATGGCGATGTATGTGGAGAACCTCCGCAACAGCACGCCGGGTCTGTACAACTACTATCGCTACCGCTCGATCATCTCGATCGGTGCCGGTGCCAACCTGGTGGAGCGTTTCCCCGAGTGGAACGCACAGGAGTGCGGTGCAAACATCACTCCGAACAACCCGCAGGAAGTCACGACCAATAACTATCGTATCTGGGCGCGTATCCTCCCGGAGAACAACGATAGCTATCCGCAGAACGACATCCAGTACACCGACTTCGCGCTGACGCTCGGACCGTCCTTCGCCTATGACGATGGTACCAACGACGTCCCGGGCTTCGCGAACGACCTGACCGGCAAGGGCCTCAACCTGGTTCCGCCGGCACAGGACCCGACCGCCTCGCAGCCGTTCGGCCCGACTGGTGGTACTCTCTCGGGTACCTTCGCGATGCAGTTCCGTATTCTGACCCGCGACACGGTCCTCGGGTATCAGGCCTTCTACGCCAGCGCCAACCAGGCTCCGGACGAAGTGCTCTACTCGATCTACCGCGTGCCCGAGGGTGTCGGCCCGAGCGATCCGCCGGCCAACGGCGGCCAGATCCCCAGCTCGCGTGTTTACGCACGCCGTGGTGAGGGTGTGATCTTCCCGCCGAACGGCAGGCAGTTCAACTTCAACCAGTTCGTCACCTACATGCTGGATACCCCAGTTGTGGTGGAGCCGGGATACTACTTCGTAACCGTTGCTCAGCTCGGCGAGACCGGTCTTGAGCTCGGCGGCGACGGTAGCCGTCAGGGACAGGTGACCACGATCCGCGTGGATGCCCCTCCGGGACAGGAAGGCACTGGCAACTACAGCATCCCGGCACACCCGGAGATGCAGCGTAACCTCTTCTGGTTCGAGACCAGCACCGAGTCCGGCCGCTGGACCCCGATGCTCTCGCTGACCAACAACCCGGGCTTCCCCCACCTTAACTGGCAGGGTAGCCGTCCGGGCGCTCAGACCAACACCCGTGCGTCGTGGATCCCGATGATCCGCCCGTACTTCGGTGCCAAGGAGAGCCAGCAGTGCCTGGTCGAGCCGGTGGAGCTCAGCTCCTTCGAGGTCACTCCGCTGTCGAACGCTCTGCGTCTCGACTGGAAGACCGCTACGGAAACCAACAACCATGGCTTCTATGTCGAGCGTCGCGTCAAGGGCGCCGAAGAGAAGTGGAACGACATCGCCTTCCAGCAGGGCGCTGGCAACAGCAACCAGGTGCGCCAGTACAACCATGTTGACAACAGCGTGGCTGTGAACACGACCTACCAGTATCGTCTCCGCCAGGAGGATCGTGATGGTTCGGTCAACTACAGCACCATCAAGGAAGGACGTATCGACAACGTGACGACGGGTGCTTCGAACAACCTGTCGCAGAACACGCCGAATCCGTTCAGCAGCAGCACCCGGATCGCCTTCAACGTGGCGGCTTCGCAGACTGTGCAGCTCGAGATCAACGACGTGTATGGCAACGTGATCCGCACCTTCAGTGTGGATGCGAAGGCTGGTGGCGAGAATGAAGTCATGTGGGACGGCCGCGATCAGAGCGGTACCCTCACCCCGAACGGCGTGTATGTCTACAAGCTGGTCGGTGATGGCTTCACCCTCTCGAACAAGCTGACGATTGCCCGCTAAGCGATTCTGAATCGCCTGGCGCAAGCCAAACAGAAGCCCTTCCGGACCACTGGTTCGGAGGGGCTTCGTATGTTTATCCCCTCCGGTGGCGTCTCCCGCAATGGCGGTTAAGAAAAAAGACAGTTGGAGAAGGGAGTCTGTGCGTATCATTGGCGCTCCCCCTTCCCTCCCCCTGCGAGGATGGAACGGAGGATGCCGGAGAACTTATACATCGGGACGGGGCGGGAGCATTCCCCGGTCCAGCCAGGAGGATTGATGAACGATCGGGTACAGATAGCGGTATTCGCCTCCGGGCGGGGATCGAATTTCCAGGCCGTACAGAAGGAACTGCGGGCGATGCCCGATCCTCCGGCCGAGATCGTTCTCTGCGTCAGCAACAACCCCGATCCTGGAGCGTTCCAGTTCGCACGGGAGGAGGGGATCGAAACCCTCCGCCTTTCACCGAAGATGTTCGATGACGAGGCCGGCTACGACCGCGCGCTGGAGAGCGCACTGCGGGAGCGATCGATCGGCATGATCGTCCTGGCGGGTTATATGCGGCAGCTTCCAACCGGAGTTGTGCGCGCCTATGCCGGAAGAATTCTGAATATCCATCCCGCTCTTCTGCCGAAGTTCGGCGGCAAGGGGAAGTACGGCATCCATGTGCACGAGGCGGTGATCGCAGCCGGCGAAACGTCCAGCGGACCTACCGTGCATCTGGTGGATGAGGAGTACGATAGCGGGCCCATCGTGGCGCAGGAGAGCGTTCCGGTTCATCCCGATGATACCCCGGAGCTTCTGGCCGCGCGCGTGCTGGAGGCCGAACATCGTCTCTACCCTCGCGTGGTAGTGGAGTGGGCCGGCAGGATCGCCCGCCAGAGAGGGGAACCGGGATCTACACCGGCATCGTAGGCCATGAGAATAGAAGTGGTGCAGGGAGATATAACCGTGCAGGCGGTGGATGCCATCGTCAATGCGGCCAACAGTTCGCTGCTGGGAGGAGGGGGCGTTGATGGCGCCATCCACCGGAAGGCGGGGGCGGAGCTGCTCCATGAGTGCCGCCTGCTGCACGGATGCAGGACCGGCGATGCCAAGATCACCCGTGGGTACCAGCTTCCGGCGCGGCATATCATCCATACGGTCGGCCCGGTATGGAACGGCGGGGAAAACCGCGAGGATGAACTGCTTGCCTCCTGCTACCGGCGCTGTTACCAGATCGCGCGGGAGAAGGGGCTGCGCTCCATCGCGTTCCCCGCAATCAGTACCGGGATCTATCGTTTTCCCCTGGAACGTGCAACGCGTATCGCCCGCGCGGCGGCCGAGGAGATGATGCGGGAGCCGGGAACGATCGAGGAGGTCCGTTTTATCTGTTTCGGACCGGAGGCGGCGGATGTCTACCGTACCATCTTTGCGGATATGCTGGAGTAATCTCATCGCGATTCCGGACGAAGTTCCCCGGGTGCGCATCGGTGGCGCATTTGCGGGTCGCCGGAGGAATTGAACATATCATATGGCACAACTAGAAGTTTTCGACAACCCGAAACCCGATCGCGACTATACGATCACCCATGTCAATCCCGAGTTCACCTCGGTCTGCCCGATGACCGGGCTTCCGGATTTCGGCACGATCACCCTGGAGTATATCCCCGATGCACTCTGCGTGGAGCTGAAGTCGCTGAAGTACTACTACCTCGATTACCGCAACAAGGGGATCTTCTACGAGGCGGTTACCAACCAGATCCTGGATGATATGGTGGAGCTGCTGAAGCCCCGCTATATCAGGATCACCGGCGCATTCAGCACCCGTGGCGGCCTGCATTCCACCGTGGTGGCCGAGCATCGCGGCGCGGGCCGGGCTGCCGGGGAGGCGGGGACGCGATGAGCGCGAACGGAACAGATGTGGTGACGATCGCCAAGGATTTCCACTGGGAGATGGGACACCGTCTCCCCTTCCATAACGGCGGCTGCAAGAACATCCATGGGCATTCCTACCGCATGCGCGTGGTTGTGGAGGGGCGCCTGGACGAGCATGGAATGGTGATGGATTACTTCGACATGAAGCAGATCATCGATCCGCTGGTGGAGAGCCTGGACCACTCGTTCCTCTGCGATCATAACGACAGGGAGATGCTGGCGTTTTTCGCCGCCAACCCGCTGAAGCATGTGGTGGTGCCGTTCTACACCACTGCCGAGAATCTCTCGCAGTGGTTTCTGGAGAAGATCGCGGAGCTGCTGAAGGGATATGAGAATATCCTCTCGGTGAGCGTTCGCATTCATGAAACCGAGCGCACCTACGCCGAGCGGCGGATGACGCTGGTGCGGTAAGCCGGGCATCGGCCGTGGCTCCGGCGCCGTTGCGCTATCATCACGTATCGAAAAAACAGCTACGGCCCTGTTCATACGCGAGCGGGGCCGTCGTTGTGACCGGAGTATCGCCGGCTTCTGCGGAATCGTTTGGTAGCATGAATCTATAACAAGGGATATGGCGGATGTCTTCTTCTATCAATCCTCCAAGCCAATCGAACCGCGCCATCGTGCTGGTGAGCGGCGGCATGGATAGCTGCGCGGTGGCGGCGCTTATGCGCGCGCGCGGCTACGAGCTGAATTTCCTCCATACCAACTACGGCCAGCGGACCGAGCGGAAGGAACTGGAATGTTTCCATGCGCTTGCCAGTCACTTCGGTGCGGCGCGGAGGCTGGTGGTGGATATCAGGCATCTTGCCGCTATCGGCGGGTCCAGCCTTACCGATACCCATATCGAGGTTACTCCGGCAGCCCTCGATTCCGGCGAGGTTCCCTCCAGCTATGTCCCGTTCCGGAACGCCAATATCCTCGCCATCGCCGTAAGCTGGGCCGAGACGATCGGGGCGGGGGTGATCGCCATCGGGGCGGTGGAGGAGGATTCCAGCGGCTACCCCGACTGCCGGCAGGTGTTCTACGATGCGTTTCAGCAGGTGGTGAATCTGGGAACCAGGCCGGAGACCCGGATCGCCATTCAGACGCCGGTGATAACCATGTCGAAGGATGAGATCGTACGAACGGGGCTGGCGCACCAGGCCCCCTTTCATCTGACCTGGTCGTGCTACAAACGGGAGGATCTGGCCTGCGGCCAGTGCGATAGCTGCGCGCTCCGCCTGCGCGGGTTCCAGCGCGCCGGCGCGGTTGATCCGATCGAGTACGTCTGATTTTCGATTTGCGATTGTGGATTTTCGATTGATGGAAGAAGGCCCGTGGTCAGTACGCTGCCTTCGGCGGCTGTCCGTAGGCCGTGGTTGAGAGCGAAGCACGTTGAACGTGCGGAATCATTCTCAACGACGACGGACCACTGGCAGCGGGCGCGGCCCGCGCGCACACCGCGGACTATCGCTCGCGCCGGCTCTATGCTCCTCCCATTCTGTTCGGCCGTATGCCTGCCTGCGAGACACGGCAGATAGACTGGTACTCGCATCCCCGGCAGATCACGTTGACGTCGCGCGTGGTAACGTGATAGATCCCCTCGGCGATGCCATTGACATACTCGGCGGCACGCGCAAATACATCGCCGATGATCCCTTCCAGCTCCTCCACGGTATCGGGATCATTCTTGCTGGAGCGAAGCTCGATGATCTCCTTCTTCAGCTCGTTCGGCACGAACAGAGGGGTCATGCGGGTATCCACGCTCCGGGCATCGAGCTTGTAATAGATCCCTCCCACCGGCTTCACATTCTCCAGCGGCACGTTGTAATGCTCCGCCAGCATATGGCGTATCACCTCCAGATAGATCATCAACTGGAGGCTGGTGCCGTCGTGCACATCGCGCCGTGTGGGCGGGGTGCCGGTCTTGTAATCGGCCACGGCGAAGTAGATCACATCGCCATCGCGATAGATCTCCACACGATCCACCTTCCCCTGCACCTTCAGATCGTACATCTCCATCGGATCGCGGCTGGAAAGCTCGCTATCGACGGCCGCCCCTCCCACGTTTCTGGTGCCGAAGGTAACCTCGAAGAACTCCGGGTTCAGTTTGGAAACCCCCTCCTCGCTTCGCGCCGAATCGGCGGCGACCCATTGTTCCAGCAGCCCGTCCAGCGCTTCGCTGCCGAGGAGGCGTTCCTGGTCGATCCGCCAGTAGGGGTGATCGAAGACGATGCCGGCGATCTCCTCGCGCGCAAGCTCGCGCGCGCGTTCCACCGCCTGGAGCCGGTTTGCCTCGGTGATCGGAAGCTCCCCCTCCTCGCGCAGTTCGCTGTAGAGATGAAAGAGAACCTTGTGCAGGAGAATGCCCCGCTCCAGCGGCGTGAGTGAGACATCGTAACCGGCCGGCGCCCGCACTCCCATCACCCGCTGCGCGAAGAACTTGAAGGGGCAGCGGGCATACAGTTCGAGCTGGGAGGGGGAGTATTCGTTCTGCCGCCGCAATTCCAGCGTTCCCCGCTCCTCCGGCGCCAATGCCTCGGTGATGATGCCCCGGTACTCGCGGGCCAGGCTGTTATCCTGCTGGGCCATCGCTTCGGCGCGTGCCCGTTCTATCCCCGCGGTCCAGCGGAGGTTCGTCAGCATCCCCTCGGCCGGGTCGATACGGGGCACCCGCTCGCCGCTCCAGAGCGAGGCCCCCGCCTCCTCGGCGAGCGCTTCGTAGGTGGCAATCCCTTCGAGAAAGTCCGTGTGCGGGGGAACCGGCTCGTTGCGGCGCATACGGTCGCGCACCACGCGCAGTTCCTCCAGCTCGGTCACGCGGCCGTTCTCCTCCAGGGTCGTGATCCGGAGGAACGCATCGAGGAAGGAGGAGCGTACCAGCGCGGTTTCCCCGGCGAACCGCGGATACGAGAGGATCAGCCGCTGGCCGTACTGGGAAACCGTTCCGTAGAACTCCATCCGCTCGCGGCGCAGCTGCCGCTCCTGCGCGTTCGGCAGCGGGCGTCCCAGAAACGTCTCGGGGATGTAGGCGCTCGGAAACTCCCCATCGACCAGGCCGCAGATGACCACCGCATCGAACGAGAGACCGCGGATGGCGGCGGTGGGGGCCACCAGTACGCCATAATCATGCTTTTCGCGGAGACGATACTGGGCGCGGAGCGCGGCGGTGCGCAACTGTTCGATGTAGAAATCGAGCGGGTAGCGGCCATCGCGGCTTTCCTGCACGGGGGACTCCTCATCGGCAACGGGAAGTTCCTTCTCCTTCTCGCTGATGCCGTATTCCACTTCGAAGAATTCGGTCATCTCCTCCAGCAGCCGGAAGAATGCGCCCAGCGCCCGTGTATCACGCTCCATCTCATCGTGAATCCGCTGCCAGTCCTGCGGGGTGCGCGCACGCGCATCCAGATCGTGCCGCAGGCGCATGATGTTTTCCGGAGCGCGGAGCTTCGCCACGAGTTTCAGGAAAGCGGTATGGAACTCGGCGGGGGTCATCCGGCGGTCGAACTCGTCCAGCACCTCTACCAGCGCGGTGATGCTCCTGGCGGCCCTGTTCAGCGTCTCCAGCTCCAGATCCACCGCACGGCGGTCATCCTCATCGGTGATAAGCCGGAGACGGGAGGAGAGGAAGTCGATACGCTGCTGGATGCGCCGCTGCCAGGAGTGGCGTCCCCGGCGGATGCGAAGCCGGGTGGATGCCTCGGTAAGCGCGGCCGGGTCCACCGCACCGCCGAAACTGAGATACGGGGAGGTGATGGCGCGGATCACATCGCGGCGGTCGTAGCCGCTGGCGGGGATCGCCAGCGCCGAGAGGAGCGCCGTAAGGAGCGCGTTGCGGTCCAGGAGGTTCGGGGTGGTGATATTGGCCGGGATGCCGTGCCCGGCAAGATGTTCGCGGAACAGCTCCGCATACCGGTCCATGCTGTACGCGGTGATGCAGATCCGTTCCGGCGTGATCCCTTCATCGATCACCAGCGATTTCACCAGCGCGGCTATGCCCTGCGCCTCCTCCTCCCGGTTGAAGAATCCATAGATGTTGATCTGCTCGTCGAACGACGAGTTGCCGATCCGCTCATCGGTGCGGAAGAGGTTGCGTCGCATATGATGACGGAAGGGGGTGCGTTCCTCTTCGCGAATGTCCTCGGCCATCGGGTCCAGGTCCAGAGTACGATAGCCGGAGGCGGTGAGCTTGCCGTGGATCTCATCGAAATTGCCGTACAGAGGGCCGTTCTCGGAAGCATAATCGAAATAGATCATCACGTTCAGGCCGTGCACATAGCCGAGCTGCTGGAGCAGGGCCAGCTCCGGAGGGGTGAACTCGTTGAACCCGTAGACCAGCATCGAATCCACCTCCGGGAAGGCGCGCCTGAAGGTGGCATCCCGTTCCTGGAACAGCTTCGTGTTCAGCGCCGCCATCTTGCCGGGATAATCGATCCAGTAGGCGTTCAGCAGCCGGAGGTATTCGCTGTAGATGTTGTACAGATCCTGAAGCTTCACCAGATCGAACCGGGGATCTCCCTCGTTGGCGCGGGCGAACTCGATGTCGTTGGCGAAATCCGACGGCATGATGCCGTCGGCGCGTACGCCGTTGATGACGCGGGTGATTCTCTCCACCACGCCGAGCGATGGATGGCGTCCCTGGCGGGAGTAGAATTCCAGGTTCACGTTCCGCATCGCGGTCTGCATCAGCGCCAGCTGCACCTCCGGGGTGACGTCCCGTTTGCTCGGCTCCAGGCGGCCGTAGAACTCCTGTGCAAAGGCACCGATGGTGAACACCGGCAGCCGCTCGATGGGGCGTTTGGCGATGCGGAAATGTTCCTGCGTCAGATCGCGCTCCACCTCCCGCACCATCCGGCTGGTGGGGAGAATGAACAGATGGCGCGGCAGCTCGCCGCTCCCCGCGGCGGCCAGCACCACGTCGTTGAAATTGAGGGTGGTCAGGCCCGGCCTGACCCCGTTGTAGAGGAGTAACGGCATAGCTGAGAAAAATCGGGTTCCGGTCTACGGTAGCAGGACGTAGACGTACAGGAGCGCGCCGGCGTGCCGGACGATGGCTTTCCGGACGGTATCAGACTGCTTCGGCGGCGGCGCGCAGGCGTATCCGTTCCGCCTCGGTCCGTTTTCCCCGGCGGGTGAGCGCTTCGCGCAGGAGCGAACCTATCTCCTCGTCGTCCGGCATCATTTCGAACGGGCGGCGGAGCGCCTCCTCCGCGCGCTGGGGATCATCTTCGCGAAGCAATCCCTTCGCCACATCCACCGCTGCCAGCCGCAGAGCATTCTCGAAATCCTCGCGCGCGGCCTCGAAGAAATCTTCATACAATCCGGGGAACGGCACCTCCCCTGCGGTACGATCGAGCGCGCGGACCAGCGCCGGGAAGGCTCTCAGCAGAGCGCCGTCGCGCATGGCGGAGCGTACCTCGCCGAGCGCGCGATGCGCCTCCAGCAGATCCACCTGCACCCGCTCCGGGTTCAATCGGGGGGCATCATCGGTCTCGGTGAGCACGCCGTCGCTGCCGATCAGCTCGCGGAGATTATGGAGCTTGACGTATACAACGTTTCGTGCCCGTTCCGGGACGTCGTCGCCGGTGGCGATGGCGCAGAACTCGCGGTGGGTAAGAGGGGCATCGAGCATTTCATTCGCCACCATCAGCCCCAGCACGGTTCGCAGCCGGGCCCCCTGGATTCTCTGCGTCTCCCCGTCCGGCAGTTCCAGTGTTATACGCCCGAGCATGGAGACCCTGATGCGCCCATCGCCGGCGAGGGCCGCAAGTTCCCCCTCGCGTTCCCGTACCACGGCCGAGAGGCGCGCGCGCCAGCTTCTGGCGTCCCTGGCCGGAAGGAGCGCTCCTCCGCGTGCCAGCAGTCCCGCCATCCATGCCGGCAGCCTCCTCTCCTCCAGCCATTCCAGAGCCGCCGGCAGCGCATGCAGGATCGCCGTCCGGAGTGGCCCGGCGGCCTGCTCCCGTTCCAGAATCGTCAGAGCCGCATGCAGGGAAAGGATATCGGCGGTGCGGAGAACGGTCCAGGATGGCGTTGCCGCAGGCCGGTCGCTTTTCATTTTTCTTTCGCCGCTGCCGTTCCGCAGGAGCGCCACTCCCTCCGCGAGCGGTGCCGGTGCTATCGCGGCGCGTTCCAGTTCGCCCAGCAGGTCATCCGGGACGGGGGAATCGTGGGGGGCGAGGATGAACCGCGCGGGTGCCGCCGGCTGTTCCATATCGGCGGGGATCTCCCCGGCCAGGCGCCGGGCGCGGCCGATATCGCCGCCCAGTATCGCCGCCTCGCAGAGCGTCGCCCGCACGAACGCACCGCAGGAGTCGCGGATATGCTCCGGGGTCTCGGCGATCAGCCGCTCGCCGCGAGTCTCCAGCTTCTGGAGGTCCATCCCCAGAGCCGCCAGGCTTCGCAGCCGTGCGGCCGTACTTTTATAGAAGGAGACATCCCAGCCGTGCATGCGGAATTTCGGGAGCGCCACCTCGGCCGTGCGAAGCAGCTCATCGGCATAGCCCGCATCATCCAGCAGCATTACCTTCGCCATGCTCATCATCAGTTCCTGCTGCGACCCCTCTATCTCCCGTTCCAGTTCCGCTATCATCTCCAGCCGTTCCCGCAGTTCCCCCTCCGAATCGAAGGCGAGTACGCAGCAGGGGAGCACCCATCCCTGCACGCTTTTCCCCACTCTCTTGCCCCGTTCATCGTTCAGGATCTCCTCCATCCGCCGTTCCACCAGCCGTACGATATCGATATTCCCATGATCGTAGGCGGTGGATGCCACAAGCGCCAGGAACAGGCCGTAGCTATGCTTGAACCGGAGCTCCGGGAAGTTCCGGACCAGTTCATCCCCCTGTTCCCACATCCGGCGCCCGATGTCCGGATCATCCAGCCGGAGCGCGGCCTCCTTTGCCAGGGCGGCTATCCTGTTGGATGCCTCGGCGAGCGTTGCCGGATGCTCCGTCAGCGCCAGCAGGCGGCCGGCCAGCGCGCGGTATTCGTCCCACGACCGGGTATGCACCAGCAGGGAGATCCGGACGATCAGCAGGCCGATGGCGATATCGGCCCGTTCCTCCGGCGACCATCTGGTTTCATAGCGCCGGAAGAGGGTATCGGCCACCGTCCAGATCCCGAGCGCCACGGGCCAGTCCGGGGAGTTGCTAAGATCGAGCGCCACATAGCGCGAGCGGTGAACGGCGGTAGTCACTTCCTCCAGCGGCGCCTCCTCCTCCCGCAGGCATTCCCCCAGAATCCGGAACGGCAGGAGCGAGTACAGCGGCAGGCCGGAGCCGATGGCGTTCAGCAGCCGGAGCTGATCGGGAACGGTGGTATCGGCGAAGTGGCGGTGCACCAGCGTATGGGCGAAGCCGAGCAGCGGCATGCTGCTGGCCGGATAGACCGGTATTTCCGGATCGATGCCGGCCAGCGGATTTCTCGGCGTGGGGGAATCCCCCAGAATGCCACGGAATTTCAGCCGCTCGATGGCGACCCGCGCATCATCCAGCATGGCCTCGGCGGTCTCGCGGGCGAACACCTCCCCCAGCGGCGCCAGCGCGGCCGCCCAGCGCTTCTCCTCCGGGGTCAGATGAGCCGCCATCCCCTCGGTCAGCAGCCCCATATCGTGGCGCAGGCCGGAGACGAACCGGTCGCGATCCAGGCGGATCGGCGCGGGTCCTCCACCGCTCTCGCGGGCCAGGGCTCCGGAGGCGAACCCGCCCCGCAGCGCCGAACGTAACGCCAGAGGGTTGCCGGCGGTGGCCTCACCGAGCGATTCCAGCACCTCCCCCTCCGGGGCCATCAGAAATATCTCCTGCCACAGCGCCTCCAGTTCCCCGCTCTGCAGACCGTGCAGCTCGATGCGATCGACCAGAGAGCGTTCCAGGATGCTCCGCGCCGCCAGCTCCACCGGGCGGGCGGTACAGAGCACCGAGATGGTCTCGTCGTCGAGCGATTCGAACAGGTGCCAGAGCTCTCTTACCGCCTCCTCGCCGAGCAGATGCAGATCCTCGATCGCCAGCAGCGTGGGACGAAGCCGGGCCAGCCGCCGGAGTGCCGCCACGACGGAGCCGAGCGTCTCCTCCGGCTCCTTTTTCAGCAGATGGCGTCCTCCCTCGGAGTACCAGAGGGCGCGGGCTATCAGGGGGACGATAGAGGATGCGGCCTCCGGGAGCAGCCTGGTATGGATCACCAGCCCCCCGGCGCGATGGATACGGGGTATCAGCTCCTCCACCAGCCTGCTTTTGCCGATCCCCGCCTCCCCTACCAGCAGCACGCTCCGGAGCCCGTTGGATTCGGGGGTGGATGTCCAGAACGAAAGGAGGCGTTTCAGCTCCTCTCCCCGGCCGGTGAACGGCAGGTCGCCATGATTCAGAAAGTCGATGAGGGGATGCATCGAAAGCGGATTTCTGCTGATCGTGTGGAAATAAAAATCTCCGGAAACGGGGCTCGTAAGACCCTCTCCGGAAAAACGTAAGACGAGCCGGTTACCTTGAATGCCGTATATGCTTTCGCGGTCGTGCCAGAGAGAAACAACATACGAAACAGGGAAGCCATGTCGATGAACGACCTATCCGGCGCACGGGAGAAGGGGCGTTCCGGGGGCTCCGCACCGCTGATGGTGCAATGCTCCTCCTGCGGCGCCATCGGCTATCCGGCCGACCGGTATTGCGCCTGCTGCGGGATCGTGATGCCACGGCGGTGCCGGGGCTGCGATGCCCCCATCCTGCATCGGGCCGCCAACTACTGCACCCAGTGCGGCGCCTCGTTCGCCGAACGGCCCCAGGCGGACCGGTAAACCCTGGGGGAATCCTCCGGGGAACGGGGCCGGCAGCAAGCTCCGGAATGAATCGATACGATGCCTGCAACCAATCAGTATGAACAAGAACCTATGAACAATGTGAATGCAACAGGACGGGGAGCGCTCCTCTGCGCGCTTCTCGGGATCACGATGATGACTCCGGCCCTGGCCGATCCTCCCGGCGAGGATATCCTCTATCCCGGCGGGATGCCCGGCACCGGGGGAGAGAACGTCTATCTCCAGTTCGATGTGGGGGCCAACCAGTCGGAGCTGTATGGCGCCGAGGGGATTCATGGCGGCGTGGGGGAACCGGGGACCGTACCCGGCTATCTGAAATCCGCCAACGGCACCGCCCCGTTCGTCGCCGCCACTATCGGCTACCAGTTCACGCCGGCCTTCAGTTTCGCCATGCGGTTCGATTACGATATGCGCTACGCATCCAACTCCGGCGATGTTCCCGGCACCTGTACCGATTATGATGAGCTGGGGGAGCCGAGCGGCACCCATCCCATCACCCTGCACGACCAGTACGAAGTGGAGGTACGCTACCTGGGAGTAGCCTTCCTCCCGACCGTGCATCTGAGCGATTTCTTCTTCTTCGCCGGTCCCGCCTATTCCGCTCCCATCTCCAAGGATATCAGGCAGACCGTATCGGTTGGAGAGGATGTTGCCAACTGCCAGTTCTTCTATGGGACCAGCGAGGCCACCACGACCGTCACGGGCAGGCTCTCCGGCGGGGAGAATATCAAGGATCGTCTCTCGCTGAAGCTGGGCGTGGGCTACTCCGCCGATCTCGGTTCCGGTACCAGTCTGGTGCTTCAGGCCGGATACGATCTCGGTCTGGATGAGGTGTTCCAGGAGCAGGAGCTGATAATGCTCCGCAATCCCGATTCCGCTGGCGACCACCAGGAGCCCAATGCGATCGGCAACGATCTGCGTTTCAATTCATTCCAGGGATCGATCGGGATCCGGGTCAACCTCTAGCCGCAGGAGAACAGCAATGAAGAACATCCTCAAGACAGTATCGATCGTCTCGCTCCTGCTGGCCGCCGGATCTACCGGGGCGATTGCACAGCGTTCCGCCGACAGCCTGCCGGTGACCCATCGCCCGGAGGTACGGGTGACGGAACTGGAGATCAATTCGCGCCAGGCCGACCTTTTCCCGGTTGTAGCCAGGGGTGGAGAGCTGATGATATTCACCTCGGGGCGCTCCGGAGAAACGGGCGGTTCGGGGGATGAACGTATCTGGATGGCCGCCGCCGGCAGCGGTGGGTGGAGCCATCCGGTGGAGGCCGCAACCGCGCTCGGCAATGCCGAGCATGCGGGTGGAGCGGCGGTCACTCCCGATGGAAATTTCATGATTTTCGCAGCATATGGGTGGGATGGGAGCGAAGGTGGCTTCGGCCGCACCGATCTGTATTCGGCCGAGCGTATCGGCGGAAGCTGGGGGAACATCAGAAACCTGGGGGTGGAGATCAACAGCCCGTACTGGGATTCCCAGCCCACGCTGGGTTCCGATGGCCGCGTGCTCTACTTTGCCAGCGATCGTCCGGGCGGGTCAGGCGGGGCCGATATCTATGTCTCGCACCGGGCGGGCGGGGTCTGGACGGCGCCGGTCAATCTGGGGGCTCCGGTGAACACCTCTCTCAGCGAGCTTACGCCCTCGATAGCGCCGGACGACAAGACGCTCTTCTTTTCCAGCAACGGTCATGGGGGCGCAGGCGGGTACGATATCTTCATGGCGAGCATGCCGGGGGGATCGGGAACCACCTGGAGGAAGGTGGAGAATATCGGTACTCCGGTGAACACCCCCTACGACGAGCACTGCTTTCTCTCGCTGCCGAACACCCGGCATGGCTATTTCGCCTCCAACCGGAACGGCGATTTCGATCTCTACAAGGCCGATCCCTCTCCTCGTCCGGCCGATGCCATGATGGTGGTCTCCGGCCGGGTGCTGGATTCCCGTTCCAGCGTCCCGGTGGGCGCCGATATCACCGTCACCGATCTGGCCTCCGGGGAGACGATCGCCAACTTCCGTTCCGATGACCGCGATGGCAATTATTATGTGATTCTGAAGCAGGGCGGACGCTATTCCATCACCGCCGAGGCCGACGGGTATATCTTCTATTCCGACGAGTATGCCGCACCGGAGCGCGCCGAGGGGAGGGAGCTGAAGCGGGATATCGCCTTGCAACCGGCCGATGGCGGCGCAACCCGCCTGCTTGTCTTCTTCGATTACGACAAGACGGAGCTGAAGAGAGAGTCGATCCCCGATCTCGACCGTGCTACCGGCTTCCTGAGAGCGCACCCCGGTACCAGCATCGAGATTGCCGGGCACACCGATTCGGTTGGAAGCACCAGCTACAACCAGCGCCTCTCGCACGATCGTGCGGCCGCAGTGAAGCGCTATTTCGTCTCCAAGGGGATCGCCGATGCCCGGATTACCGTGCGCGGATACGGTGAAAGCAGCGCCGTGGCCGACAACGGCACCGAGGATGGGCGTGCCCGCAACCGCCGGGTGGAGATGCGGGTGAGCGGAAGGCTGTAGGATATCCCTGGGGTTCCGGTTCACGCCGGACCGCAAAGAAACGCAAAGGAGAAGAGGAGGACTACCGAGCCCATCTCTTCTCCTTTGCGTTTCCAGCGCCTCTGCGCGAACGTCTTCCCGATGCTCCACCGATGCGGCTTCGGGCCACTTCTTCCAACCAGAAAATCCCTCTTATCCTTCCATGGCAATCGCGGCCCGCATGCGTACCCGTTCCGCCTCGGCCCGTTTTCCCACCTGGACAAGCGCTTCGCAGAGCAGGTCGGCGATCTCCTCATCCTCGGCCATCGCATCGAACCCGCGCCGCAGCAGCTCCTCGGCACTTTTCGGATCTCCCTCCATAAGAAGGCGCTGCGCCACGTGCACCAGCGTATTGCGGAGCTCGTTCTCGAAATCCTCCCGCACCGCCTCGAAGAAATTCTCGTAGAGATTCGGAAACGGGACTTCTCCACGGGTCAGATCGAGCGCCCGGAGCATCCGCTGCTGGGATCGGAGAAGGGAGCGATCTCGCAATGCCTCGTTGGCCTCGAGAATCGCCCTGTGTGCCTCCAGCAGATCCACCTCCACCAGATCGAAGTTCAGGCGGGGTGTTTCCGAGCCGGTTTCCACCAGATCGTGCCCTATCGCATCACGCAGGCGGAAGACGATGCCGTTCAGCGTCTTGCGTGCGCGTTCCGGATCTCCCTCGCTGCCGGAGGCGATAGCGCTGAACTCCCGGTAGTCGAGGGGGATATCGAGCATACGATCGGCCACCAGCAGCCCCAGCAGAGCGCGGAGCCGGGAGCCACGCACCGGCACGATCTCCCCATCCGGCCGGCGGATCTCGATGGTGCCGAGCATCGAGATCCTGGTCCGCTGCCGTAATTCTTCCGCCTCGGTTTCCCTGGCGGAGCGTTGCTGCTCGGCAAGCCGGCCGATGCTTTCTCTCCACCCCCGCAGTTCCTTCTCGTTCAGGTAGCTCCGCCCCTGCTCCAGCAGGGGGAGCATACAGGGATAGAGCCGGCGCTCGGCAAGCCACGCCAGCGCCCGGTGCAGCATCCCTGCCGCCTCCGCAGCAACCAGCCCGGCCAGTTCGCTCACCCCCATGCGGCGGGTATAATTGTCGATCAGTGCCAGAAGCGCCCGTTTTTCGATGATATCATGCAGCCGCAGCAGCGGGCCGTTCAGTCCCCGCACAAACGCCTCGCAGATGATATGCAAGGGAGGGGGGATCTCCGAGCGGTGGAGCAGGAGAAGCGGCCGGAACAAGGGACCCGCCTTTTCCGGCGCCGGTTCGGGCTGGTGAGCGGCACTATCGCACTCCAGTGCCAGAAGCAACCCTGCCTCCGGCCGCAGATGCCGCAGGGCATTTGCATGCCGCTCCACCCCCTTGATAAGCCACTGGCGTTCATTTCGCAGCAGAGCCATCTCGATCAGGGCCGTCCGGGCCGGAGCGCGGAAGTGCTGGGTATGCATGGGGGCCTCAGGGGAGAGCCGTTCGATTTCCCCCTCCATCTCCTCCATGGAGATGGCTCCAAGCCCTCCAAGAGCATACAATCGCGCCACGGAGCCCGTATGAAAGTCGTTGGGGAGATTCTGCTCCTTGAACAGGGGAATCGCCATGTCGGCCGTACGGAGCGCCTCCTCCATCTGCCCGATAGTGGTAAGCAGCATGAGCTTCGAGCTCAGGAATCGCATCCGGTTTCTGGAATCCATGAACGGTTCCAGCCAATCCATCTGTTCCAGGCGTGCCTGGAGTTCCTCCTGGGTGGAGAACAGGTCGAGCGAGTGCAGGATGATGATGCGCCGCGCCTGGCGCCGGAAATGATCGTCGGCCAGATCGCTCTCGATCAATGCGGTGAGCTGTTCATCGATCAGGCGGAGCGTCTGCCGGTCGCCTCTGGCGAGCATGGAACGGGCCGCCGAGTCCATATAGGCCAGATAGCTGTCGGTGAAAAGCAGCTCCGGGTACGCATGGATGAAGCGCTGGGCGCGGCTCCATGTGTCCATACGGAGTTCCGGCGCCTTGCGGCGGTCCAGCGCATGGAGAAAGGAGAAGGCGCGGAGCCTGTACTCCCGCATGCTGGTGGATGAGGGATCATCGGTGAGCGCCAGAAGGTTCTGCACGCAGATCTCGTACTGCCTGTGATCGCCCGAACGCCGGGCGAGCAGAAGCCAGGTGGAGAGTATATCCGCTTCCAGCAGCGTCCGTTCCTCTGCCGGCCAGCCCCCCCAGCAGCGGGGGGCGATCTTTTCGGCTGCCTGCCATAACTCCATGCCCAGCTTCCAGTCCGGGCCGTTATCGAGCGCGCGGGCCATCTCCAGGGCGCGCGCTATCGCCTGCCGTGCCTCATCCCCTTCGGAGTCTATGCTCTGCTGCGGCGCGGCCGCCAGAAGCTGGAACGGAAGAATGGAGCAGAGAGGATAGTTGCGGGCGATGATGCGGAGGAGCGCCTCCGGAGCTATTCTGGCCTGCTCCACCAGCCGGGTATGCAGGAGCGTATGGGTAAAGGCCAGAGGAGGATAGGCGCTGCCGCCGCCGGGAAGCGGGGCGGCCTGGGTTCTGGCGGTCATGATAACCCCCTTGAACATCAGCGAATCCAGCAGTTTTCCGGCCCCATCCACAAGCCCTTCGGCAGCTTCGCGAGTGAAAAGCTCGCCCAGCGATGCGAGCGCCATCGCCCCTTCCCTCTCTTTTTCATTCAGATAGGCGGCAAGTCCTTCCAAGAGGAGTTCCACATTCCTTTTGAGCACCTGCGGGAGCACGGCGGTGGCATTGGAGCAGAGCCAGGTGTTGCTGGGGGGATCGTACGAGATCGCCCCTGATTTCACTGCCCCCCGGAGGGCCGAGCGCAGAGCCAGAGGGTTGCCGTGGGTGGCTTCCAGTACCAGCGCGGTGATCTCCGGATCGGGCCATCGGCCGAAGAGCCGCTCCCAGAGCGTTTCCACCTGTTCCGGTTCCAGCAGCGTGATGGTGAGTTCTTCTATAAGATATCGTTCCAGCACTCCCCTGGCCGGTAGTTCGATGGGGCGTGTAAGGGCAACTACGGAGATCACATCCTCGGAGAGCGCATCCAGCAGCAGCGCGAACTCGCGAAGCGTCTCCCCGTTCAGCAGATGGATATCCTCGATCAGCAGAAGCGTGGGGCGCAGCCGTGCCAGCCGCCGCAGAGCCGCCACCACCGAGGGGAGGGTTTCCTCGGTATCGCCGATGTTCAACTGGCGCCGTGTGCTCAGAAAACGGAGCGCTCCGGCTACCAGGGGTGCTATCGATGTTGTGGATTCGGGATAGAGCTTCGCGTGCACCACGGCTCCCCCCTCCTGCACGATCTGCGGGATGATCTCCTCGATGATCCTGCTTTTGCCGATCCCGGCCTCTCCTATAAGAAGGGCTCCCCGCAGTCTGGTGCTTTCGGTGGTGGCGCGCCAGAAGGCGAGTATCCGTTCCATTTCGGCGTTTCTTCCCACAAACGGGAGAACGCCATGATTGAGAAAGTCTACGAGCGTTTGATTCATCATGAGAATCGTGACATCGGTATCCGTAATCAGGGTCTATACTGTCGGGGCATTTCGTACTGGGTATTGCAGGGAACCAACGTCAAGTCTTCGTAACAGGTACGGAATGGATAAGAGTTTGGACGTTGAGGGAGGAAGTGACCGCAAAATAGGAAATCGGCCCTATCGGATGATATGGTCTTTGGGAGGAGTTTGGGGGTGGATTCTGGGAAAAATAGCGGAGAAGCTCGCGCACGGGTGCAGATGAAATCGAATCGGGGGAGAATTTGAATCGTCGGCGATTACCTTTGGGGCGTAAGTATGTTGTTACAGGATTGAGTCAAGGACCTGTTCCACCACGCGTGGAGGAACCCGGAGAGACAGGGCATGGCACCCGGTCTCTCACGATACTATACTGATAGCACGAGCGCTTCCCGGTTGTTCGTTACGGCCCTCAATGAATACCCGTGAGCGTTCCTGCTATCAGCTATAGACAGAATCGCCGCTCGCTGTTCT
>JBMDXA010000152.1:0-10988 GCA_048594725.1 Candidatus Kapaibacteriota bacterium
GGATCTGCAGGGGGGAATGTATGTCACCATGGAGGTGGACATTCCGGGACTGCTGTATGAAAGCGCCCAGCGCGATGCGATCGACGAAAGCTTCGAGAAGGTGATGGAGGCCACCCGCCAGGAGGCCGCCACCTCCGACGAGGCAGTGCTGGAAATCTTCACCCGTAACTTCGACCGCATCGCCCGCCCGCAGGGACGGACGCTGCTGAACTATTACGACCTGGGCGATCTTGGCACCAATGCCAACGACGACGCGGTGACCCAGCGCCTGTCGCGCAACATCGACGATGCGGTGGATCAGGCCATCGAGGTGATGCGCCAGCGTATCGACAAGTACGGCGTCAGCGAGACGACCATACAGAAGGTGGCCGGCCGGCGGATCGTGCTGGAGCTTCCGGGGGTGACCGATGCCGAGGCGGTTCGCAGCCTGCTTCAGACCACCGCTCGTCTGGAGTTCAAGCAGGTGCGCAACGATGCCGATGCGGTGCGTCTGTTCCAGCGTATCGACCAGGTGCTCGCCGGAAAGATCTCCACCGATTCGCACACCGAAGAATGGTATGCGAAGTTGCCGGAGGCTGAGCGTGCCGCCGCCTACCAGCGCGATCATCCCTTCTCCACCCTCTTCAGTACCGTTGCCCGTGCCAACGCCGATGCGTTCCCGCAGGACGCCGGTGGCGTGTATGCGATGAAAAACGTGCCGGCCGGCATCTTCGATTTCTATACCAATCACGCCACGATCGAGAAGCTGAAGGGCCTTCTGGCCCGTCCGGAGGTCCGCGCGGTGATCCCGGAGGATATACAGATCGCTTTCAGTGCCCATCCGGAGTTCGGCGCGGAGAATCCGGAGACCGCCGCCTACGGCATCTACATTCTCAACTCCGATATCGAGCTGACCGGCAAGGTGATCTCCGATGCCCGTGCCGACTTCGACCAGCAGAGTGGGCGCCCGATGGTGCTGATGAAGATGAATGCCGACGGCGCCAGCAAGTGGGCCGATATCACCGGCCGTAACATCAAGAAGCGTATCGCCATCGTGCTGGACTCGGCGGTCTACTCGGCCCCGACCGTGCAGAACAAGATCACCGGCGGAATCGTGAAGATCATCACTAGTTCCAGAGATGTCAAGGAGGTGAACCTCCTGGCGATCGTGCTGAAGACCGGTGCACTGAAGGTTGCGGTCCATATCATCGAAATCCGGAGTGATTCGGGTTCTGGCATACAGGAGACGGATAGAGAGTAACAAGGAGGATGCTCTCCCCTGCCGCGCCCTCTCCCGGGGATGTTCCGAATGCTTCTGGGCATACCAGGTTATATCCATACTCCCACCGATATTGCATTTGCTTTTTGACAACTGCATTATCATCTCCTCCCTTCTAGGGAAGAGGTTTTCCGGATATAGCCGGCTTTCCTTGTGTTGTTTTTTTTCTGGTGGTTGGTGATGTATTGATTTTGCAATAACGGAAATATAACTCTATTAAAGAAGATCGCCTCTCGCAAGAGCTCTCATACAAAAAGCCGGATCACACTCTTGCAGGTGTGATCCGGCTTTTCAGATCCAATCTGTTCTTCTTCTCTGCTCCCCTCGCCCTCTCTCTTCTCTACTGCACTTTCACTTCCGGCATGCGCGCCTGGATGCCACTCCTCTGCTGCAATGCCTCGTACATCGCCTTGTAATCGTCCACCGGCGTACGGCTCGACATCAGCGCCGCCACCCCCGATCCGAACGTCTCCGAGAGCGTCTCGAAGAAATCCTTCTTCCTCGGAAGAATCCTGATCGAATAGCCTCCCTTCTTCAGCCCACCCCGCTCGGCGGCGATCTCCAGGGCACGCTCCATCCCCCCGAGAACATCCACCAGGCCGATGGCCTGCGCCTGCTGGCCGGTCCAGACCCGCCCCTGCGCGATCTGCGCCACGCTGTCCATGCTCAGCCCGCGCCCCTTCGATACCACCGACATGAAGGTTTGATACACGCTGTCGGTCTGCCGTGCGGCCAGATCGCGCTCCAGATCGGAGGCCGGACGCACCGACGAGTACATATCGGCATACTGGCCGGTCTTTATCACCTGCGTGTTGATGCCGACCTTCTCCCGGAGAAATTCTCCCACATTGAACCACATGCCGAACACGCCTATCGACCCGGTGATGGTGGCCGGCTCGGCAACGATGGTATCGGCCGGAGCGGCGATATAATACCCGCCGGAGGCCGCGGTGCCGGCCATCGAGGCGATCACCGGCTTCTCGGCGCGGGTGCGCTCGATGGCACGCCACATCTCGTCGCTGGCCGCGGCATCGCCGCCCGGAGAATCGATACGGATCACCACAGCCTTCACATTCCTGTCCTTGCGCGCGGTCTCCATCGCCTCGATAAAGGTTTCGCTGCCGACACTCTCCCCGCCGAACAACGGGTTGGCGCTGTAGTGGCTCTCCCCGGCGGTGATGTTCCCCACCGCATAAACCACCGCTATCCTGCCGTCGCCCCCCTCGGAGAGATCGGCCTGGTAGTCTTCTATATCGACGATGGAGGGCTCATCGCTGGGGCCCTTGCCGCTGCGGTCACGAAGGAGATCGCGCACCTGGTCGCCGTAGAGCACCGCATCGATCAGCCGGGCATCCCTGGCTTCGGAGGGGGTGAGCAGCGGACGGGTTTCGACCATGTTCCGGAGATCGGCGACCGGGATCTTGCGCGAGGCCTCCACGGCGCTCAGGAAGATGCCGAAGCTGCTCTCGACGATCTGAGTCATCATCAGCTTGCTCTCGGCCGAGGCCGAATCGAGGATGAACGGCTCCACGGCGCTCTTGAAGCTGCCGGCCCGCACCACCTCCGCCTGCACTCCCAGCTTCTGAAGCGCCGGCTTGAAGAACGGCAGCGCCGCATACATGCCGTTGATCTCCATGCGCGCGGCGGGGTTCATGATGACGGAGTCGGCCACCGAGGCGATATAATAGTTCACTTCGTTCCATCCATGCACTCCGCTCACCGCGTAGATGAACTTCCCGGATTTGCGGAACTCCTCCAGCTTCGTACGAAGCTCCCCGGCCTGCGCCCACCCCCCGGCGTAGCCGCCGAGCTGCAACAGGATTCCCTTGATGCGATCATCACCGGCGGCCGTTTCGATGCGCGCCAGATACTCGGCGAGCGTCACCTGGCTGGAGCCGGCCGCCATATCGGCAAACGACTCGTTACCGACGTATTCGGTGATGGCCCCCTCCGGCTCGATCTTCAGCACGGAGGCCGTGGGAACGCTCACCTCCTTGTCGGCGGTGGCGCTGTTGATGATCCCGATCACCACCATCACCATCAGCCCCACAACCAGGCCAATGGCGATGAAGAAACCGAGGATGGATGCAAACAGAGCCTTGATAAAGGACATGGATATGAGTGAGTAGTTAATAGATAGTAGCCCATAGGAGAGCCCGGCGCATCAGCCCTTCAGGAGACATAACCGATGCCCGGGCGATTCTTTCAGAGCAGGATGATGGGATCACCTGCGCGGATAGTTCCCTCGCGCAGCACGCGCGCATACAGGCGGCTCCAGCCAGGATGGACCTTCTGCGAGATCCGGTTGAACTTCCCGTCGGTAAATGATCCTGCGATGGTCTTGCATGGCGCGGTATAGCTGGCGATCTCAATCTCGACGGTTGTCCCGAGACGAAGCCGGGCACCCGGCGCGAGCGCCCCCAGATCCAGTCCGGCAGTGACGATATTCTCCCCGGCCGATCCGGGAACGATCGGATGCCCCTCGTCCCGGAGCGCCTCCAGCTGTTCCAGCGAATACAGGCAGAGCGCCCTGTCCGGCCCGCCGTGATACCGCCGGTTGCGGTGAACGTCGCCGGCGATGCCGAGCACCCGCACTTCCGCATGCTCAACCGGAAGCTTGGGAACGCCCCCTCCGGAGATATTGATCTGGTAGATGCTCGGCGTCACAAATCACATGGTATTAACTATCATCTCTCTACCGGCCCATCATAAACATCGTCCCGCGGCCAAGAATGCCGTCAGGATCGAGGGCACGTTTCATCTGCCGCATCGCATCGATCGCCCCGGCACCGTAGAGCTTCACCAGATAGGCGGTCTTCAGCTTGCCGACGCCGTGTTCGGCCGAGATGGTCCCGCCAAGTTCCAGCGCCCTGTCCACCAGGCGGTTGTACACCTCCCTGGCTAGCGCGAACTCCTGATCGCCATCGGCGAAGATGTTCGCATGCAGATGGGAGTTGCCGATATGACCGTAGGTTACCGTACGAAGCCCATGCTCTGCGAACTGCGACCGGTAGTAGGCCAGAAGCTCGCGGAACCGTGAGTCCGGTACGGCCATATCGGTACCGAGTTTCGTCTGGTTATGCTCGGAGATATGTTCATAGACCGACTCCGGGACCGCATGCCGGAAGTTGCGCATCTTCCGCTGGTCCTCCGCACCGATCGCGAACCAGGAATCATCGGCAAGACCGCGGTGCTTCACGATCAGCTCGTACCAGAGGCCGAGCAGCATCTCCTCGTTCTCCTCGGTGGTTTCCTGCTCCAACCAGATGGCGCCGCCGGCCGCCCCCTCCGGGATAGTCGGGAACCTGGAGCGGATCAGATCGAGCGAACCGGCATCCATATACTCCAGCGCACGCGCCTCGACATCCCCCTGCTCCCCGCCGCCATCGCGCGTACGGCGGCTGCGGTCGCGTGCCTCCTCCACGAAGTCGAGCGTGGCCTCCTCATCGGGAAAGAAGATGATGCCGCTGAAGAGCCGTTCCGGCAGCTCCAGCAGCCGCACCTCGATTTCCGTCACGATGCCGAGCGTCCCCTCCGACCCGATGAACAGATCGATGGGGTCCATATCGGGATGAATGAAATATCCGGCGGCATGCTTGGTGGCCGGCATCGTATATCCCGGCAGCTCCAGCCGGATCCGGCGTCCCCGCTCGGTAACGAGGGCCAGTTCGCGTCCGCTGGCGCGTGATTCCCCTCGGCGCAGGCACAGCCAGTCGCCATCCGGCAGGAGAACCCGCAGGGCCTCCACGAAGCTCCGTGTGGGACCATACTTGAAGGTGCGCGCGCCAGAGGAGTTGGTGGCAACGGTCCCCCCCACGAAGCAGCTGCGTTCGGTGGGATCGGGAGGATAGAACAGGCCGTGGCGTTCCACCTCGGCCTGGAACTCTCCCAGGATCACCCCCGGCTCCACGGTGGCGCGGCGTGCCTCCGGATCGATCCGGAGGATACGGTTCATTCTGGCCGTGGAGATCACCGCGCCGCCGTACGGCACGCGCCCCCCTGCCAGCCCGGTGCCGGCGCCGGAGACCGTGATATTCAAGCCGAGACGGCGGCACTCGGCAACCGCATCGGCCATCTCCTCCTGCGACTCGGGGAAGTATACCCGCTCGGCGGAGCCGCCGGGCATGTTCGAGGCATCCTTGAGGAAGCCGAGGATTTCGTCCTGTTCCTGCTTTACGATCATGGGATGGCTTCGCGTGGGTATTACAGCTCCGTGGTTCCGTCGGCGATGACGGTGGAGAGAAATCCGGTATAGCCCCAGCGCCGCTCCACCAGCTCCAGCGTGGTGAATGCCTCGCCATCGACCACCTCCGGCTCGGTGTAGATGGTACGGAACGCGTTCCCCGGATCGCCGATGATCTGGCCGGTGAACCGCACGCCCAGCGCCTGGAACCGCTCGATCGCCATCTCGATGGTATCGACGCTGATCGCCAGATGATGGAGCTGTCCGTCGCTGAAACGCTCCACCCACTTCGGGATGGGGGAACGCTCGCCGCGCGCTTCCGGAAATGCCTGGTCGATATAGATCGCCGGGAAGCCGGGCTTGCGATACACCTTCCCCCACCACTCATCGCGCTCCATCACCCCCAGACGGTCGTCGTAGGCGAAGCCGAGCGCTTCGAACTCGCGTGCGCGTTCCTGGACATCGAGCGTCCGGATCGATATGTGATCGAGTACCGGGCGAAGCCCTACCCCAAGGTTATTCAGCGCTTCGGCAACGAGTCTGGCGGAGCTGTTGCCGGCCAGATATCGTTCCACATAATCGCGAATAACCGCCTCGACATGCTGGTTGGTGATCTCCATAAACTGATTTGGCTGTACCTTGAAGGATTCTCGAATGGGATATCTCCGGCCCCGGCAGGCCGGGCAGGCCACCGGAGATCATAGAATGATGAGCTCCGGAGCCGATTTTAGGCTGTACCATACGCCGGGTTTTGGCTATGTTTGGGCGTTGTTTCGTGGAACGGGCTTTAGGAGCGAAAAACGGTCCCCGTCCTTGCTGCCACGCACACCAACGCCACAGGCGACACAATATAAGAGCAGTTTCGTTCCCAGCGTCGGGGATACTCCGATTCCACGATTGCGGAAGCATCTGTACACACTATTGCTGGAATACCCAGCACAATCTAGAGAGTATGATAGAACGCTACGGAAATACTTCTCTGGCAGTGGCCCTCATAATCTGCGCCATTCTGGTGAGCGCCTCCTCGGCCTGGCCCCAGGCGTGGCTCAGACTTCCGCCACCGGCCACAGCTCCGACGCCCGATCTCTTCGTCCCCCACTTCGTCACTCCGGAACGGGGGTATCTCGGAGGAGAGATCAGCGGCAGCGGGGTGCTGTATCTGACGACCGACGCCGGCATGAGCTGGCGCCGCGTGGCGCTGCCGGGCGCACCGGGCGCCATCAACGATATCCACTTCCCGAACGGATCGGTGGGCGTAGCCGCCGGTGACCGAAGCTATGTGGCGATCTCCACCGACGGCGGAGATTCCTGGACCGAGCGCTCCGTTCCGCCGGCGGTATGGCCCAGCGGCGGCGATATCCAGGGGGTGCATTTCAAGGATGCCGGCACCGGATTCGTGGTGGGCAGGGGAGCCACCGGCAGCGGCTACCGGATGGCCCGCACCAGTACCGGCGGCCGAAGCTGGATCAACGTCCCGATGACCGGGGCGCAGAACAATCTCTACGATATCGATTTCTTCGACCCCGGCCACGGGGTGGTGGTGGGCACCGGCAACCCGCCGCGCAAATCGGTAACCGGCGACGGCGGCATCACCTGGGAGCCGGATGCCACCATGGGAGAGGCAACGCCCCCCAGCCTGAGCTTCTATGATGTGGACGCGATAGCCGGAACCACCATGGCGGTGGCAGCCGGAGGCATGGTGGTGAACTCGCCGAACTACCCGGAGGTGCGCGCCAGCACCGATGGCGGCACCACCTGGCATCGCACCTCCGCGCAGCCGGGAGGGAACAAGCCGCTCCGGGGCATCATCGCCCTTACACAGGAAATCTTCTATGCGGCCGGCAACGGCGGCACCGTGCACCGGACGCTGGACGGCGGCGCAACCTGGACCCAGCAGACCATGCCGCCGGGGGTGACGCGCGACCTGCGGCGATTCCATCGCACATCCGACGGCCAGCTCTATCTGGTCGGTTACGGAGGCACCCTCCTGCGGCTCCAGCTTCCGTCCAATGCGGTCTTCCCCCAGACGAGCCTCAACTTCGGCAAGGTCTGTCCCGCCGATCTGTATGCGGTAAATCTGCCGGTTGGCAATAACGGCACCTCGCCTCTCATCATCGACAGCGTTACCATACAGCAGCCGGCGCAGCCAGGGGTGACCTTCTCGCTCATCTCCCGCCCCTCGTCGATAGCTCCCGGAGAAACCGGCGCGGTGATACTCCAGGCCGATGTGGCCCCCAGAACCCCTCCCGGCCTCTACAGCGGCAGCATCAGGGTCTATAACAATGATGAGAACCGCACCGGCGCCGATCGCGACAAGCTGATCCCGGTTGTCGCCACCGTCACGACCAAGACGCTCCGGGTGGTGGAAAAACCGATCACCTATGCCGGGGGAACCGGCGTGGGAACCACGATCTCCTACTCCATTGCCGACCTTCTGACCGCCAGCGGCGAGTGCCCGGTCAGGATCAGGGAGATCTATCTGGTGGAGGGAACCGACTTCGAACTGGTCCCCCCGCTTCCCACATCGCTTGCCTCCGGACAGAAAGGGACCGTCAGCCTGCGGTTCACCCCCCGGCTGCCGTGCCGCCGCTACGATACGCTCGTGATAGCGCACGATGCCCTCTCCCCCGATCCCGACTCGCTGATCCGCATCCCGCTGGAGGGAACCGGGCTGCTGGGCGGGTTCCAGACCGCCCCGGACGATACCGTGCAGTTCGGCAGCGTGGTGATAGGGGTCTCCGGAACGGCCAATCTCGCCCTGTTCAATACCGGGCGCCCCGATTCCTGCCTGCAGACGACCAATATCACCGGCTTCAGGATCACCGGGCCGAACCCCGCCGATTTCTCGACAACTTTTACGGTCCCCTCCGGGGGGCAGGTTCCCATACTCCCCGGCGGATCGCTCAACATCCCGATCACCGCAGCCCCCACCGCCCCCGGCATCCGTATCGCCTATGCGGTGACCACGACCGATATCCCGAACTCCCGCCCGGACACCGTGGTGCTGAAGGTCAGAGGGCTGGAGCCGGCGCTGACGACCACCAACACCGAGATCCGCTTCGCGATCACCGATGTCGGCGGCCGGCGCGATTCAACCATAAAGGATTTTCTGGCGAACCTCAGCAGCGTCACCACGCAGATCACCGGCATCAGAGTTACCGGAACCCATGCATCGGACTTCCTCTACGTTGGCCCCAACCCTACGGTGGTGATGCCGAGCAGAAGCAGGGAGACCATCTACGTGGCGTTCACTCCCACGGCGCCGGGGCTTCGTACCGCAACGCTGGAGCTTACCACGTTCGGCAGCGCCGAGAAGATCATCGTGACCCTTCTGGGGAACGCGACGCGCGCGGTGGGAGGGGTTCGCAATCCGGTGGTGCTCTTCCCGCTTACCCCGATCAATATCTGCAGGGATACGCTGCTGCGCGGGTTCATCTACAACAGCGGACAGGTTCCGCTGCGGATAACGAGCACCCGCCTGATAGAGCATCCGAGCGGCACCGCGGCCGATCTCGGTGCGTTCACCTACCTCTCGCCGGTGGTTCCGCCGCAGCGGGTGATACAGCCGGGGGATTCGCAGCTTATCGAACTCCGGTTCTGCCCGAACGAGCCGCGTCCGTATTATGCGCGGTTGCTGCTGGGAACCAACACCGGCGCCGAGGCATTTGCGGTGGACCTTATCGGCACCGGACGCAATGGCAATCTCACCCTTCCGGGAGATCTGGTCTTCCCGAAGACCAGGGTGCTCACCGATCGCGACACGGCCGTCAGCCGCTTCATGGTAAACTCCGGCGCCGATCTTATCCGGGTGGACTCGGTTACCATCACCGGCGCGGACGCTTCGTCGTTCACCTACCTTGCCCCCTCCATTCCGGCGGATATCGGGGCGGGAAGGGATACCGTGGTCTCGGTCCGGTTCAACCCGAAACGGCGGGGAGTGCACCGCGGAACGCTGAACGTCTATACCTCCGGCCCTCCCGGCCGGAACGATATGCAATCGGTGCGGCTGGAGGGAATAGGGATCTATCCGTTCCTGGAGATCATCCCGGCCGACCAGCAGGCGCATCGCACGAGGATCAACACGACGCGGCGCCTGACGATCCTGATACGAAACCTTCAGGATGGAAGCTCCGACACCGCCCGGATCGAGAATGCGGTGCTGGCAGGCTCCGGGGCGTTTGCCAATGCCTCCGGAGGGATCTTCCCGGTAACGCTGCTGCCGGGCGCATCGGTGCCGGTGGAGGTGGACTTCACGCCGGACCGCATCTGCGAGCATACGGTCTTACTGACCCTGCGCGGCGAGGGAGTACGGGGGATCTACGGCATGGCCGATACCACGGTGACCGTCACCGGAATCGGCACCGCGCCGGTGATACGATCGCTGGCGCCGGAGATCCATTTCGGGCTCCGGCCGATCGGCACCCCTGCCGACAGCACGCTCCTGCAATTCCTTGGGAACACCGATTTCACCGGCGCGCTCCGCAACTGCATCGACAGCACCTGGATCGATTCGATGATGATCGCCGGGCCGGATGCCGCATCGTTCACGTTGCTGGCCCCGGCCGATCCGCTGGCCCCTCGCCCGCTCGGCGCGGGGCAGTTCCAGCCCTTCTCCATCCGATTCCAGCCGGTATCACCGGGCCTCAAGAGCGCCCGGCTTCTGGTCTATTTCGGAGGATCGCGCGATTCGGTGCACGCCATCGAGCTGGCCGGCGCAGGCTCCAGCGTGGCGGTGGAGTACGGGCCCTTCCCGAACATGGCCTCCATCGATTTCGGGACCGTTCCGCTCGGCCGCACCTACGACAGTCTTCTGACGCTCCTGAACATCTCCCCCGACCCGATCGTGGTGGATGAACTTCGCTCCACCCTGCCGGACCGGATGATCGTCACATCGACGGCCACCCCCTTCACACTTCTGCCAGGGGAGTCCGATACGGTGCGGATCAGGTTCGCCCCCGGCGCCGTTCCCGGCCCCCACACCGGGGCGCTGGTGGTGCGCAGCGGAGCGCTCGCCGACAGCTCGTTCCTCCTGCGGGGAACCGGCGTGGCGAGCGTCTTCCGGGCGGAGGCCGATCTGGTCGATTTCGGGCTGCATCCCCCCGGCTCGGTTGCCGATACGATCGTGATGCTTCTGAACGAGACGACGCCGGGCGTCCCCGATCCCGCCTTCCTCGATTCGATAGCGATCGATACCGTCACGGTTGTAGCGGGCCAGGAGTGGTATCAGGCGGCCAGCTATCCGAAGGTGGTGCCGGTGGGAGGACGCGCTCCGCTGGGGCTGAGATTCCTCCCGGAAGGATTCCGCGCCCGCCGCGACGGCATCGTCCGGGTACATTATCATAATGCTCGCAGCAGGGTTCCCTCCAGCGATTCGTTCGACATCTCCGTTACCGGCATCGTCGATGGGCCCACGTTCGGCATCGGCATATCGCTGGGAGATAACCGTACCGTGACGCCGGGGGAAACCATCCGCATTCCGGTCATCCTGAGCGGGGACGTCGCCGCGGCGGATTTCGATTCGCTTGCGATGACCCTCCGGTTCCGCAG
>JBMDXA010000153.1:0-16992 GCA_048594725.1 Candidatus Kapaibacteriota bacterium
CTGGCATGGTTGGGTCTATCAGGTATATAATCGCCATTCGATATTTACGGACCTTGTATTGATGAGAATCAACAGTTATTCGAATGAATTCATACGACGAACAATGAAGTCATTGCGAATAGATCGCAGAGCATCCCGTCACGCGCCCAGATCCACTTCTCTTCACCATCAACTCACCTTCACCATCGGTTTACCGTCCCTCGCCTTCTTCCTCCCCGATTGACCGTTTCTTTCCAGTGATTTTCAGGAGCGCATATCACCATGAGTTGCCGCCGTACCGGGCGTGCCGGTCTCCCAGCCACGGACGACGGACTACTGACGGCGGACCAGCAGTGCACTTCAATGCTGGCAGGCGAAATAAGAATTACGTGCTCAATCCCCTCGCATTTCTCCGTATCCCCTCGGCGGTTGCGCGGCGCACCGGGCTTCCCTGGAAACGCTCCTGAAACTCCTCGTCGGACATCTCCCGGAGCTGTTCGATGGTGAGATCCAGAACGCCGGGACGCGGCTGGAACGACGGCTCGTCGGTAGGCTTCTGAAAGCGGTTCCATGGGCAGACATCCTGGCAGATATCGCAGCCGAACGCCCAGTTCTCCATGCTCTCGCCAAGCTGGCGCGAGAGTTCCTCCTTCGGTTTCTGCTCTATCGTCACATAGCTGATGCAGCGGGTGCCATCCACCTGGTACGGCGCGATGATGGCATCGGTGGGGCACGCATCCAGACAGCGGGTGCAGCTTCCGCAGAAATCGGGCATCGGCGGAGTGTATTCGAACTCCAGCGAGGAGATCAGCACCCCGAGGAACACCCAGCTTCCGAACCCTCGCGTAATCACGTTGCTATGCTTTCCCATCCATCCCAGCCCGGCACGTACCGCCCACTGCTTCTCCAGCACCGGCCCGGTATCCACATACCATCGCGATTCGGCCTCCGGCACAATCGTCTGAAGAAAACGATGGAGCGATTTCAGCTTCTTCGGCAGCACGTTGTGGTAGTCGCGTCCCCAGGCGTAGCGGCTGATCTTGGCATGATCGGCGGCATCGGAGTGGGCGTAGGGGGTATAATAGTTTTTAGCCACGACGATCACCGAGCGGGCCGAGGGGAGAATCTCCCGCACATCGATCCGTTTCTCGATGTTCCGCTCCATCCACTCCATGGAGCCGTTCATCCGGCGGGCTATCCAGTCCTCGTAGCGCGCCCCCTCCTGCTCCATCCGTGCTGCAGGGGCAAAGCCCACAAGATCGAACCCGAGTTCCTCCAGCACCACCTGCCGGACACGAGCGGTCAGCTCCCGCGTTGCGGCAGCCCGGCTCCCCGGCTCCGCAGGGGGGTCCACGCTATGTACGTTCAGCTCATCCACTTCGGTTGTTCCGGTTCCGGCTTTTCCAGCATCACGTCATCGCCATCCAGATAGATCTCATACGTCTTCAGCCTGCTGTTGCCGCCGATCGCCTGGCCGGTCTTCAGATCGTAGGTCCAGCCGTGCAGCGGGCAGGTGATCGTGCAATCCTCGATAAAACCATCGGCTATCACCGGCGCATGCTGATGGGGGCAGACATTGCTGACCGCATACAACTGCTCGCCTATCGTGAAGATCGCCACCTCCGTTTCCTCATCGACCCTGATCTCCTTCCCGCGCCGCCGGGAGAGATCCTTCACGGAGCAGACACGAATGAAGTCTTTCATGGAGGAGTACCTGGTTAGTAGTTCCTGGTGCTTAGTGAGAAAGCGGAACAGTAGTACAAGGAGCCTGGTCCGTGGTCAGTACGCCGCCTTCGGCGGCTGTCAGTGGTCCGTCGTCGTTGACACCGGAAATATCCGGCATATCCGGCAGTTCCGCCACAGCAGCCACGGACTACTGACAGCGGGCGAAGCCCGCGAACTGACCACGGACGTTCTCGTTAATCGCCCACATTCACGCGCTCGGTGATTTCGAAACCTCGCTTGCCGGTAGCGATACGGACGGCGTCGGTAAAGGCATCGTGTTCGAAGCAGAGGAGCCAGCGGCGCTCGCAGGCTTCCGGCAGAAACCGCTGTTTCTCCTCCAGCGTGGTAAGGGGAAAATTGTCGTAGCCCATGATATAGGGGAAGGGGATATGGGCGCTGGTCGGGATCAGATCCGCGCAGTAGACGAGCCCCGCCTCCCCGTCATTGCCCCCTTCCACCACCACAAGCTGCATGGCGCGGGTATGGCCGTGCACCACGCGCATGGTGATACCGGGGAAGAGTTCGCCGTCGCCGTCGAGGGTCTCCAGCAGTTCCCGCTCGGCCACCGGCTCCCAGTTCTCCGGCATGAAGCTGGCTCGGTCCTTGTCGGTTGGATTGCGCGCCCACTGGAGCTGCCCCTCCTGCACATAGTGGCGTGCGTTCGGGAAGACCGGCACCACGGTGCCCGATTCATCCAGGCGGGTGGAACCTCCGGCATGATCGAAATGAAGATGGGTATAGATGAAATCGGTCACATCCTCCGGCCGCACCCCCTGTGCGGCAAGCCCTCCGGCGAGCGTATGGACGCTGTTATCAAGCGCATAGATCGCCTCCAGCTTCGCTCCCATCTTGGTGCCGCAGCCGGCATCCACCAGGATGGTGCGCCCGCCGCCACGGATCAGCAGCGCCCGCGCCGACATGGCGATACGGTTCTGATCATCCACATGGGGATACGCCTTGGCCCAGAGGTTTTTCGGGACCACGCCGAACATCGCCCCTCCATCCAGAGCGAAACGGCAGGTTTCGATGATGCTGACGTCGTACTGTCCGATCTTCATAAGCGTCCTCGAGAGAATATCAGGTTGATGCCATCGGGGCCTCCATATCGGCGGAGCCGGCCGGAAGAGCGGGGCAATGTCCGGTTTCTGTTGCACTCTTCCAACTCCCCCCCTCTCCCGGCCGCAGGCGGATCGGTTACGATATGATGGCTACGGCCGGGGGGCCCCGGAGCGCGCAGGAGCGGGGCGGAGAGCGGCTTCGCTGTTTTTCGACGAAATTCCGACAGTCCGTCACTATCGAACAGTTGCGCCTCTCCCTTCAATTGCCGAAGTTGCGTTTCTTTCGTTTATAACACTCTCACCGGGCCCACCGGGGGGCATTCCGGCATCCGGGTGTGTTAAAGAACGTCAGCGACCGAAACCGGACCTGCGATCCCGGCGTACCTCCCTGTTTGGCAGTGGGCGCCATCCGACGCTCGATCAGTCTTCAGTACGCGTATACACCAATCTATTAAGGGATAGAGAAATGCTAAACAGCTTCAATGCCCGCGCCACGCTACAGGTAGGAGATCGCTCCTATACGATCTATCGCCTGGACGCGCTTGCCGGTGAAGGGGTCGATCTCGGCCGCCTCCCCTATTCGCTCCGCATCCTTCTGGAGAATCTCCTCCGCACTGAAGACAACCTCTCCGTCACCGCCGATGATATCCGCGCCATTGCAACCTGGAACCCCGCAGCGGCCCCGAGCAAGGAGATAGCCTTTACTCCGGCGCGCGTGCTGCTCCAGGATTTCACCGGCGTTCCGGCCGTGGTGGATCTTGCGGCGATGCGCGATGCGATGGCGGCGATGGGGGGCGATCCCTCCCGCATCAACCCGCTGCAGCCGGCCGAGCTGGTGATCGACCACTCGGTGCAGGTGGACGCGTTCGGCAGCGATGTGGCGTTCGAGATCAATACGCAGCTCGAATACGACCGCAACAAGGAGCGCTATCAGTTCCTCCGCTGGGGACAGAAGGCATTTGAAAGTTTCAAGGTGGTGCCGCCGGAAACCGGCATCGTCCACCAGGTGAACCTGGAATATCTGGCCCGCGTGGTGTTCGCCACCGAGGCCAAGGAAGGTGAGAACGCCGAGAACCCCGTGGCCTATCCGGATACGCTGGTGGGCACCGACTCGCACACCACCATGGTCAACGGCCTGGGAGTGCTGGGCTGGGGCGTGGGTGGTATCGAGGCGGAGGCGGCCATGCTGGGGCAGCCGGTGTCGATGCTGATCCCGCAGGTGGTGGGCTTCAAGCTCACCGGCCAGCTCGTGGAAGGGGCCACCGCAACCGACCTGGTGCTGGTGGTAACCCAGATGCTCCGCAATCATGGCGTGGTGGGGAAGTTCGTGGAGTTCTACGGTGCGGGCCTGGCGGGTCTGCCCCTGGCCGACCGCGCAACCATCGCCAATATGGCTCCGGAATACGGCGCTACCTGCGGCATCTTCCCGGTGGACGAGGAGACGCTCCGCTACCTCCGCTTCACCGGCCGCAGCGACCAGCAGGTGGCACTGGTGGAGGCCTACATGAAGGAGCAGGGTCTCTTCCACACCGTGGACACCGCCGAGGCACAGTACTCCGAGCATCTGGAGCTGGATCTGGGCACCGTACAGCCCAGCATCGCCGGACCGAAGCGCCCGCAGGACCGCATCCTGCTGGCCGAGTCCAAGCGCGCCTTCTATGACGCGATGCGCCTTATCACCGGCCCCGCCCCCGGCACGCCGGAGAAGGTGGTGGGCCGCTGGGAAGGAGAAGGGGGACAGATCGAGGATGGAATCCGCCTGGAGGATTTCTCCAAGGACCCCTCGGCCGTGCGCTTTACCATGAAGAGCGCCGAGCATGTGCTCCATCACGGATCGGTGGTGATCGCGGCCATTACAAGCTGCACCAACACCTCCAACCCCTCGGTGATGATGGCGGCCGGCCTCCTGGCTAAAAAGGCGGCCATGCGCGGCCTCTGCTCCAAGCCGTGGGTGAAGACCTCGCTGGCACCGGGCTCCAAGGTGGTCACCGAGTATTTCAACAAGGCCGGCCTGAGCCCCTACCTCGACCAGCTCGGATTCCAGACCGTGGGCTACGGCTGCACTACCTGCATCGGCAACTCCGGCCCGCTCCCCACCGAGATCTCCAACGCCGTGACCCAGGGCAATCTGGTGGTCTGCTCGGTTCTCTCCGGCAACCGCAACTTCGAGGGGCGCATCAATCCGGATGTAAAGGCGAACTATCTGATGTCGCCGCCGCTGGTGGTGGCCTACGCCATCGCCGGACGCATGGATATCGATATGCACAATGACCCGCTGGGAGTGGATGCCGACGGCAATCTGGTCTATCTGCGCGATATCTGGCCGACCCAGCAAGAGGTGGAGGATACCATCCGCGAGTCGATGCAGTCGGATATGTACCGTAACTCCTACGGCGAGGTATTCAAGGGGGATGAGCACTGGCAGGCACTGGAAGTGCCGGAGGGGCAGCTCTTCGCGTGGGACGACAGTTCCACCTACATCAAGAACCCGCCCTACTTCTCCGCCATGGCCCGCGAGGCCGCCACGGTCCTGGAGGATATCTCCGGAGCGAAGGTGCTGGCGATGCTCGGGCACTCCGTCACGACCGACCATATCTCCCCGGCCGGCAGCATCAAGACCGATTCGCCGGCGGGACGCTATCTGGTGGAGCATGGCGTGGAGCCGAAGGACTTCAACTCGTACGGTTCGCGCCGTGGCAACCACGAGGTGATGATGCGCGGCACGTTCGCCAACATCCGCCTGCGCAACCGTCTGGTGCCGGGTATCGAGGGTGGCTACACCACCTATCTCCCCACCGGCGAAGTGACCTCCATCTACGATGCCGCCATGCGGTATCAGGAGAACAACACCCCGCTGGTAGTGCTGGCCGGCAAGGAATACGGCTCCGGGTCCAGCCGCGACTGGGCCGCCAAGGGAACCCGCCTGCTGGGAGTTCGCGCGGTGATCGCCGAGAGCTACGAGCGCATCCATCGCTCCAACCTCGTCGGCATGGGCGTGCTTCCGCTGGAGTTCATGCGCGAGGAGAACGCCGATATCCTGGGCCTTACCGGCAAGGAGACCTTCGAGATCGGCGGCTTGAACGAGCTGTTCGCAACCGGGTTCCCGGCGGAGCGCTCCATCAAGGTGAAGGCGAAGCGTGATGATGGCGGCACCATCGAGTTCTCCGCCCGTGTCCGTATCGACACGCCGCAGGAGCTTCTCTACTACCGTCACGGCGGCATCCTCCAGTATGTGCTCCGCCAGCTTCTGGCCGGCAAGAGCGAGCCGGAGGTGATCTCGGCGGGCATGTCCACCGGCAGCGATCCGGCCACCGGCAGCATCCCGACGTAAGCGAAACACAAAACGCGATAGGACAGAAGGGCCCCCTCCGTTGCTGGAAGGGGCCCTTTGTCGTTGGTAGGGAGTTTTTAGGGCTTAGGGCTTGGTTCTTAGTCCGGCGGCTGTAGCTGGTAGGGAGAGGGTCCGCGGTCCATCGCAGTGCTCGTGGCCGTACGCATGGAATGAGTAGCACAACAGTCGGGTTCCACCCACTGGCTCTCTTCCCGGCCCCTTGACCACCGAACTTCCCCCTCTACATCGTCAAGCGTTAATCCCCTCCCCCACTCCCCCAATCGAAAATCCACAATCGAAAATCGAAAGGCGACTATATACTTGCTAGACCCAACCATGGCAGATGCATCACGCAAAGCCGCGAAGGCGCAAAGAAGATGTCTTTCTTTGCGCCTTCGCGGCTTTGCGTGGGGATTCTTTAAAGATTGGCTACTCAGGGTCGCTCAAGTATATAGTTGCCAATCGAAAATCCCCTCATCTCCACCGCGACCGCCTATCGGTTCTGCGGCCGAGGATGAGCGCCAGGATCACGCCGGCAACAAAACCGCCGGCATGGGCGGCGTAGGCAATGCCACCGCCATCGGTCTGCTCGGTGTAGGCGATGCTGGCGTAGGTGGCAAGGAACTGCTGGGCGGCCCAGATGCCGATCATCATCCAGGCGGGAACATGAAAGACGCCGAACCCGAAGAAGACCGCCACACGGTTGGAGCGGAACATGACGATATACGCCCCCAGCACCCCGGAGATGGCGCCGGATGCCCCCACGCTGGGGATGCCGGAGCCGGAGTTCAGAAAGACGTAGGCAAGGCTGGCGAGCAGCCCCGTTACCAGATAGAAGATCAGAAAACGGAGGTGGCCGAGACGATCCTCCACGTTATCGCCGAAGACCTTGAGAAAGACCATGTTGCCGAGGATATGGGCGAAGCCGCCGTGCAGGAACATGGAACTGAGGAGCGTATGGATATCCTCCCCACGGGTGATCTCGTTCGGGATCGTTCCCCACTCCAGGATGAACGGATCGAGCCGGTCCCCCAGCATCAACTCGTAGACGAACACAAGGACATTAATCACGATCAGGCTCCAGGTCACCACCTCGAACCGCGTGATCTCGCTGTTATCATCACCAATGGGAAATAGCATGGTCTCTCGCTCCAGGGATTGAACTGCTCGTACGGCACTGGCCGGCCGGATACGAGAGCGAATCTACATCTTTCCCCGGCCGGCAACTACCATGCCCGGGCTCGGCCACGGGGAACAGGTGATGATTGCAGAGATGCGTTCCCCTCACTCCCCTTCTGGTCCTGCCACCCTCTAGCGGCCTATTATCACATGCCCCGTTCCGGGGAGCACGTTTCTTCAGCCGGCATCCTCACCGATATCCGAAGCGGAAGAAACATTGCTATACTTGGAAGCGAGATTTTTATAAATGGTCTCGCAAGCGAGAAATGCCAGACCGAAACCTGCAATGCACATATAACCGTTGATGGCGGCAGGATCAAGCCTGACCCGCATTTCAGGAAAGAATGCACCTATCACGATAAGAGTAACGGCGGCGGAAAGCCCCATTGCCCCACCAACGAGACTCATAAACTCCTTCATATCCGGTTTCTGTTTTGACCTGAAACAGAACAGCAGATAGATGCCGACAAGAATGATGGCAAGGCTTATCGACCAGGGATTGATGATGGAAGAAACGGAAAAATGGATTTCACGATTATTTCCTGAAACCGAGCCCGCTTCCGATAACAGCACCGATGATACCGCCGATAACCGCGCCGATCGGCCCCCCGCCGACGGCCGCACCAAGTACGGCGCCCCCCATTCCGATTCCCACCATATGGTCTACAGGGGTTGTTACCCTCTTTTGTCCTCCTCTCGATAGGGATGTTCCCGTGGATATGTTTCTACCCCGTCTTCCCGCCATTGTGCGGCGAGTAAAGTGCAGACGCCCGCCTGTTCTCATCAGAGCCATATTACCCTCCCAAGAATGTCCGATTCCGTACACCATACAGTGCCCTGCCATCGATAACGATCATATCCCAGCGGGAACTATGATTACCGAATATAACGACGATAGTATACAATTGCAAACCACGACTATATAAAAAAAGCCCCGCCCGAAAATCCGGGAAGGGCCTTTACAGTGTGCTAGCTGTCCCGGCATGCCGGGCTTATCGCCATCAGGACTCGGAATATGGCTGGAGGATTTCATGGACGTTGCCGAACGGATCGCGAAATGCGATAAACCGGCCGAACGGGCATGGGGCAATGCCGCTCTCCTCCTCGGAAAACGATATCCTGATAAATTCCACCCCCTTGCTCTTCCACTCCTCCACGGTCTGGTCGATATCCTCCACATGAAACACCAGCAGCGCCCCGGTCTGGTTGGGATAATCATGCTCCACACGCTGCTCCACCGGGTACAGGAGTATCGGCGCCCCATCGCCGTTCAGGAGCGTTACCACACCTTGAATCCCGTACTCGGCCATCGGAAAGCCGAGCGTATCGACATAGAATTCCTTTGCTGCCGCAACGTCCGTAACGTTTATCTGAATCAGGCTGACCGTATAGTTCATCCCACTATCCTCCATTATTGCTATGCCATTGTGATTCCGCCGGAATAGACCGAAATCGGATTTCCGTTTCTCTTCTCCTCTTCCTTCTTCTCCCGATCGGAAATCCCCGGTTATTTCCCCTCGGTCCCGCCGAGATTTTTCCAGAGGGTCAGACGTCCCACGCGATTGAACGGCTCGAACACATGGGTGCTGCCGCTTACCGCGTCGATTTTTCCATCATTATCGATATCACCCAGTTTCATGGAGATCAGGTGGGTGACCGAATTACCGATGCCGTGCGGAGTGAAATTCTGGCGGCCGTCGTTCTCCAGCCAGATGATGCTCTGGCGCGCCGGATCATTCCAGTAATTGAAAAGGCTCACCACCACGATATCCAAATCGCCGTCGTTGTCCACATCGCCTGCATCGGCCTTGTAGGCGCCGTAGAACCCGAGCAGCCCATGGTATTTGAAATTCATTTTCCCCACATTTTCCAGCCACTGCACGCCATGATAGGGGAACGGCCCGATGGCACCGGGGAGATCGAAATTATCGCCGTTGGTGAACAGGATATCCTGATCGCCGTCCTTGTCCAGATCCACCAGCTCGATGCCGGAGGAGCCGAATGTGGGGGCGGGAGCCTGGAAGAGCGTGCGCGGCTTGAACGTACCCCGGCCGTCGTTGATGAAGGCGGTGATCTCCTCATGCTCCTGCGCTATCAGCGCTATGAAATCGAGATGCCCGTCGCCGTTCAAATCGATGGGCGGCACATGGATGCCCCCCGCCTTTTTCACCACCTGGTGATAGGCATACGAGAGCGCGCCACGGTTCTCCAGCCATCCTATCTCCCCCTCGTTCAGCATGCCATAGCTCGCCAGAACGTAATCGATATCCCCGTCGCCATCAAAATCGCCCGGCCGTACATCGGAGATGCGGCTGAGATCCTTCTTGATGGTATCGGCCGTGAAGATGAATCCGGAGCCATCCCGTTTCCTCCCCCGGTTGGTCAGCAGCACCACCGAGCCGAGGAGCGAATCGTTTGCGAACATGGTCCCCAGGCAGGCCACCACGATATCGGGAAGGCCGTCGCTGTTGTAATCGTGCACCTCGGTATGGCCCGGATGGCGGAGCACCGCGAGCGTATCGGTGTTCCAGCGGGGCCCATCGGAGGGAGCACCGGCCGGCCACACATGGAAGATCTGCCCGGTAGTGAAATCGCACGCCAGCACCTCCAGCTTCCCGTCGGCGTTCAGATCCACCAGGTTCACATTGCTGATGGTATTGGCGAACGGCGTAGGTACTACCGGCAGCATCTCCTCCGGCGCAAACCCGACCGGCGAGGCCACCGGATCGGGATTCAGCTTCGGCTGAAGTTCGGGGCTGAACATGGAGTAATAATGGAGCAGATCCAGCCACTCGTCGTTCGAGTAGCTGACCATCCGCCGGGTTTCCATCACCATCCCCATATGCGCTATCACGGTGGACCATCCGGTGCGGTCCACCACATCGGGATCGGGCACCCGGTGGCAGGTTCCGCACTTGAAATCCAGATCGATCTTCTTCGCCCACGCCTTCCGGGTGAGCTTTGCGCGCTGGTTCAGAAAATGCTTTTTCTCCCCCACCACCCCGTTCTTCAGCTCATGACAGGAGGCGCAGGTGGTCTTCGCCAGATTCGCCGGGCCCCCGGCACGTCCGGCGGGAGCACCCGGCAGCGCGCGATGCTGCTCCGGGATCACTCCGAACGAAGCCTCCACAGCCAGCAGCAGGGCCAGCACGGAGAAGATGATGATGGGGATACGATTGAACGGGTGTTGATGATGTCGCATAATTCGATCTGATATCGTGCAGACGGGGACCGGCACTGCAAAAAAGGGGGAAGGCGGGTTGTCTCGCTCCAGTCTCCGGAGCGCTAGACCTCCGCCGCAGAGTGGGTTCGCTTCGGTCTGGATCGTATCCACTGCAGCAGCAGAAATCCCATCCAGAGCGCCGACAGCAGCAGGCCGAACGCCTCGCGTCCCTCCTCGCTATCGTACCACCCCGCGTTTACAAAGGGGAATAAAACGAAAAATCCGGCAAGGCAGAAGATGACTCCGGGAATTGCCAGCGGGGTATGGATGCCGAAAGCGGCCAGGCCGGTCAGGACCGCCGTATACCCATAGATGGCGATCCAGAGGAGAGGATCGGGATCGTTGTACTGCACCGCGCAGAAGCTGAGGAACAGAAGGGCCACCGCGATGTAGACGTAGCGCATAGAGGTAATGGAGCGGCTAGTAGTTCGTGGCGGAGGAGACCTCCTGCCGGAATGCGGGGAGAACGGATGCCGGAAACCACCCTTCCCTTCCGGTATTCGCTCCTGCCGGGAGGGTGCAGTGAACGGCACGCTACGGCCGGGATGCGGGAGTTTTCAGGAGGATATAATCGATAGCCAGGGCTACCTCTCGCGCTGTCAGCGAGGAGCGCCCCCCCTTTGCCGGCATCTGGCCGAACCCCTTCACCGCATTCGCCACCAGGGCCTTGCGCCCTTTTGCGATCCGCACCCGCCAATCCCCCTGGCTTCCCAGCCGGGGCGCCCCAAGGGCGCCGGAATCGTGGCAGATACGGCAGGAGCTCTGATAGATCTTCTCCCCTCTGGGGTTGAAGCTCCGCTCCTCCGGTACGGACCCGGAGGCCAGCCCGCGGCTTCCCCCCGGAGCCAGAGCCCCCAGCGGGAACGAAGCAGACGAGGGTGCGGGGAGATCATCGCCGGGAACGCCGGCCTGGACATAGAGCCCCAGGACGGCCGCCGCAAGCGGAACCAGATACTTCATAATGTTCGGCGAAGGTGCTTCGAGTGATCGAACTCTGGCGCTTCGGGAGTGAGCCGGCCATGAAGTGTTCGAAAGCGGATACCGGCTCCGAACAGCGTCAGCTTCAAGACGACGCTGTGAACGGTTTGTTGGGAGATCCGGGGGACCGCCGATTGGCGATTGCCGATTTCCGGCTGCAAGAGCGCGCCACGCCTCTTCCGCTGGAAGAAGAGAAAAACCCGCTCCGAGTTCCTGCCGGCTCTCCAGGCATGGGGTACCCCTGTAACGAAGCCAGCCAATCACATGACGTTGATTGGCTGGCATTCATCACGGATCGTTTGCCGGGTTATGTAGTTTTCTTCCGCTTCGAAGGAGCAGGCTCCTCCTCGGAAGTCTTCTTTGCACGGCTCTTCTTCTCGGCGGCCGGAGCGGGAGCCTCGGCCGGAGCGGCCGCAGCTTTCTTCGATGCGCCCCGGCTCTTGGGTGCCTCCGGAGCGGGCTCCTCGGCAGTCTTCTTTGCGGTTGTGCGGCGAGCGGCTTTCGGGGCCTCCTCGGCCGGAGCCGGTTCCTCGGCGGCCTTCTTCCTTGTTCCGCTCTTCTTCGTCGCGGAAGCGGGAACCTCGGCACCAGGAGCCTCCTCCTTCCCGGTCGCAGCCGCCTTCCCCTTGCGTCCTCCCTTCACATCCTTTTCAGGAGCAGGGGGCTCTTCCACCGGAGGAGCGGGCTCCCTGGCAGGAGCTTTCTTCGCCGGGGTCTTCTCTGCCGGGGCGTCCTTTGCGGGAGCTTCCGGTGCCGGGGCATCCTTTTTCCTGCGCGACGGCTTCTCCGGCGCCGGGGTTTCCTCGGCGGGAGCAGGAGCCGGCTCGGGTTGTGGCTCGGGCTGGGTCACGCTCTCGGCACGCTCCTGGCGCGGCGCGCGCTCCCGGTTCCGTTCCCCGCTTTCGCTCCGGCGGTTCTCATCGTCCCTGCGGCGATCATCATCCCGGCGGCGATCCTTTCTCCCCCGCTCCTGGTCGGCGCCGGCATTCCCCTGCTGGGGCTTTGCACCTCCTTCCGGGCTCACCCAGCTCTCCGGCTCTATCACCTGAATGCTGTCGAGCCACTGCTGGTCGTCGGAGTTGAGAGGAACATTCTTCGCCTGTCCCCCCTTCTTCTCCGCTCTCCGCTCGGGCTGGGAGCCTGCGGCGGGACGGGACTCGCGCGGGGCCTCCCCCCCCCCGGCGCTCTGCGGCGCATCGGAAACTGCCGAAGCCTCTCCCGTTCCCTGCATCTCCCCTTCGGCTCCGCGGCGATTGCGGTTACGTTTCCGTTTCCGCTTCTTCTTTTTCTTTCCTCCCTCGCCGTTTGGCATCTCCCCTTCTGCCTGTGCCGGACGGGCATCGCGCTCCGGGGGGGCATCCTGGCGGGATACCTCATCCTGGCGGGACGATTCCTGGCGCGAGGGCTCCTCCTGCTCCTGGCGGGGCTGTGAGTGCCGTTCCTGGCGTTCCTGGCGCGGCGAGTGGCGTTCCTGCCGGGAAGGTGCCTGACGCTCCTGGCGGGGCGCCGGGGGTTCCGGATCGGCAGCGGTATCCGCATCCGGCGACGGGGCCGGCATACGGTGGAATGTTCCCTGGTAGATATCATCCAGAAGCATCGCCAGCAGCATCGACTCATCCTCGCTCTCGGCGAGCCCCTTGGCAAGACCGAGGAAGCGCTTCATCCGTTCCCGCTGCATGCGGGTGACGCCGCCACGGAACCGGTCCTCCAGCACCACGGTCACACGCTCGGCCATGCGCTGTTCCACCTCTTCGGCGGTAGGTGCCGGCAGCTCCACGAACTCGATGTTATAGCGGCGGGCGATCTTCTTGAGATCGGATTTCTCCGACATGTTGGAGATCAGCGTTATCACCACGCCGGTATTGCCGGCGCGTGCGGTGCGCCCGGCCCGGTGCACATAGCTGTCGGGGTCCTTCGGCACATCGTACTGGATCACATGGGAGAGATCGCTGATATCGATGCCGCGCGCGGCCACATCGGTGGCGACCAGGAACCGGGTCTCCCCGCGCCTGATGCGCCCCATGGCCCGCTCGCGCGATTTCTGATCGAGGTCGCCCGAGAGCTGATCGGCATTATAGCCGTAGTTGCGCAGCACGGTAGCCACGTACTCCACCTCCATCTTCGTATTGCAGAAGATGATGACCGAGTCGGGGTTCTCCAGCTCGATCAGGCGCATCAGCATCAGATCCTTCTCCAGCGGCGGCGTATCGTAGAACCGGTGCTCCATGGTGGAGACGGTCACATCGCCGGAGCTGAGGGAGAGAAATTCAGGCTCCCGCAGGAACTCCCGGGCCAGCAGCTGCACCTTGTAGGGCATGGTGGCCGAGAACATCCAGGAGGAGCGCTCGCGCGGCAGATATTTGCGCAGTTCCCGCATATCGGGATAAAAGCCCATCGAGAGCATCTCATCGGCCTCGTCGAAGACGAGGATATTGAGGCGATCCAGATTGAGGGCGCGGCGGCCGATATGATCGAGCACACGCCCCGGCGTACCGATGATGACCTGTGCTCCGGCGCGAAGCGATTGCAGCTGCGCGTTGTAGCCGACACCGCCGTACAGCAGCGCCCCCTCCAGGTTCATCCCTCGTCCCAGCGTCTCGAACTCCTTGTATACCTGTCCGGCCAGCTCGCGCGTGGGGACCAGTACAAGCGCCTGCGGATGCCGGCGCGAAGGGTCGATCCGCATCAACAGCGGCATCATGAAGGCCCCGGTCTTGCCGGAGCCGGTACGCGACTGCACGATCATATCGCGCTTGTCGAGAAGATAGGGGATGGCTTTTGCCTGCACCGGCATCGGGGCGGGCCATCCCATCCCCTCCACCGATTCGCGCATGGCAGGGGGTAGCTGATCGAAGGTGAAGTCGGGAAGCTTGTTCTCCGGCTCTGTCAGGATCTGCTGCTGGGGTTTATCGGACATTTGCTCCATAAGCTCGAAATATAAGCTAGCAGAAACGATTCAAAACAATAAATCGAAAGGAGACTGGTTGCCGGGGCACCGGACCTCTCCCTCCGACTACGATTGTTCCCCTTCTGCCGGAACTCTCCGGTGCCGTATTCACGGCATCCGGCGGGGATACCGGGGGCGCCAGGCCCCCTGATCCCACACTCATCTGCAACCGTCCGGCTCCGCATCCGGCTCCGCATCCGGTTACCGCCCCTAGTGCACGTGGCGCTCGGCGTGATAGCTGGAACGAACCAGCGGACCCGATTCCACATGCCGGAAGCCCATCTGCAGGCCGATCTCGCGGTACTCGTCGAACTCGGCAGGGGTCACAAACCGCTCCACCGGAAGATGCCCCTTGGTGGGCTGGAGATACTGGCCGAGCGTCAGGATATCCACCCCGATCTCCACCAGATCCCCCATCGTCTTCAGCAGCTCCTCGCGCCCTTCTCCCAGACCGAGCATGATGCCGGTCTTGGTGAGCAATCCCTGCTGCTTCGATTCCTGGAGAACGCCGAGGGTCCAGTGATACTTCGCCTGCGGGCGCACCCTGCGATAGAGCGAGGGAACGGTCTCGGTGTTATGGTTCAGGATATCGGGGCGGGCATCCAGGATCAGCTGGAGCAGTTCCTTCTTCCCCTTGAAATCGGGGATGAGCACCTCCACGGTGACGCCCGGATTCATGATACGGGTCTGGCGGATGGTCTCGGCGAAAACGCCGGCACCGCCATCGGAAAGCTCGTCGCGGTTGACCGAAGTTATCACCGCGTGCGTCAGGTCCATCTGCTGGATGGCCTCGGCCACACGTCCCGGCTCCTCGATGTCGATGGTGCCGGGGCGGCCGGTCTTCACCGCGCAGAAGCCGCAGGAGCGGGTGCAGGTATCGCCCAGGATCATGAACGTGGCGGTACCGGCCGACCAGCATTCGGCCATGTTCGGGCAGCGGGCTTCCTCGCAGACGGTATGCAGCGCCTTGGAGCGCATCATCTGCTTCAGGAGCCGGAAGCTCTCTCCGGTCGGAATCTTCACCTTGAGCCACTCCGGGCGGCGCTCGGCAGGGGCCGGGCGCTCCGATGGCTGGATAACGGGGATCTCGATACTTTCAATGCTTATCATGCCTTACCCTTTCATAGTACGAAACGGGGGCTCCGGGTCATATTCCCGGAGCCCCCGCCGAAATCACAGCATCATATTCTCGTTGAAGCTCTCGAGGTGCCTGATGACATCCGAGAGGAACTTGCCTCCGAGAAGGCCGTCGATCACACGATGATCGTGCGACAGCGAGAGATAGACCATCGAGCGGATCACGATCATATCCTGCCCCATCACCTCGCGCACCACCGGGCGCTTCTGGATGGCACCGGTGCCCAGGATGGCTACCTGCGGCTGGTTGATGATCGGTGCGCCGTGCAGCAGGCCGAACACGCCGTAGTTGGTCAGCGTGAAGGTGCCGCCGGCGATCTCGTCCGGCGTCAGCGACTTGTTGCGGGCGCGGGTTGCCAGATCGTTGACCGCATGTGCCAGGCCGGTGATGTTCATCCGGTCGGCATCCTTGATAACCGGTACGATCAGGTTGCCGTCCGGCAGTGCCGTTGCAACGCCGACGTTCACCCGCTTCTTGACGATCACGTTGGTGCCATCCACCGAGGCGTTCACCCAGGGGTTCTCGCGCAGGGCGCGGGCAACCGCCGCGATGAAGAACGGCGTGAAGGTGAGCTTGATCCCCTCGCGCTTCTGGAACTCGTCCTTGCGGATATCGCGCAGGCGCACCAGATCGGTGACATCGGATTCACCCACCTCGGTGACATGCGGCGAAGTCTGCTTGGAGCGGACCATGTGCTCGGCGATAAGCTGGCGCATGCGATCCATCGGAACCACCTCGACATCCGGGCCGTACTCCTTCGGAGCCGACGGCGCGGCGGGGCGGGCGGGCTGCTGGGCCGGGGCCTGTGACGGCTGGGCCGTTGCCGGAGCGAGCGCCTGGGAGGGCTGCTGGGCAGGAGCAGGTGCCGGGCGGGTGCCGCGGTTCTGCACATATCCCATCAGATCATCCTTCGTCACCCGGCCTCCCTGGCCGCTGCCGTTGACTGCTTCGAGCTCCTGAAGGCCGATCCCTTCCTTGGTTGCGATGGAGCGGACCAGCGGAGAGTAGAAACGGCCGCCGCTGCTGCGCGGGATGGGGCCAACCTCGCCGGCCGGCTGCTGCGCCGGTGCGGGCTGCTGCTGGGCCGGGGCCGCGCCATTACCGTTGTTCTGCGCGCCGTTGCTGGGCGCGGGCTGCGGTGCCTGCTGCGGAGCGGGCTGCTGGGCCGGGGCCGGCTGCGGTGCCTGCTGGGCGGCCGGCTTGCTGGCCGGAGCGTTTCCGCCGGAGAGATAGGCGATCACATTCCCCACACCGACGGTCTCGTTCTCCTGGGCCACGATCTCCGCAAGCGTTCCGGCGGCGGGGGAGGGGATCTCGGTATCGACCTTGTCGGTCGAAATCTCGGCGATCACCTCGTCGCGCTCCACCTGATCGCCCGGCTGCTTCAGCCAGCGCAGTATCGTCCCTTCCTGCACCGACTCGCCCATCTTGGGC
>JBMDXA010000154.1:0-16126 GCA_048594725.1 Candidatus Kapaibacteriota bacterium
TGGTCAGTAGCCAGTCCGCGGGCTTCCCCCCATCGGGGGTTCGCCCGCTGTCCGTGGCTTCCATACCGGCGGCTCACGGTGAACACCGACCACAGGCCAGATTCACGGTACTACCGACCCGCTTCTTCTCTAAAAACCAAGCACTAAGCACTAAACACCAAGCACCACTCACCATCCCATAAACCATGACGGCGCAAACCAGCAACGGTTCGCGCCGTCCGCATATTGTCTGGCGGGAGCCCCGAAGAGACTATACGGCCATGATATCCTTTTCCTTATCGGCAAGGATGCGGTCCACCTCTTCGATATAGCGATCGGTCAGCTTCTGCACATCGGCCTCTCCACCCTTGCGCATATCCTCTCCCATCTGCTGATCCTTCTCCGCCTTCTTCAGCAGATCCATCGCATCGCGGCGGGCATTGCGGACGCCGATCTTGGAATCCTCTCCCACCTTCCGGGCCATCTTCACCATCTCCTTGCGGCGCTCCTCGGTAAGCGGAGGAACCGGCAGGCGGATCACATTGCCGTCGCTGGTGGGGTTCATGCCGAGATTTGCGGCCTGGATGGCCCGGTCGATCGCCTGCACGAGCTTCTTCTCCCACGGCTGCACAAGGATCATCGTTGCATCGGGAGTGGTCACCGTGGCGACCTGCGACAGAGGAACCATCTGGCCGTAATAATCGACCCGTACGGAGTCGAGAAGGCTGGTGGAAGCTCTGCCGGTGCGAATCCTCCCAAACTCGATGTGGCAATGGTCGATTGCCTTTTTCATCTCCTCCTCTGCGGAGGCAAGAATCTCTTTTACTTCCATGGTGATTGAAATCGTATGCTTATGAATGAACGGAACGCTTTGCTTGCCATAGCAGTTTTTGCGCCATGCCGGGAGAGATCTTGGTTCTTAGCCTTTAGTTCTTAGTTGGATAGAACTTGGGTAACGACTACCTCCCTTTGGGGTTGATGCCGGACGGCATTGCAGGCACATCCTCATTCTGCACCCGCCCCCTCGCTAGCAGCATCCACGCACCGCTTCCTGCCAGAGCGCAGTTCAACAGCCGGGAAATTCTCTCCAAGAACTAAGAACTACAGCCGCCGAAGGCGGCGCCCCAAGAACTACCCAAGAACTACTCCCTCAATCCCCCGTGAAGATAGCCTTGAAGACATGCCCCGCCACAGCGGGATTTTCCTTCAGTCGGCGGATCGAATATCCGTACCAGTCGCGCCCGAACGGAACATACACGCGAAGGCGATGCCCCTGCGCTATCAGTTCGCGGCGCTTGGGATCGCGAACGCCCAGCAGCATCTGGAACTCGTACTGCTCGCGGCGCAGCCCCCGCTCGGCGATCATCTTCCGGGCTCCGTCGATCAGCACATCATCGTGCGTGGCGATGCCCACATAGGCGCCATGATCGAAGATGATGCCGAGACATTTCAGATAGTTCTGCTGAACCTCCTCGCGCCCCTTGAACGCTATCGATTCCGGCTCCACGTAGATTCCCTTGCACAGGCGGAAGGTAACGCCCTCGGCCAGGAGCATCCGCACATCCCGCTCGGTGCGCCGCAGATAGGCCTGGAGCACGATGCCGACATGGGCCGGATACTGCTTGTGTACCCGTCTGAGCAGCTCCAGGGTGGCATCGGTATAGGGGGAATTCTCCATGTCGATGCGCACGAAGTTCCCCAGCTCGGCCGCCTTCTCCACCACACGAAGCAGGTTGCCGTAGGCGAACTCCTTGTCGATAGCCAGGCCGAGCGATGTAAGCTTCACCGAGAGGTTGCTATCGACGTTCCGGCGCCGGATCTCCTCCAGCACCCGCACCGACTCCTCGGTTTCGCGGCGTGCCACCTCGGAGCTCTCCACGAACTCGCCCAGCACATCCATCGTCGCCATCGCCCCCTCCCTGTTCAGCCGGGCGGCGGTCTCCATGCCGTCGTTGAGCGTCTCCCCGGCGATATACTTGTTGGCTACGATCCGAACGAGCGCCTTGGGGGCGTACGGCAGCGCGTTCGAGATAAGAGAATTGAACAGACCCATTATGTTCCTGCTAGGGGCTAGAAGCTATGGCTTGGCTCGTTTACGGCCATTCCAGGGCAAATTTACACACCGCGTCCTCCCCGGAAGCCGCCGAACCGTTGCAAAGTGTGTTCGGAGGCCAGTTGTTGATAGTACGGTGCCGCCGACTGTAGGTAGTAGCAACGAGATGGCTTGAAGAGATGACATGCATCGTATCGCATTCCTTCCCATCACTCCATCCTCTCCGCTCCTAACCGGCAACTCCCCCGATCGCCTGCGATTCCGTCTCGGCCGGTCCCATCTCCCTCCCTCTGCGCAACCTCATCCCGGTCAGAACCGCGCCGGCGAGCGCCGCAAGCAGGGTGACCACCGTGATCCAGACCCCGGTGCTGAACGCGCCGGACTCGAACCGGTACTCCACGGTGTGGGTTCCGGCCGGAACCGCCACGCCACGGAGCGAGTAATCGGCCACCAGCAATTCGGCGGGATTGCCATCCACATACGCTTTCCATGCCGGATACCAGATCTCGCTCATCAGCAGGATGCCCGGCTTGTCGGTGGTCACGCTTACGCTGATGGCGCTGGCATCGTAGGCGGTCACCTTCGCGGTGCCGGTGCCGGTGCCATCGAGCGTGATGCCGGGGTTCTTCTCCAGCAGCACCGTACGGGACACATCCACCCCGCCGCTCTTCAGCCCGTTGTAGGCTCCGGCGGAATCCACCACGCGGGCATCGTACATCATGCGCACATGCGGGAACGCCGTGGGGCGGGCCACCAGGCCGGCCTGCCCGTTGGAGGAATCGATCTTGATATCGTACTGGATGTTGAGCATGTCGAACGCCTGCTCCGGGCTGGCGGTGGGGGGCACGCGGCGGCGCAGCAGGAGCGGGTTATACCCCTCGTACAGCATGATATCGCTGTACATCCCCTGGTTGCGCTGCATCAGCATATAGCCCCCCTCGCGCATCTTCACCCGGAAGAGCTTCTCCGGGGGAGCCGCCTTCAGGGATGCGAACTGCATATCGTTCCGCTCGTAGATATCCTTCTGCGGGTCGGTCGGGGAGTTGTTGTATCCCATGCCGAAGGCGAACATATCGATTGCCGCCAGCAGCACCAGGGCACCCCCGGAGGCGGTTCCGCTCATCTTTCCGGAGAACCGCGCCCAGATCACGGCGGTGGCGGCGGCGCCCACCAGCAGCGCGGTGATGCCGGTGGCGGCAGTGGCCTCGCCGATGTTCGGCGGGGCATCGAAGAACGAGAGGAGCATGCCGGAGACCGAGAGCAGCCCGATCAGCGTGACCAGACCGCCGACAACCAGCCCCACGGTCCTGGTGCGATCCCCCTCCTCCCCGCCGCGAAGCAGACGGTCGAGCCCGGCCGCAGCCAGGATGGAGCCGCCCAGCGCCAGATAGAGCGTCATGCGCGGCGGGATACGGAAGGTGGAGAACAGCGGAAGCTTCCCGAAGATCGGATGGATCACGAAGTTATCTCCCAGCGCATACAGCAGACCGAACAGCCCCATGCCGCCGAGAAACCAGCCCAGCCCCCCGAGGCGCTTCGAGGCGAGCCCCACCGCTCCCAGAATCAGCGTCACCACGCCGATATAGATGGCGGTCTCCCAGAAGTAATGCGGCTCCGGACGGTACCAGAACTGCATATCGGCGCCGGCGGCCGGGCCGGTAACCCCGAAGAATTTCGGCACCACGAGCGTCAGCAGCTGCCCCACGCCGAGCGTCCCCTCCAGGGTCTGCTCGTAGGTGAAGGCGGCGCGCTCGGAGAGGCCGGCAAGCTCCATGCTGGGAAGAAGCTGTATGGCGAAGATCCCCGCCCCGACGACCACCGGAAGGGCGGCCATCAGAATCCCGCTCCCGAGAGCGGCCGAGCCCTCCCTCGCCGGGGCACGCAGGTCGCGCACCAGAAGGAAGACCGTCAGGCAGAAGAGGAAGAAGACGATATAGAGGGTAAGCTGCGGATGCCCGGTGAGCATGGTAATGCCCAGCAGAAGCCCCGCCACCAGCGCATGAAACAGGCTGCGGCGGGTGATTCCCTGATAGAAGAAGAGGACGATCCAGGGGAACCACGCCTCGTGATAGACCATGCTCTGATGGATCGCATGCGCCACCATCAGGCCGCAGAGCGCGTAGACGATGCCCGCCAGCGCTCCCCCCCACTGGCTCAGGCCGAGCCCGCGCGCCAGACGCCACATGCCCAGCATGGCTACCAGATAATGGATCACGATGAAGAACTGGGCAAGCCACGAACTGAGCTTGCCGCCGGAGAGCAGGTACATGATCTGGTTGCCGGGATAGAAGATCCCGGTCTGGAGATCGGCCAGGAACGGCATGCCGTTGAACGTGAAGGGGTTCCAGTAGGGGATCACCCCGGCGCCGAAACTCCTGGCGGCAAAGTACTGGAACGGATAGAACGCCTCGGTGAAATCCTCCCAGAGAAAGGCGTTGCCGGAGATATGCCCCCAGAAGAAGATCAGGATCAGGATGGCGAAGAGCCCCACAACCATCGCGTTGGATGGTTCCCAGATGGCCTCAACGGCGGCACGCTTCTGCGAGCGGGTGGACTCGAGCTTCCTGTTGGCTGTACGCTGTCTTGACATGTGCGGCAGAGAAAGTACGGGAAACGATAGGGCCGGCGGGAGCCGGCACCGGATGAGCCTGGGGCTCAACCCTGATATGGATGGGATACCCCGGCGGGGTCCTGCGCCGCCGGGGACGCTGGCTACACTGGGACGGCGGTTGCCCGCCGGAGACCGCGATAGCGGGGCCTGGATTCGGATACAGAGGATGAATCCACCATCGAAACGATCCCCCGCCGCACGGCTTCCGGCGGCCGGGGCAACGTGCGCTCCGTATCCGGTCGCGGCCGGCCGGAATAGCCGCCTAAGTTACGTAAACGGCCTGATAATGCCGCACGGCGCGGGGAATCGCATATCACGGCGGCTATCAAATTGTACCGCGGGCGGCTGGCTGTTTGCAGCGTGGAAACGGGTGCGTAATTTCAGCCAAGATGATCATCAGACGGCTTATCAGGACCGAAACGGTCGTAGAGGAACAGGCGGAGGAACCGAAGCGCGAGCAGAGCAACGGGGGGACGATTCCCACCGTGGGCGAGTTCACGCGGCGGATCGCCAACGTGCTGGAAGGAGAGTTCGACAACGTCGCGGTGCAGGGGGAGATCTCCGGCTGGAACCGGGCGGCGAGCGGGCATACCTATTTCACCCTGAAGGATGAATCGGCGGTGCTGGGGGCCGTTCTGTGGCGCAGCCGGACGCTGGAGCACCAGATCAGGGATGGGATGAAGGTGGTGGCAAAAGGCTGCATCAAGCTCTACCCGCCGCGCGGGCAGTACCAGCTCGACTGCTCCTCGCTGGTGCCGCTCGGGCTCGGCGATCTGCAGCTTGCCCTGGAGCGGCTGAAGGCCCGGCTTCTGGCCGAAGGGCTTTTCGATCCCTCGCGCAAGAAACGCCTCCCGGAGTTTCCCCGCCGTATCGGCGTGGTCACCTCCAGCACCGGCGCGGCCATCCGCGATATCGTCACCACGCTCCGCCGCCGCATGCCGGCGATAGAACTGGTGATACGCCCGGCCCTGGTGCAGGGGGCCACCGCCGCCGATGACATCGCGCGGGCCATCGGCGAATTCAACCAGCTTGAGGATATCGATCTGCTGATCGTGGGGCGCGGCGGCGGCTCCGCCGAAGATCTCTGGGCGTTCAACGAGGAACGGGTGGCGCGGGCGATCGCCGCATCCCGCATCCCGGTGATCTCCGCGGTGGGGCATGAGATCGATTTCACGATCGCCGACTTCGTGGCCGATGTGCGCGCGGCAACCCCCACCGCCGCGGCCGAGATAGCCGTGCGCGACCGCGCCGAACTGCTGCCGGTGCTGCGCGAGCTGGAGAATGGGATGATGATGGCCGTGGAGGATAAGATCGCCGCCGGCAAACGGGAACTGCTCGCGCTGCTGAAGAGCCGTGGCCTTGCCCGCCCGCTCGATCTGGTCCGCTCCCACCAGCAGCGGGTGGACGATCTCTCCCACCGCACCACGCTGGGCCTGCGGGGGGTCGCCATCCGCTCGGCCGAACGCCTCCGCCTGCTGGAATCCACGCTCCAGGCGCTCAACCCCACCAACGTGCTGGCACGCGGCTACGCGATCATAGAACGGGACGGGGAGCCGGTGACACGCGCCTCGGCGATGGAGCCCGGCAACCAGGTGCGGATCAGGATGTATGATGGGTCTCGCACCGCAGCCATCCTGCCGGATGGCACCGGGGGAACCGCCGGCGCCGGAGATGGGAGCGGCCAGCCGGAACTTGGATTCGCCCCTTCAACCCCGGACCGCTAGAACAACCGGCTCGCAGAATCAACCAAGAGAACTCATCCAGGAATCATTCAAGACGATGGCGAAACAGAAGACCTTCGAAACCGCCCTGCTCCGCCTTACGGAGATCGTGGAAGCCCTCGAAAACGACGGCACCTCCCTGGCCGAGGCCATGAAACTCTACGAAGAGGGAATCGCCCTCTCCCACTCCTGCCGCCGCGAACTGGAGCAGGCAGAGATGCGCATCACCGAGCTTCGCTCCCGCGCCGAGGGGGGACTGGTGGAGGAAGCCGCGGACTACTAGAGGGGATTTCACATCAGTTGATCTACCATCCCCCTGCTGATGGCCCCCGCAGGGGGCACCCATAGGGGTGCCCTGTCTGTGGAAATAGCCACCTCGGTGATGCCCTCAGTGATGATGAAGCTCCGCAGGAGCGGCGCATTCCTGCGCTGCCAGTGGCTCAATCCAATTGAAATGCGCTCTACGTACGCAGGAGAACGTTTTCCGAGATTCTTCCGCTTGCGTGGTTATCCGATATCGGCAGGCATCCATCGCGCCAGATCTCTCCTGTTCCATCGGCCCGTATCAGGCCCCTTTCCACAGCTTCCATCCCCCCTTCCCTTCTCCCTGTTTCCCGCCCCGACTTCCAGCCCAACCATCTCCCGCAATTTTTTTTCCGTAACGAGGTAACGCTTCCGGTAACGGTGCGTGTATCCTGATCGGATGGGGGGCAATGGTTCCTCTGCGCCGGGCTGTAACAGCCGGCAGCCCCAGTCCAGGTACGTCCCTCATCCGGGACAACGCAATTCCGTTATTCATAACATAGTTCAACTCAGGAGAGCAGAAAACATGGTACGTAAGACGTACAGCACCCTCGTCGCGATTGCCGTTGCAGCGCTTGTCATGGTCGGCTGCGGTAAGGAAGATGTCACCGATCTGACCGAGACCTGGACCGCCAAGGCTGGCGAAGTTCAGACCAAGCTCGATGGCGTCAAGGCCAAGAACCAGGAGGCCCAGACCCAGCTCACCAGCACGAACGTCGCCAACACGACCGACTCGATGGTGGTGATGGAGCGCAATGCCATGCAGACGCTGCTCCAGACCAACATGACGAAGGTCGGCGAGATCGAGACCCAGCTGGCCGCCAACAGCGCCAAGCGCGACTCGCTCGTCGCGCTCGGCAACCGCGCCGAGTATGAGGCAGCCTGGAAGGCCGCCGATGTCGAGTACACCGCCGCCATCGCGGCCCTCGACGAGATCGAGAAGAACAGCAACGACATCATCAGCCGCATGGGCAGCCTGAACACCGCCCCGGCCAAGAATGATACCGTTGCCAACAGCACCGGCACCACCGGTACCACCGACACCGTTGTTGTTGCCAACCCGGCGAAGACCGACGATGCAACCGCAAAGAAGGCCGATACCGCAAAGTAAGTTCGGCAACGAACCTATCGTTCGTCAGACCGCCCGGCGCTCCCAGAGAGCACCGGGCGGTTGCTTTTTTGGTGGTAGGTACTTCGGCAACAATCATCTGACATTCCGTTGTTGTGTTGTCGCGGAGTTCCACTCCGCGCCCCCCCCGAAGACCCGCACGGGCGAAGTCAAGCTCCGTGCGAACAAGGGAGGAACACCAGAGAATATCAGGACCCTTTTGTCCAACGTAACTCCTCTGCAATCCCCTGTAGAGCGGGTTTCAGTTGAGTGTGAGGTAACGCTCGTCAGAGGAAAGGGCCGCTCCTACGGAGCTTCCGAAGAAACCACTGACACCATAGCTACAGACGGGTGCTCCCTACGGGAGCCTGAACCGATCAATTCAATTGAAAACTGCTCTAAGAACCAAGAGCTAAGAACCAAGAGCTAAGAACTAAGAGCTAAGAACCAAGCTCCAAGCCCTCAAGCCCCCCATAACTACAAAAGCGGAGCGGCCCAGGGCCACTCCGCTTTGAAATCGAACCGGTAATCCCCGCTCTTACTCGGCCAGGGCGCGCACGCGCGGCGCGGCGGCCTTGATCTCGTCGGGAGTTCCCTCGGCGTACTTCTGGAAGTTGTCGTTGAACTGCTGGGCAAGGCCGTACGCCTTGTCGTCGTAGGCCTCCGCGTCCGGCCAGGTGCTGCGCGGATCGAGCACTTCGTCCGGCACACCTTCCACATGCGTGGGGACATGCAGGCCGAAGATCGGATCTTCGCGGTACTCGGCGTTATCCAGCTGGCCGGCCAGCGCGGCGTTGATCATCGCGCGGGTATGGGCGATCTTCATGCGGCTTCCCACCCCGTACGGGCCACCGGTCCAGCCGGTGTTCACCAGCCAGCAGTTCACGTTGTGCTCCTCGATCTTCTTGCCGAGCAGCGAGGCGTACACCGACGGATGATGCACCATGAACGGCGCGCCGAAGCAGGCCGAGAAGGTCGGCTGCGGCTCGGTGACTCCCTTCTCGGTGCCGGCAACCTTGGCGGTATAGCCGGAGATGAACTGGTACATCGCCTGGGCCGTGGTCAGCTTGGCGATCGGCGGCAGCACGCCGAACGCGTCGGCGGTGAGCATGACGATGTTCTTGGGATGGCCGCCAACGGAGCCTGGGGCGATGTTGTCGATATACGAGAGCGGATAGGCAGCGCGGGTGTTCTCGGTGAAGCGATCGGAATCCAGATCGAGCAGACGGGTTTCCGGATCGAACACGACGTTCTCCAGCACGGTGGCGAACATCTCGGTGGTGGCATAGATCTGCGGCTCGGCCTCGGCCGAAAGGCGGATCACCTTGGCGTAGCAGCCACCCTCGAAGTTGAACACGCCGTCATTCGACCAGCCATGCTCGTCGTCGCCGATGAGCTGGCGGCTGGGATCGGCCGACAGAGTGGTCTTGCCGGTACCGGACAGGCCGAAGAAGAGGGCCACATCACCATCGGCGCCGATGTTCGCCGAGCAGTGCATCGGCATCACACCCTGGAGCGGGAGCAGATAGTTCATCGTGGTGAAGAGCGACTTCTTGATCTCGCCGGCATAGGAGGTGCCGCCGATCAGGATGATCTTCTTACCGAAATCGACCAGGATGAAGGTGCTGCTGCGGGTACCGTCCTCGGCCGGATCGGCATCCATATCCGGAACATGAACAACCGTGAAATCGGGGTTGAAGCTCTCGGCGCCCCCGACGACCTCGCGGACCGGGATGAAGAGCGTCTGCGCGAAGAGGTTATGCCATGCATGCATGTTGATGACACGCACACCGACGCGATAGCGCTCATCGGCGCCCACGAAGCAGTCGGCGATGAACAGATCGTTGCCGGCGATGAACTTCTTGGCCTTCTCCAGCAGCGCATCGAACTTCTCCTGCGGGAACTCCTTGTTGACCGGGCCCCACCAGACGTGCTCGGAGCTGCTGGGCTCCTTGACGATGAATTTATCCTGCGGGGAGCGGCCGGTGTGCTGCCCGGTCAGCACCGCGAACGCGCCACCTTCGGTGAGGTAGCCCTCGTTCCGCCTGCAGGCTTCCTCCACCAGGTGCGTTCTGGTCGGGTTGTAGATGATCTCCCCAGCCCCAACGATCCCAAAATCCTCGAGTTGTTTATGCAGCTCTTCTTTGTTCATGAACGGTTTCCAGTATAGAAGTGTATGTGTACCAGAAATGCGGCCAATAAGCTAATCAAAATCCGATAACCGCCTTGAAACGGTGCGTCACGATAACCGCAGCAGGAGGCGAAATTATCGCTTCTTCCGCTCACAAGTTGCGCCGAAGTGTTATTGAGGGTTTAGTGCGTAGATCTTAGGTCTTAGTGCTTAGTTCTTGGTTCTTGGAGAAGAGGGGGATCAGCAGTACTGGTTGGTCCGTAGTCGGTTCGCCCCCTTCGGGGGCTGTCAGTAGTCAGTCGTCGTTATCTATGAGCTTCATTGCTAACGACGGACAACGGACCACAGACAACGGACCACGGACTACTGACCACGGACTACTGCCCCCCCTCCATCACTCCTCACAGCCCTTATCTACCGGTATCAATGAAAACGGGGATAGAATCTCTCCTATCCCCGTTCCGTTGGTCAGCGGCTGCTATGGTTACACGTCCAGGTTTCTGACGTAGCGGGCATTGCGCTCGATGAACTGGCGGCGCGGCTCCACCGAATCCCCCATCAGCGTCTCGAAGATATGCGCGGCGGCCTGCGCGTTCTCGATCGTGACCTGCTGGAGCGTGCGGGTCTCCGGGTTCATCGTGGTGCCCCAGAGCTGCTCCGGGTTCATCTCGCCGAGTCCCTTGAACCGGCTGATGATGATGCCGTCGCGGGTACGGTTGGAGTTCTCGTCGTCGGCGATGACCGGCTCGCCGGCCATATCCTCATCGCGCTCCTCCTTGGTACGGTTGGCCGAATCGCGGCGGATGCGGGAGATGATCTCGTCGCGCTCGGCGTCGTCGAAGGCGTAGAACTCCTGCTTTCCCTTCTTCAGCTTGTAGAGCGGGGGCATGGCGAGATAGACCTTGCCGGCCTCGATCACATCGCGCATATAGTTGAAGAAGAGGGTCAGCAGAAGGGTACGGATATGCGATCCGTCCACATCGGCGTCGGCCATCAGGATCACCTTGCCGTAGCGGGCCTTCGAGACGTCCAGCGTCTCGCCGAATCCCATTCCCAGCGCGGTGAAGATGGCGCGGATCTCCTCGTTCTCCAGCACCTTGTTCAGGCGCGCCTTCTGCACGTTCAGCACCTTGCCACGGAGCGGAAGGATGGCCTGGGTACGGCGGTCGCGGGCGCTCTTGGCCGAGCCGCCCGCCGAATCACCCTCCACCAGGTAGATCTCGCAATGCTCCGGATCTTCGATGGAGCAATCGGCGAGCTTGCCGGGGAGCGTGGAGCTTTCCAGGGCGCTCTTGCGGCGCACCAGATCGCGCGACTTGCGTGCGGCCTCGCGGGCCTCGGCGGCCATATACACCTTCTCGATGATCGTCTTGCCCACCTTCGGGTTCTCCTCCAGGTACTGGGCAAGGCCATCGGCGAAGATGGAACGGACCACCCCTTCCACCTCGGAGTTGCCGAGCTTGGTCTTGGTCTGTCCCTCGAACTGCGGTTCGCCGACCTTCACCGAGATCACCGCGGTGAGTCCCTCGCGGAAGTCATCGCCGGTAAGCTGGATCTTGTCGTTCTTCAGCAGCTTGTTCTTCTGGGCGTAGGCGTTCAGCGTTCTGGTGAGCGCCGAACGGAAGCCGGAGACATGGGTTCCCCCCTCGCGCGTGTTGATGTCGTTGACATAGCTGAACACGTTCTCGGAGAAGCCGGAGTTGTACTGGAAGCAGACCTCCACCGGCGTATTCTCCTTCTCCCCGCTTATCATCACCGGTTTGATGAAGGCGGTGCGCTGCTCATCGATATATTTCACGAAGCCGACCAGCCCCTCCTCGTAATGGAACACCTCTTCGGTCCCCTCCTCCCGCTCATCACGCATGATGATGGAGATCTGGGGGTTGAGGAACGCAAGCTCGCGCATACGTTCGGCGAGGGTATCCCACCGGAACTCGATCAGCTTGAAGATGGTGGAATCGGGAAGGAACCACTGCGTGGTGCCGGTCTCGGACTTCTTCTTGGTGGTACCGATCTCCACTACCGGGCCCTGCGGGGCACCACGGCGGTACTCCTGCCGGTAGATCTTGCCGTCACGCTTGATCGTGGCGATCATATGCTCCGACAGAGCATTCACCACCGAGACACCCACGCCGTGCAAGCCGCCGGAGACCTTGTAGGTATCCTTGTCGAACTTGCCGCCTGCATGCAGGATCGTCATGACGACCTCCAGCGTGGAGATCTTCTTGACCGGATGCATGCCCACGGGAATGCCGGAGCCGTTGTCCGAAACCGTGACCGAGTTATCCTTGTGGATGGTTATCTCTATGGTATCGCAACGCCCTGCCAGAGCCTCGTCGATAGAGTTATCGACCACCTCGTAGACGAGGTGATGGAGGCCGCGAACACCGACGTCGCCGATGTACATCGCCGGGCGCTTGCGGACGGCTTCCAGACCTTCCAGGATCTTGATGCTCCCTTCGGTATAGTTGCCGTTTGCATTGCCCCGGCCATCGATTGCAACTGTTTCCTTGTCCACAGTTTCCTCTGATTATCCTTCAAAAAGATATGTTAGTTCGCTAGCACCAGATAGACGATTTCGGACACGGTTTCATCTATCCAAAACGCAGTAAAATCGGCGGCTGAACCGGCGAATCTACCATTTTTTGGGGGATTTCCATAACGCCCCGGGGTCCGGCGGACACATTTTTCAGAGGCCCCGGAAACAGGCGCGGAAACCGGGCTCAAAAAGAGGGTTTTCGGGGGATTTACTGGCTGGCGCGGATGGCGAAAAAAGGAGCGGCGGAGACCCTGAAAAGATGTTCACGCAAAGCCGCAGAGAACGCAAGGAAGAAGGAACTGGCGATGCCGGTGCGAGCGATTCACGCCGGGAGCAGAGCGGATGGAACGAGCCGCCCCCCGATCCCCCTCTTCTTTGCGTCCCTTTGCGCCGTCGCGGCTTCCCGTGATGCATTCGGCTCGCGGGGCATCCCTGGCTATCGCAGCACGATCTCCCGGACGATCTCGCCTCCCAGGCGCTCGTTGACCTTCTGGCGGATCTCCTCGCGGCGCATCGCCATCTCGTTCCGCCAGACGGCGCTCTCCACCGTCACGAACATCTTCCCCTTGTCGATGCGCTCCACATGGGCATGGCGCGCCACCGCCTCCCCGACGATATCCACCCAGTAGGAAGGGACGCTGCTTTCCTGGAGCTTCTCCTCCAGATTATGATCCCGCAGCCATTGCCGTATCACCGAACCGATGGAATCTGCCATAGGGAATTTTCGATTGACGATATTTCGATTGGGGGAGGGTCCGTGGTCAGTAGCCCGTGGTCAGTAGTGCTTACACCGGGAACGCACGGCAGGTCCGTGGTCAGTAGTCCGTGGTCAGTAGTCCGTGGTCAGTAGTGCTTACACCGGGAACGCGCAGCCTCACCGGCACATCCGCCACCAACGACGACCAACAACTGACAGCGGGCGAAGCCCGCGCACGGACCACGGACCTTCTTTTCAAGCACTAGAGCGGGTTTCAGTTGAGTGTGACGTAACGCTCCTCAGAAGAATGGGTCGCTCCTACGGAGCTTCCGAAGAAAACACTGACACCATAGCTACAGACGGGTGCTCCCTACGGGAGCCAGAACCGATCAATTCAATTGAAAACTGCACTAAGAACCAAGCGCCATTAACCGCTATCCTTCTCTCTACAGCCCCACCCTCTCCTCATACCGTGCCTCGGCCACCGCTCCTCCTGCGATACGGAAATGCGCCTCTCCGAAATCCAGGCGGCGGCCACGGAGGAACGGGAGCAGGTCCAGCGAAGCCACCGTGATAAAGGTCTGCGCCAGGGTGCGGGTAAGATCATAGACCCGCTCGGCGCGGCGGGCATCCAGTTCGCCGAAGATATCGTCCAGAAGGATGATAGGGGTTTCGGCGCACTGGGCGGCCAGATAGTGGAACTCGGCGATCTTCAGCCCTATCAGCAGGGTCTTGTGCTGCCCCTGGCTGGCCGAGACGCGCACATCCCCTCCGTTGATATCCATCCGCAGATCGTCGCGGTGGGCACCGAAGAGGCTGGTGCCCCGGCGCGACTCCTCCTGCCAGACCTGCTTGCTCCGCAGCCAGAGGGCATCGCGGTAATCGGCAACGCTCTGAAGCGGCTCGGAGACCGCATCGGGGGTATAGCGGATGGTAACCTCCTCGGCCCCGGTGGCAACATCGGCGGCGGCCGATTTGAAGATCGGCTCGAACTCCGCCATGAACTTCGTACGCTCGTGCATCAGGTGCGCGGCCCGCTCTATCAGCCCCTCATCCCACGGCTCTATCAGCATCCGGTCCACCGGGCGTCCCCCCTTGCGCGCCATCGAAAGCAGGGCATTGCGCTGTTTCAGCACCCGGCGGTACTGCATCAGCTCCTCCAGATAGCGCCGTTTGGCCTGGGAGATCACCATATCCAGGAATCGCCGCCGCTCCGCCGGGGCGCCGTTGGTGATGGCCTTCATATCGGGGGAGAGAACGACCGTCGGGGCGGTGCCGATCACCTGGGCGGCATTGGAGGCGCTGCTCCCGTCCAGCACGATGGTCTTGCCGGCTCCCACGTCATAGCGCACGTCGATACGGTGCGGGGCGGCGTAATCGCTGATGCCCTCCACGCGCGACTCGAAGGAGCGCTCGCCACGGCGGATCAGATAGGCATCCTGCGTGCCGACGAACGACCGTGTGAGGGTGCAGATGGAGATCGCCTCCAGCACCGTGGTCTTCCCCTCGCCGTTGAGTCCGGTGATGACATTCACCCCCTCGGCCACCTCGATATCGGTGGCGGCGTGGTTGCGGAGATTATTGAAGGCGATTCTGCGAAGTCGCATGCGAGAGCGGCACGGATGAACGATTCGGGCGGATCGGGAACGAACAACGAGCAACCCCGCGCCGGCCGGTTACCGGCTCCGTGGTTGCCCGCCATCATCGCGGCCGCAGTGGGCGGCGCGTCATCAAAATCTAGTTGTTCAGGCGGATCGGCATCAGGAGCATCAGCACATCCTGCCCGTTGGCCGCGCCGTACGGCGACACCAGCGAGGGGCGCAGCGGCGTGGAGAACTCGAATGCCACCTCGGCGGTCTCGATGCGGTCCAGCGCGTCGCGCACGAACTGGGAGCTGAACCCGATCTCGATCTCCTCGTCGGTGTAATCGCAGTTCACATGCTCGAACGCCTCGCCGCCGGTATCCACATCCTCGGCCTGCACGCGCATCTGGCTGGAGCCGAGCTTCATGCGAACCTGGCGGGTCTGGCTGTTGGAATACAGGCTCACCCGCTTGACGGCATTCAGCAGGTCCTCCCGGCTTATCACCATGCGCTTGTCGTTGGCCTGCGGGATCACGCTCTCGTAGTTCGGATAGTTCTCATCGATCAGGCGGGCGGTGATCGTGGTGACCCCGTCGGCGAACCGCACGTGGGTCTTGTTCGCCTCCAGCGCTATCTGCTCGGCGGCGAACGCCTTGGAGGCCAACTGCAGCGCCTTCGGCGGGACGATGATATCGACGCCGTCGGAGACCTCCGGGGTCATCTCCCGGTCGATCACCCGCACCAGCCTGAAGCCATCGGTGGCAACCGCGCGGATCTGATCGGGGCGGAACTGGAAGAGCACCCCCGTCATCGCCGGACGGAACTCGTCGCTGGAGCAGGCGAACACGGTCCGGTCGATCATCCCGGTGAACTTGTTGAACGGCAGGGCTATCGAGACGGTGGGCTCGAACCGGGGAAGCTGCGGGAACTCCGTGGCATCCAGTCCGGAGAGCTTGTACTCGCCGCTGCTGGTATGCAGGGTGATCCGCTTGGTGGAGCTGTCCGCATCGAAGGTAAGCTCCCCATGCTCCAGCGCGCGCACCGTATCGGTAAGGCGCTTGGCCGGCACCAGGATGGCGCCGTTGCTCGTGCCCCGCACCTCAAGACGCGTCGTTACCGTGATATCCATATCGGTGGCGGTCAGGCTGAGCATGGAACCTTCCAGATCCAGGAGGATATTCTCCAGCACCGGCATCGGCGAACGCTGCGGCGTGGCGCTCGAAATGCGGCCCAGGGCCTGCGCCAGATCTTTTACTGCAACACTAAAGTTCATAGGAGCTTATGGTAACCGGTAATGTTATGATGCGTTGCGGGCCGGGGAAACCGTGCGACCCAGCCCCCTTCCGTTCCTGGACCCGCCCGCCGCACCTGCTGCGGAGAGCCCAGGCCAGACCCTGCCTG